>CANHCJ010000434.1 GCA_947458025.1 Rhodospirillales bacterium | reverse complement strand
CGGCGCTGTTCCTGGATCTCGCGCGCCATCTGCGCCGGGTGGGGCGCGACGAGGAGGCGGTGGCGCTGTGGAAGGCGCAGGGCGCCGCCGCCGAGCGGGCGGTGCCCATCGCCCGGCGGGGGCAGTTCTGGGACGAGCGCAACCTGATGACGCGGCGCCGGCTGCGCCAGGGCGACGATGCCGGGGCCTATGCGCTGGCGGCCGGGCATGCGCAGCAGGGCGAGGCGCTGATGGACGCGGAGTTCCTGGCCGGGTTCATCGCGCTGCGGCGGCTGAAGGATGCCGGCACGGCCGCGGGGCATTTCCGCACGCTGGCCGGGGTGTCGCGCTCCGCCATCACGCAGGGGCGGGCACTGTACTGGCTGGGCCGCGCGGCCCCCGGCGAGGCGGAGCGGCGCGCGGCCTTCGCGCGGGCCTCGGCATGGACCAGCACGTACTATGGCCAGCTCGCGGCGCTGGCGCTGGATGGCGATGCCAGGGCCTTCGCCGCACGGATGGCCGCCAAGCGCGACCCGCAGGCCGATGCGGCGCAGGCGCTGGATCTCGCGGGGCGGGAGCTGGCGCGGGCGGCGGCGCTGCTGGTTTCCTGGGGCGAGCGGCGGCGGGCGGCGCCGTTCCTGCTGCAGCTGTATGAGGTTTCGCCCGATGCGCCGGACCGGGCGCTGGCGGCACGGCTGGCGGCGGGGCTGGGGCTGACGGAGACGGCGGTGTCGATCGCGCGCCGCGCCGGGCGGGACGGGGTGATGCTGCCGGAGGCCGGCTGGCCGGTGCTGCCGGGCGTGCCGGGCGAGGCGGTGGAGCCGGCGATGACGATGGCGATCATCCGCCAGGAGAGCAATTTCGACGCCGCCGCGGTGAGCCATGCCGGGGCGCGCGGGCTGATGCAGCTGATGCCGGGCACGGCGGTGGCGGTGGCGAAGGGGCTGGGCATCGCCGCCCCGCCGCTGCCGGCGCTCACCGGCGATCCGGCGCTGAACATGAGGCTCGGCACCACCTATCTGCGCGGGCTGCTGGACCAGTTCGACGCCAACCTGGCGCTGGCCGCCGCCGGCTACAATGCCGGGCCGCGGCGGGTGGTGGAGTGGCTGGAGCTGAACGGCGACCCGCGCCAGCCGGGGGTGGACATCGTGGACTGGATCGAGCTGATCCCGTTCTCCGAGACGCGCAACTACGTGCAGCGCGTGGTGGAGAACACGGTGATCTACCGGGCGCGCATGGGCGGTGCCGCGGGCGGGGCGCATCCGCATCCCCTGGCGCCGTGGCTGCGCTGAGGCGGTGACGACGCTTTCCGCCTGGGACGGGCTGGCGCTGAAGGTTCATTGCTGGGGGCAGGACGATGGCCGCCTGCCGCTGCTGTGCCTGCCCGGGCTGGTGCGCACGGGGCTGGATTTCGAGGACCTCGCCGCACGGCATCCCGGGCGGCGCGTGGTGGCGCCCGATTATGCCGGGCGCGGCGGGTCCGGCCGGGCGAAGGATGTGGCGCGCTATGCGCCCGAGGCCTGCCTGCGCGACGTGATGGATGCCTGCGCCGCGCTGCACCTGCATCGCGCCATCGTGGTGGGCACCTCCATGGGCGGGCTGCTGGCGATGGGGCTGGCGGCGGCGCGGCCGGGGCTGGTGGCGGGCGTGGTGCTGAACGACATCGGGCCGGAGATCGGCGCGGCGGGCGTGGAGATGGTGCGCGGCTTCGTCGGCCATGATCCGGCGGCGGCGGACGAGGCGGCGGCGGCCGCGCTGCTGCGCGCACGGCTGCCGGACCTGTCATTGAAGACCGAGGCGGAGTGGCTTCGCATGGCGCGGCTCACCTACGCGCCCGGGGCGGACGGGCGCTGGCATCCGCGCTGGGACATCCGCATCGCGCAGCTGCTCGGCCGCCCGGCGCCGCCGCTGTGGCCGCTGTTCGGGGCGCTGGAGGGCGTGCCCGTGCTGCTGGTGCACGGGCTGCGCAGCACGATCCTGACCGAGGCGACGGTGGCGCGGATGCGCGCGGCGCGGCCGGACATGGGCTATGTTGCGCTGCCGGAGGTGGGGCATGCGCCGCATCTGGGCGAGCCGGAGGTGGCAGGCGTGCTGGACGGGTTTCTCGCTTCATGACGTCACGGGCCGTGAAGCGGGGTGGCGCGTTCTGGGTGGCGAGCTTCGGGGGCAGCGGGCTGTTCCCGGTGGCGCCGGGCACGGCGGGGTCGCTGGCGGCGCTGGCGGTGGGCATGGCGATCCTGGCGCTGGAACCGGCGCTGCTGCCGCTGGCCGCGGCGATGGCGACGATGGGCGGGCTGTGGGCGGTGCAGGCCTGCCAGGTGGCGGACGATCCCGGCTGGGTGGTGATCGACGAGGTGGCGGGGCTGTGGATCGCCATGCTGCCGCTGGCGCTGCTGCCGCCGGGGGCGGAATGGAACCTGCCCTCCCTGGTGCTGGCCTTCCTTGCCTTCCGGGCGCTGGATATCCTCAAGCCCGGCCCGGTGGGCTGGGCGGACCGGCAGGAGGGCGCGGCCGGGATCATGGCCGACGACGTGATCGCCGGGCTGCTGGCCGCCGGCCTGGTGCGGCTGGCGCAGCTGGCCTGGCCGGAGGTGTTCGCGGTGCCGATGGCGGCGCTGCCTGGCTAGAACGGGGGAGGACGGGATGGCGACGACAATCGGCATCGAGGGCGAGAAGTTCCTGCGGAACGGCGTGCCGACGCATGCCGGGCGCAGCTTCCGCGGGCGTTCGATCGAGGGGCTTCTGTTCGTCTCGCGCATGGCCAATGCCATCGTGAACGACCGCAACCCGGGCACGATCGGCGTTTGGGAATATGCCGACGGGCCGTGGAGTGCCGAGCGCAACACGCGCGAGTTCATCGCCGCCCTGCCGCAATATCGCCGCTGCGGGCTGGATGCGGTGGCGGTGAACCTGCAGGGCGGCAGCCCACAGGGGTATTCGTGGCACCAGCCGTGGAAGCTCTCCGGCTTCGCGCCGGACGGGGCGCCCTACCCCGATGCGCTGGACCGCCTGGCCGAGGTGATCCGGGCGGCGGATGCGCTGGGCATGGTGGTGAATGTGGGGCTGTTCTACGGCGCGGCGGCGCGCTCGCTCACCGGGGAGGCGGCGGTGGTGCGGGCCACCACCGAGGCGTGCGACTGGCTGGCGGCCGGCGGGTTCGGCAACGTGCTGCTGGAAATCGGCAACGAGATCGACATCCCGGCCTTCAGCCACGACATCATCAAGCCGCCGCGCTGCGGGGAGCTGATCGCGCTGGCCAAGGCACGTGCGCCCGGGATCGCGGCGAGCACCAGCTTCAAGGGCGGGGTGGTGCCGCCCGAGCACCTGATGGCGGCCAGCGACTACATCCTGCTGCACGGCAACCGGGTGGACCATCCGGACGGCATCCGCGCCCAGGTGGCGGCCACGCGGGCGAGCCCGGCCTATCGCGGCCAGCCGATCTTCTTCAACGAGGACGACCACTACGATTTCGAAGCGCCGGACAACAACTTCGCCGCCGCGGTGGAAGGCGGGGTGGGCTGGGGGTTCTTCGACTACCGGCGCCTGCGCGAGGGGTTCGTGGAGGGCTACCAGTCCCTGCCGGTGGACTGGGGGATCAACAGCGAGCGCAAGCGCGGCTTCTTCCGGATGCTGGCGGAGATCACGGGCGGCGAGCCGCCGGCGTGATCGAGGCGGCGGTGCTGGCGCAGGCCGCTGCGCTGCTGGCGCGCTGCCGCGCGGCGGGCGTGATGGTGGCCACCGCCGAAAGCTGCACCGGCGGGCTGGTGG
>CANHCJ010000433.1 GCA_947458025.1 Rhodospirillales bacterium | reverse complement strand
CCCGGGTCTCTCCACCGCCTCGACGGCCCCTCCCCGCCGAAGGCGGAACAGGTCCCGGGGTCTGGGGCCGCCGGCCCCAGCGGGGTCCAGGGGCAGAGCCCCTGGCCTTGCCTTCCCTTCCGCCGCCCCGTGCCGGCCCGAGGCGTCGCATGAGCGCGCTGCTTGAGGTGGAGGGGTTGCGCGTTCGGTTCGGGAACGGGACGCAGGCGGTTCGTGGGATTTCGTTGAGTGTGGCCCGTGGCGAGACGCATTGCCTGGTGGGCGAGAGTGGTTGCGGCAAGAGCGTGACCTCGTTGGCGGTGATGAATTTGCTGGCCAAGGGGGCGGTTCGCACGGCCGAGGCGATCCGGTTCGAGGGCCGGGAGATTGCCGGCCTGTCGGAGCGGGAGATGGGCAAGCTGCGCGGCGACGCGATGGCGATGATCTTCCAGGAGCCGATGACGAGCCTGAACCCTGCGTACACGGTGGGGTCGCAGATGGCCGAGGTGTATGTGCGGCATCGCGGCGGCTCGAAGGCGGCGGCGTTGGACCGGGCGGCGCATCTGTTGGGGCGGGTGGGGATCACGGCGCCGGGGATGCGGCTGGCGCAGTATCCGCACCAGCTTTCGGGCGGGTTGCGGCAGCGGGTGATGATCGCGATGGCGCTGATGTGCGATCCGAAGCTGCTGATCGCGGACGAGCCGACCACGGCGCTGGACGTGACGGTGCAGGCGCAGATCTTGCGGCTGCTGCAGGAGCTGCAGCAGGAGCTGGGGCTGGCGATCCTGCTGATCACGCATGACCTGGGGATCGTGGCGCGCATGGCGCACCGGGTGAGCGTGATGTACGCGGGCCGGGTGGTGGAGAGCGGGCCGGCGGCGGAGCTGTTCGGGCAGCCGACGCATCCCTACACGCATGGGCTGCTGGCTTGCGTGCCGGTGCCGGGCAAGATCGCGCGTGGGGAGCCTTTGGGGAGCATCCCGGGCACGGTGCCGAAGATCGGGCCCGGCTACACGGGCTGTGCGTTCCGCGAGCGGTGTTCGCAGGCGATGCCGGCCTGTTCGGCGGGCGATGTGCCGTTGCGGGACAAGACGGCGGCGCATCGCTACGAATGCCATCTGGGGGCCGACTGGACTTCGCGGCTGGCGGCGGAGGCCGTGGCATGACGGCGGCCATTGAGGTTCGCAATGTGGAGAAGGTGTTCCGGCAGGGGACCGGCATGTTCTCTGCGCCGCGCTTCGTGCGGGCGGTGGACGGGGTGTCCTTCGCGGTGCCGCAGGGCGGGTGTTTCGGCGTGGTGGGTGAGAGCGGCTGCGGCAAGTCCACGCTGGCGCGGCTGATCCTGGGGCTGCATCCGGCGACCGGCGGCGACATTCTGGTGGATGGGCGCAAGCTGGCGGGGATGGACCGGCGGGAGCGGGCGCGGCTGATCCAGCCGGTGTTCCAGGACCCGTATTCGTCGTTGAACCCGCGGCGGACGGTG
This sequence comes from Rhodospirillales bacterium, assembly GCA_947458025.1. Classification (GTDB taxonomy): domain Bacteria; phylum Pseudomonadota; class Alphaproteobacteria; order Acetobacterales; family Acetobacteraceae; genus CAMDGX01. The sequence goes on along the minus strand of CANHCJ010000433.1, from coordinate 2,288 downwards.
GCGGACATCGTGGGCCTGCCGCTGTCGGCGCAGGGGGTGGGCGAGGCGGAGCGGACGAAGCGCGTGCACGAGATGCTGGCGCGGGTGGGGCTGACGCCGGAGCAGGGGCGGCGGCAGCCGGCGCAGCTTTCGGGCGGGCAGCGGCAGCGCGTGGCGATTGCGCGTGCGCTGGTGCTGCGGCCGCGCATCGTGGTGTGCGACGAGCCGACCAGCGCGCTGGACGTGAGCGTGCAGGCGCAGATTTTGAACCTGCTGGCGGAGCTGCGGCGCGACCTGGGGCTGACGCTGCTGTTCATCAGCCACAACCTGGCGGTGGTGGAGCATATCTGCGACGAGGTGGCGGTGATGTATCTCGGCCGCGTGGTGGAGCGGGCGGAGACGGACGACCTGTTCCGCCGGCCGTCGCATCCCTACACGCGCGCCCTGCTGGCCTCGGTGCTGACGCCGGAGCCGGGGTTGGGGATTCCGGATGTGGGGCTGGGCGATTCCTATCCCGATCCCGCGAACGTGCCGCCGGGGTGCCGTTTCCATCCGCGCTGCCCCTCGGCGCAGGCGGGGTGCCGGACCACGCTGCAGGCCGCGCGGACGGTGCATGGGCGCACCGTGGAGTGCATGCTGGCGGAATCCCTGTAAGCGCCTATTTTCGGGGCGAGCTGTTTCGACCGGGAGCCTTCCGATGCGCCTTCTTCTGATCGCCGCCCTTGCCGCGCTGGTGCTGCCGGGCGGGGCGGCCGTGGCCGGGGATGCCGAGGCCGGGGCGCGCGTGTTCCGCATCCAGTGCGGCGCCTGCCATGGGATCGAGGCGGGCAAGCGCGGCGTGGGGCCGAGCCTGCACGGGATCGTGGGGCGCAAGTCCGGCGAGGTGGAGGGGTTCCGCTATTCGGCGGCGAACAAGGACGCCAACATCACCTGGACGCCGGAGGTGCTGGACAAGTACCTGGTGAACCCGCGCGAGATGATCCCGGGCACCACCATGGCCTATGTGGGGCTGCGCAACGCCACGCAGCGGGCGGACCTGATCGCTTTCCTCCAGACGCTGAAGTAGGCGCGCATGGCGTACCGGCTGTTCATCGCCAACCGCAACTACTCCTCCTGGTCGCTGCGGCCCTGGGTGCTGATGCGCACGCTGGGGATCGGCTTCGCGGAGGAGATGCGCTGGTTCGCGCCGGGCTCCAACCGGGCGGCGTTCCGGGCCTTCGCGCCGAACGGGACGGTGCCGTGCCTGCATGACGGCGCGGCGGTGGTGTGGGATTCGCTGGCGATCGTGGAATACCTGGCCGAGCGGCATGCCGGGGTGTGGCCGGCGGATGCGGCGGCGCGGGCCTGGGCGCGCTGTGCGGCGGCGGAGATGCATGGCGGGTTCTCCACGCTGCGCAACATCTGCGGGATGAGCTGCGGCATCCGGGTGCGGCTGCACGAGGTTTCGCCGGCGCTGGCGCAGGATGTGGCGCGGATCGACGAGCTGTGGAGCGAGGGGCTGGCGCGGTTCGGCGGGCCGTTCCTGGCCGGGGCGGCGTTCACGGCGGCGGATGCGTTCTTCGCGCCGGTGGCGTTCCGGGTGCAGAGCTACGGGCTCGTGCTGAGCGATCCGGCGGCGGCCTATGCGCGGCGGCTGCTGGACCTGCCGGCGATGCGGGAGTGGTACGACGCGGCGCTGCTGGAGACGCAGCGCGAGCCGGGCCACGAGGCGGAGGTGCTGGCGGCCGGCACCGTTATCCAGGATTTGCGGGCGACGGCGTGAGGGCGAGGCGCATCACCAGCGCGTCGTCGCCATCGGCGTAGTAGCCGCGGCGCAGGCCGACCTGCGCGAAGCCCAGGGCTTCATAGAGCGCGCGGGCGGGGGCGTTGCGGGTGGCGACCTCCAGGAACAGCGCCTCGGCGGCGAGGGCGGCGCATTGGCGCACGGCTTCCATCAGCAGGGCGCGGGCGAGGCCCTGGCGGCGCTGTTCGGGCAGGACCGCCAGGGTGAGGATCTCCGCCTCGCCGGCGGCGACGCGGGCCATGACCATGCCGCCCCGCTTGTCGTAGAGCGCGAAGACGCCGGGGAGTTCGAGCTGCAGCGCCATCGCGTCCGGCCCCCAGCGCTGGCCGGGGGGGAAGGCTTCGTGGTGGATGGCGGCCAGGGCGGCGGCGTGGGCGGGGCCGGCGCGTTCCCATCCAGGGGGGGCGGTCATGGCACGGGGGCGGGGCGCAGGCCGCCGGCCGGGAGCTTGGCCTCCGGGGGATCGATGTAGAGCGGCTGGGCGGCGAGCGGCGGCAGGGCGCCGGCCAGCCGCAGCGCGCCGATG
>CANHCJ010000432.1 GCA_947458025.1 Rhodospirillales bacterium | reverse complement strand
GGGGTACGGCATCCCGGGGGTGCTGCACCACCACGGGGCGCTGATGGTGGTGGTGACGATGCTGGGCGGCTGGGCGCTGCGCGGCGCGATGGCCGATCCGCCGAAGGGGGCCGGGATCGCCATGGGGGCGTGGTCGGCGGTGGGGATCTGGTTCACGCCGGAGGCGATGCCCTTCATCCTGCTGGCCTTCGGCCTGGTCTGGATCGCCTGGCTGGAGGGCCCGCCGGGCAATGCCGCCCGCCGCGTGGTACGGGAGGCCGGGTTCGGCTTCCTGCTGGCGGTGGCGCTGATCCTCTCGGCCGACCCGCCGCGCCCGGACCGCTGGGCGGCGCTGCCGGACCGGATCAGCTCCCTGCACCTCGCCATGGCGGCGGCGACCGCGCTGGCCGCCTGCTGCACCTGGTGGGTGGACCGGCTGGCCCTTGCGCGCTGGCCGCGGCTGGCGGTGGAGTGCGCGGCGGGGGCGGTGTGCGTGGGGCTGTGGATCGCGCTGTTCCCCGGGCTGCTGCGCGGGGCGGAGGGGCTGCTGGACGAGGCGACGGGGGCGCTGTTCTTCCGCGGCATCGCCGAGATGGCGCCGGTGCGGGGGCTGGCGGATTGGCTGACGTATCTCTCCGGCGGGGTTGCCGGGGCGGTGGTGATCGCGGTGCTGGCGGTGCGCTCCGGGAACCTCGCGGCGCTGGCGGGCGCGGTGGCGGCGGTGGCGCTGGTGGCGTTCAGTGTGCAGCACGTGCGCTTCGCCTCCTACCCCGCGTGCCTGGCCGCGGCGCTGCTGCCGGTTGTGCTGACGCGGCTTTCGGCGGCGCTGGCGGGCAGCCGGGCGGCGCTGGCGCGGGTGGGGACGATCGTGGTGTTCATCCTGCTGCCGCAACTGGGCAGCACGCTGGCCAGGCCCTCCGCCCCGCCGGCCGGGGCGCCGGGGGCGGCCTGCCCGGTGGAGGCGGCGGTGCCCTTGCTGTTGCCGCATCCCGGCCGGGTGGTGCTGAGCGACGTGAACGACGTGCCGGAGATCCTGTACCGCACGCAGGTGAAGACGGTGGGCTCGCTGTACCATCGCAGCGCCGGGAACTTCCTGCGGCTGCGCGAGGCGTGGCGGGGCAATGGCATCGCGCCGCTGCAGGCGGCGGGGGTGGAGCTGGTGCTGTTCTGCCCGCGGCCCAGGGCGGGCTCGATCGTGCACGACCTGCCGGAGGGCACGCTGTACGATGCGCTGCTGGCGGGGCAGCCGCCTTCCTGGCTGGTGGAGATCGGGCGGGGGCAGGCTGGGCATGTGCTCCATGAGGTGCGACGCTAGGGCATGACCGCATCGTCCCCCCTCGTTCGTGCCATTGGCGCCCCCCCGATCCCGGCCGCGCGGGCCTGGGCGGCGCGTTACCGTGGGCAGGCGGGGCCGGCGATCGACCTGACGCAGGCGGTGCCGGGGTATCCGCCGCATCCCGACCTGCTGGCCAGGCTGGCCGAGGCGGCGGGGACGCGGGCGGGGGCGAGCTATGGCGACATCTTCGGCGACGAGGCGCTGCGGGTGGCCTTGGCCGGCGATCTTTCGCGGCGGTATGGGGCGGCGTTCTCGGCGGGCGAGGTTTCGATCACGGCGGGGTGCAACCTGGCGTTCGGGATGGCGATGACGGCGATTGCCGAGCCGGGGGCGGCGGTGATGCTGCCGGCGCCGTGGTATTTCAACCACGAGATGGCGCTGCGGATGCAGGGGGTGGGCGTGGTGCCGCTGCCCTGCCGGGCGGAGGCGGGGTTCGTGCCCGATCCCGAGGAGGCGGCGCGGCTGATCACGCCGGCGACGCGGGCGATCGTGCTGGTGACGCCGAACAACCCCACCGGGGCGATCTATCCGCCCGAGGTGATCGCGGCGTTCGCGCGGCTGTGCCGGGCGCGGGGGCTGTGGCTGGTGCTGGACGAGACGTATCGCGACTTCCTGCCGGGGGAGGCGGCGCCGCACGGGCTGTTCGGCGATCCCGACTGGGGCGAGTACCTGGTGCATCTGTATTCCTTCTCCAAGGCCTACTGCGTGCCGGGGCACCGGGTGGGGGCGATTGCCTGCGGCGGGGCGCTGCGGGAGCAGTTGGCCAAGGTGCTGGACACGATGCAGATCTGCCCGCCGCGGGCGGCGCAGACGGCGCTGACCTGGGCCGTGGAGGGGCTGCGCGACTGGCGCGAGGGGAACAAGGCGATCATGGCCGGGCGGGCGGCGGCGTTTGCCCGCGCCATGGCCGGGGTGAATGACTGGAAGGTGGACGCGCTGGGTGGCTACTTCGCCTATCTGCGGCTGCCCGAGGGGGCGCCGGAGGCGATGGCGGCGGCGGAGGCGCTGGCAGCCGAGAAGGGGTTGATGGGGCTGCCGGGACCGTTCTTCGGGCCCGGCCAGGGGCGGCATATCCGGCTGGCCTTTGCCAATGCGGAGGAGGCGGCGATTGCGCTGGTTCCGGAAAGGCTGGGGGGCTTGTCGGCGGGCTGAAGCCCGCCCTACGCTGCGGGGATACGAGGGAGAAAACGGATATGCGCGCAGCGATCCTGCACCAGGCGAACCAGCCGCTGACGATCGAAGAGGTTGAGGTTTCCAAGCCCAAGGCGCGCGAGGTGCTGGTGCGCACCGCCTTTGCCGGGCTGTGCCATTCCGACCTGCACATGATGGAGGGGCTGTACCCGTACCCCACCCCGGTGATCCTGGGGCATGAGAGCGCGGGCGTGGTGGAGGCTGTCGGGTCCGACGTGACCTACCTGAAGCCGGGCGACCACGTGATCTCCTGCCTTTCGGTGTTCTGCGGCACCTGTGCCAACTGCACCACGGGGCGGCCGAACATCTGCGACAACACCGAGGTGAAGCTGCTGCCCGGTGCCGCTCGGCGCTATTCGTGGAAGGGGCAGGTGGTGCACCAGTTCGCCAACCTCTCCTCCTTCGCGGAGCAGATGCTGGTGCATGAGAACGCGCTGGTGAAGGTGGACAAGGACGTGCCGCTGGACATCGGCGCGCTGGTGGGCTGCGGCGTAGTGACGGGCGTGGGCGCGGTGTTCAACGCGGCCAAGGTGGAGCCCGGGGCCACGGTGGCGGTGATCGGCTGCGGCGGGATCGGGCTTTCGGCGGTGAACGGGGCGGCGGTGGCCGGGGCTTCGCGGATCATCGCGATCGACACCGTGTCCTCCAAGCTGGACGTGGCCAAGCAGATGGGCGCCACCGACGTAATCAACGCATCGAACGTGGATGCGGTGGCGGCGGTGAAGGACCTGATGGACGGGATCGGGGTGCATTATTCCTTCGAGGCGATCGGCCACAAGGTGACCGCCGAGCAGAGCTTCGCGATGCTGCGGCCAGGCGGGGTGGCGACGATCATCGGCATGGTGCCGTACGGGACCAAGATCGAGCTGCATGGTGCGGACTTCCTGCGCGACCGGAAGATCCAGGGCACCTCCATGGGTGGGAACCGGTTCCGGGTGGACATGCCGCGGATGCTGACGCTGTGGAAGCAGGGGCGGCTGAAGCTGGACCACCTGATCACCGGGCATATCAAGCTGGAGCAGATCAACGAGGGGTATGCCCAGCTGAAGTCGGGCGCTCCGCTGCGGAACCTGATCAAGTTCGACGCCTAAGCGACTGGGCGGGCTCCGTTTCGGCGGGGCCCGTTTTCTTTTTCCGTAATGTTAGTATATCGTAACAAATTGGGCGTGCGTCGGGTGCACCCGGAGGGGCCTGGAAAAACGGCAGGGGTGCGCGGTGGGGCGCGGGCCGGGTGCGGCGGGGGGCG
>CANHCJ010000431.1 GCA_947458025.1 Rhodospirillales bacterium | reverse complement strand
GCGCCCCGGCCTCGCCCTGCAGCGCCGCGCCCGGCTCCATGCCGGGAATGCCGCGCAGGTACAGCGCGGCCAGCATCGACTGCGCCTCGAGGAAGCCGCGCCCGGCCGCACGCTCCAGCCAGCGCGCCCCCTCCGCCGCGCTCGGTGGCACGCCGCGCCCTTCCAGGTAGCAGCGCGCCACCAGGAACTCCGCCTCGGCATGCCCCGCCTGGGCCACCGGCGCCAGCAGCTTGAACGCCTCGGAGGGCTTGCCCTCTTCCAGCAGGGCCTTGCCCCGCTTGATCTTCCCGGCAGCGGAGGAGACAAGCCCCGCCAGCCGGCGCAGCGATCCCGACATGCTCAGCCGTGCCCCATCCTGGTCCGGGCCTGCGTCATCGTCAGCCTCCTCATGGCTCGCGCAGCCCCTCGGTGGTCACCGGCACCACCCGCGAGAACAGGTAGGCCAGCACCGTGCGCTGGCCGATCTTGATGTCGGCCGTCACCGGCATGCCCGGGCTCAGCCGGAAGCCCTCCGGCAGGTTGTGCAGCTTCAGCGCGTCAATCGACATCCGGGCGCGGTAGTAGCTGGCGCCGAAATCCTGGTTGCCGCGCGGCCCGCGCTGGCGCTGCCGGTCCTCGTTCGGGTTGCGGAAGCTGTCCGGGCTCACGACCTGAACGCGCCCTTCGGCGGTGCCGTAGATGGCGTAGGGGAAGGTGTCGAACTTGATCGTCACGGTGTCGCCGGAGCCGACGAAGCCGGCATCGCGCCCGTCCACCACCGCCTCGATCTCCAGCGGCGCATCCAGCGGCACCAGCATCAGGAACTGCTCGGCGGACTGCATCACGGAGCCCACGCTCACCGGCGCCACGCTCAGCACGATGCTGTCGCGGTCCGCGCGCAGCTCCACCAGGTCGCGCCGCAGCCGGGCCTTGTTCAGGTTCTCCCGCGCCTCCGAAAGCCGGCGGCCCTGCTCGGTCAGCTGCTGGGAGGACTCATTGCGCGTCTGCTGCACGTAGCTGTCGCGCTCGGCCATCAGCGCCTCCAACTCGCGCTGGCTGCCGATCGCCTGGGAGCGCGCGGCATCCAGCAGGCGGGCGGATTCGTTGCGCTCCTGCAGGGCCTGGAAGGTGTTCAGCCGGCTGCCCACCGCCTGGCGCTCCAGCTCCACCCGCATCGCCTCCACCTGGCGCGAGACGTTCAGGCGCACGGTGTAGCTTTCCACGTCCGCCATCGCCTGGGCCACGCGCACCCGCACCGCGTCGATGCGCTGGCGGAAGTTCTCCAGCCGGAAGTTCCGCTCGGCGCTGCGCTGGGTGAAGATCAGGCTCTGCAGCTGGCTGGGCGCGGAGCCGTCGCCGACATAGGAGCGCCCGTCCACCTCGGCCTGCAGCCGGTCCACCTCGGCCTGCAGGCTCGCCACCTGCGTGGCCAGCGAATCGGCATCCGCCGTGGCGAAGGTGGGATCGAGCCGCGCCAGCAGTTGCCCCGCCTTCACGATCTGGCCCTCGCGCACGTCGATGGAGCGCACGATGGCGGTCTCCAGCGGCTGGATCGCGATGTTGGACTTGGTGGTCACCACCTTGCCCTGGGTCACCACCACGCGGTCGATCGGCACGGTGCCCATCAGCACCAGCGCCACCGCGAACATGGAGGCGAGCACCCACAGCGTATAGCGGCTGGCCGCCGGCACGCGCTGCTCGATCAGCGCGGCGGACGGCGACTGGTATTCCAGCAGCATCGGCGTCACCGCGTCGCGCTGCGCGGCCAGCGCCGCGGCGGCACCGGCGCCCGAGGGGGAAGGGGCAGGGGAGGGGGACTGGGCCATGGATGCGTCCTCCGCTCAGTTGTCGCCCTGGGCCAGCACGGGCTTGGGCGCCGCCGGCTTGCCGGTGGACTCCATGTGCCTGTGCTGCTGCAGCCAGAGCTGGCGATAGACGGAGCAGCGTTCCAGCAGGTCCTTGTGCGGCCCGATATCCACCACCCGTCCCTGGTCCAGCACCAGGATGTTGTGGCAATCCACCAGGGAGGACAGCCGGTGGGACACGATCAGCATCGTGCGCCCATGGGCGATGCGCTGGATGTTGGCGTTCACCAGCGCCTCGCTCTCGGGGTCCAGCGCGCTCGTCGCCTCGTCCAGGATCAGCAGGCGCGGATCGTGGATCAGCGCGCGCGCGATCGCCAGGCGCTGGCGCTGCCCGCCGGAAAGGTTGGGCGAGCCTTCCTCGATCCAGGTCTCATAGCCCTGCGGCATCCGCTCGATGAACTCCTCCGCGCCGGCCAGCCTTGCCGCGCGCACCGCATCGGTGATGGTCAGGCCCGGCCGCCCGGCCAGCAGGTTCTCGCGGATCGTGCCGCGGAACAGGAAGTTGTCCTGCAGCACCACGCCGAAGCTGCGGCGCAGATGCGCCAGGTTGATCTCGCGCAGGTCGGTGCCGTCGATCTTGATGGAGCCCTCGTACTCGCGGTTGATGCCCTGCAGCAGCCGCGTGATCGTGCTCTTGCCGGAACCGGAGCGCCCCACCAGCCCCAGCATCGTGCCCGCCGGCACCTCGAAGCTGATCTCCTGCAGCGCCGGGTTGCGCGAGCCGGGATAGGTGAAGTCCACGCCCTTGAAGCTGATCGCCCCCTCGAAGCGCGGCCGCAGCCCGGCGCCGGGGTTGTTGGTCTCGGGCTTGTTGTTCAGCACGTTGGCCGCCAGCGCCACGGAGGCGCGGGTCTCCTCCAGGTCCTCCACCAGCTTGGCGGTGCTCACCAGCGGCTGCGCCACGCGGCCCGACAGCATCATGAAGGCCATCAGGCTGCCGATGCTCACCGCGATGTCGCCGGTCACGGCGAAATAGGCGCCCACCAGCAGCACGCCGCGGTTCATGAAGTTCTCGAACGGCACCACCAGCGTCTGCGGCCAGTTGGAGATGTCGCCCAGCGCCTGCTTGCGGGCCGAGGCGGTGGCCACCTTCTGGTCCCACATCTCGCGCTGCTGCGGCTCCAGCGCCAGCGACTTCACGGTGCGGATGCCGTGCACCGTCTCCACCATCACGGTGTTGCGCTGGATTTCCGCTTCCATCCACTTCGCGTAGGCGGCGCGCACCGCGGGCAGGAACACCACGATGATCAGCGCCACCATGCCGGCCGCCCCGATCACCATCCAGGTCAGCGGCACGCTGATCCAGAACAGCACCGGCACCATCACCAGCAGCGTCACGAAGTCGAGCAGCGTCGACAGCAGCCGCCCGGTCATGAAGTCGCGCACCTTGGAGATCTGCCCGACCTGGTACAGGATCGCGCCGGTCTGGGTGCGCTCGAAATAGTCGATCGAAAGCCCCAGCAGCCGCCGGAACACGTGCAGCGACAGCTTGGTGTCCAGCCGTGTCGCCACGATCTGGATCAGCTGGCGCCGGATATAGCCCAGGTAGGTCTCGTACAGCGCCGCCACCAGCAGGAACAGCGAGATCAGCGCCAGCGTGCTCATGCTCTGGTAGGTCACGACCTTGTCGATCACCACCATCACCAGGATCGGCGGCGCGATCGCCAGCACGCTGAGCACGATCGAGCCCAGCACCACGTCGCGCAGCACGCGCTTCTCCAGCCACACCATCCGGGCGAGCCAGGCGAAGCTGAACGGCTCGTCCTCGAAGGTCACGCCGCGCTCGCGCCGCACCAGGATGGCCTCGCCGCCCCACACCTGGGCCAGGCGCAGCTCGTCCACCGCCACCGCCATGTCGTCGCTGGCCGCCATCGGGTCGCGCAGCCACACCACGTTGCGCGCCGGATCGGCCCG
>CANHCJ010000430.1 GCA_947458025.1 Rhodospirillales bacterium | reverse complement strand
GAGGGGGACATCGACCCAGCGGGGGTCGGTGCGGTCGGGGGCGGCGAGGACGGAAAGGGCCAGGCGGGCGTCGCGCACCGAGCGGGTGAGGGGGCCCTGGACGGCCATGAGCTGGCCGCCGATGGCGCGGCCGCCATAGGCGCTGGGGTTGTTGGAGGGGATGCGGCCGGGGGTGGGGCGCAGGCCGACGACGCCGTTGCAGTAGGCGGGGTAGCGGACGGAGCCGGCGATGTCGTTGCCGTGGTGGATGGGGCCGAAGCCGGCGGCGGTGGCCGAGCCGGCGCCGCCGGAGGAGCCGCCGGCGGTGTGGCGGCGGTCGCGCGGGTTGATGGTGTTGCCGTGCAGCGCGTTCTCGGTGAACAGGCGCATGGAGAAGGCGGGCGTGTTGGTGCGGCCGACGATGACGGCGCCGGCGGCGCGGAAGTTCTTGACCAGGGGGGCGTCTTCCTGGGCGATGAGGTCGCGGAACTGCTCCACGCCGTTGTCGGTGGGGTGGCCCTTCTGGTCGGTGTTGACCTTGGTGGTGACGGGCACGCCGTGCAGCGGGCCGAGGGCGTCGCCGCGGGCCTGGGCGGCGTCGGCCGCGGCGGCGGTGGCCAGGGCTTCCTCATCGAGGCGGCGGACGATGGCGTTGACGGTGGGGTTGATGGCGTCGATGCGGGCGAGGACGGACTTGGTGGCCTCGGTGGCGGAGACGCGGCCGGTGCGGATCAGGCGGGCGAGGTCGACGGCGTCGAGCTGCCAGAGTTCGGTCATCGCGGGGTCCCCCTCTGCTTGGAAGGGGGGATGGTGCGGCGGGTTGGGGCGGATGTCACGGGGGGAAGGAAGGAAGGCGTTCTTTTTTGAAAAAAAGAACCAAAAAACTTTTCCCCGTTTGCGCCGGGAGGAGCGGGCGCAAACGGGGAAAGTCTTTTTGCTTCTTTTTCTTCAGAAAAAGAAGGCGCTTGTTTAGCCCGCCGACTTCTCCGCGATGCGCAGCAGGCGCAGGAAGTTGCCGCCCCAGAGGGCCTCGATCTGGCTGGGGCCGTAGCCGCGGCGGGCGAGCTCGGCGGTGAGGTTGGGGCTTTCGCTGGCGTCGCGCCAGCCGGTGAAGCCGCCGCCGCCGTCGAAATCCGAGCTGAGGCCGACATGGTCGAGGCCGATGCGCTTCACGGCGTAGTCCACGTGGTCGCAGTAATCGGCCACGGTGACGGTTTCGATCTTGCCGCCGGTCTTGAGGAAGCCGGGCACGGCGGTGATCTGGACCACGCCGCCGACGCTGGCGAGCAGGTCCAGCTGCTCGTCATCGAGGTTGCGGGCGTTGTCGCACAGGGCCTTGATGCAGGAATGTGTGGAGAGGACCGGGGTGCGGGAGAGCTTCGCGGCCTGCATCATGGTTTTCTTGGAGGTGTGGGCGATGTCCACCAGCATGCCGAGGCGGTTCATCTCGGCGACGACCTGGCGGCCGAGCTCGGAGAGGCCGCCGTGCTCCTCCTCCTTGTCGCCGAGTTCGGCGCGGGGGTTGGAGCTGTCGCCCAGCGCGTTGTGGCCGAAATGGGTGAGCGTCATGTAGATGGCGCCGAGTTCCTTGAAGGCGCGCAGGTTTTCCACGTGGCCGCCGAGCGCGTGGCCGTTCTCCACGCAGGGGACGATGATGGTGACGCCGTCCTTGTGGGCCTGCTCGATCTCGTCGGCGGTGGTGGCGACGCGCGCGCCCTGGTTGGTGGCGCCCATGTCGCGGATCGCCTTCAGCATGGCGGTGGCGCGCGCGAAGGCGGCGGCGTTGGCTTCGGGCGTGCGCGCACCCTGGGCGACATAGGCGGCGAAGCAGCCGGCAGCCATGTGGCCGCGCTTCATCTTCGGCAGGTCGACGTTGCGCCTGGTTTCCTCGAAGAAGCTCGGCCCTTCGGGGAAGGGGATGTCGATGTGGGTGTCGATGGTGAGGAGGCTGCGGTGCAGCGCGAGTGCGTCCTGGGTCATGCGGAGAGGGTCGGGCGGGGGCGCGCGCGCGTCAAGGCCCCCGGATGCGGGGCGGCACGGCGGGGGCGCCTGGTGTAGGCTGGGGGCAAGGCGGCGGGAGGGGGCATGAGCGGGCGGGAAGGGCCGGAGGTGGACCTGGCGCTGGTGTTCGCCGTGGACAGCTCCGGCAGCGTGAGCAACGAGCGGATGGCGATGTACATCGAGGGGCACGCGCAGGCGGTGACCTCGCCGCAATTCGTGGCGGCGCTGGGGAACCTGCCGAGGGGGCGGGCGGCGCTGGCCTATGTGGCGTGGTCGAACCAGGACCGGCAGAGCTACACGGTGCCGTGGCGGGTGGTGGACGGGCCGGAGACGGCGGCGGAATGGGCGCGGGCGTTGCGCACGGCGCCGCGGCCGGGGACGGGGTTCACCTCCATCTCCGGGGTGATCGATTTCTGCCATGACCACCTGCTGCGGGTGGCGCCGCCGGCGGTGCGGCGGGTGATCGACATCGTGGCGGATGGGCGGAACAACGATGGCAGGCCGGTGGCGGCGGCGCGCGATGCGGCGGTGGCGGCGGGGATCACGATCAACGGGCTGCCGGTGCTGGAGAACGACCCGTACCTGGACGACTATTTCGCGCGCGAGGTGGTGGGCGGGCCGGCGTGCTTCGTGCTGCCGGTGCGCGACACGGCGACGCTGATGGATGCGATCCGGCGCAAGCTGCTGGCCGAGATCGCCTGAGGCGGGCGGCGCGGTTGTTGCGCCGGTGGGGCCTGCGATAGCATGCGGGCGGGTTCGCAGGAGAGGGGCAGGCAGCTGCGCATCGCGGTCGGCATCGTGACCACCGGGCGGGCGGCCGTGCTGCGGGAGGCCGTGGCCGAGCTGGGGCGGCAGGTCCGCGCGCCGGAGCGGGTGGTGGTGTGCGGGGCCTCGGCGGGGGACCTGGATGGGCTGGAGGCGGGGCGGGCGGAGCTGATCACTGCGCCGCTGGGGACCTCCCGCCAGCGCAACGCGGTGTTGGCGGCGATCGGCGATTGCGACCTGGTGGTGTTCCTGGACGATGATTTCCTGGCCGCGCCGGGGTTCCTGGCGGCGATGGAGGCGGCGTTCCTGGCCGATCCCTTGCTGGTGGCGGCGACCGGGCATGTGGTCGCGGACGGGATCAAGGGGCCGGGGCTGGGCATGGCGGAGGGGCGGGCGCTGCTGGCGGCGGATGGCGGGGCCGCGCCGGGGGAGCCGCCGGTGGCGGTGTACAACGCCTATGGCTGCAACATGGTGCTGCGGCTGGCGCCGATGCGGGCGCATGGGCTGGCGTTCGACCCGGACCTGCCGCTGTACGGCTGGTACGAGGATATCGATCTGTGCCGGCGGCTGGCGCGGCATGGGCGCATCCTGCGCATTCCGGCGGCGCGCGGGGTGCACCTGGGGGTGAAGTCTGGCCGGACGTCGGGGCTGCGGCTGGGGTATTCGCAGATCGCCAACCCGGTGTACCTGGCGCGCAAGGGCAGCTACGACTGGCGGCGGGCGCTGTGGAGCATGGTGCGCAACCTGGGTGCGAACCTGCTGCACGCGCCGCGGCCGGAGCCGTTCATCGACCGGCGCGGGCGGCTGCGCGGCAACCTGCTGGCGCTGGGCGACCTGTTGCGCGGGCGCTGCGACCCGCGGCGCATCCTGGCGATGTAGCAATGGCCAGGTGCGCGATCTGCTTCGTGACCGATGCGCGATACCTGCTGCCGACGCTGGTGGCGGCGGGGCAGGCGCGGCGCTGGAGCTCGGCGGGGGTGGCGGAGGCGTTCGTGGTGGCACTGGACCTGGCGCCG
>CANHCJ010000429.1 GCA_947458025.1 Rhodospirillales bacterium | reverse complement strand
GCCTCGGCCGCGGGCAGCCGCTCCCTGCGCATGGCGCGGCGGCTGCGCGAGAGCCCGGTGGCGCGGCGCGTGTTCGGGCCGGTGCCGAAGTATGTGCTTCCGGGCCTGCTCATCCTCGCCGCCCTGGGCGGGCTGCTGGTTGCGGGCAGCCGCACGATGGTGACGTATTTCGCCGCCTCGCCCGGCGCGCCGTTCTGCCTCCCGCCCGGCACGGGACCGGCGCCGGCGCCGCTGGCCGATGGCGCGAAGACAAGGCGCGACGGCTTCGATGCTGCCGCGCTGTGCTGGCGCTCCGGCGTGGTGGTGGAGAAGGGCGCCAGCTACACGATCTGGATCGACGTGACCAAGCCGTTCTTCGACAGCACCGTGATCTCCGGCGTGGGCGGTTTCCGGGTGGACTCGCTCTGGAGCGTCCATACGCTGGGGCTGCCGATCCGGCGCTGGTGGAATGCCGAGTGGTTCCAGCCGATCGCCGGCATCGCCGGGAAGGGCGGGAGCGAGTGGCCGCTGCTGTCGCTGGACCGGACCGAGGTGCCGGCGGTGGACCGGGACCGGCATGGGGCGCCGCGCCCGGCCGATGCCGCCGCGGCGGTGCCGGGCCTCACGCCGCGCTTCGACGACAAGGGGCGGATCGACGACGCGACGGCCCAGGCGGCGACGCAGGCGCTGGGCCAGCGCCTCGATCAGCGGCTGGTGGCCCGCTTCACGGCGCAGGCAACGGGGGAGCTGTATCTGTATCTGAACGACGCGATCTACTGGCTGCCGACCGGCGGGCGTTCCGGGGTGCGGACCTGCTTCTACGAGAACAACCGCGGCCAGGCCTCGGTGACGATCCGCAAGGAGCCCCTACCGCGGCCCGATCGGCTCTGATCGAGCCGATCGGGCTTATCGCTAAACGTCGAGGTTCGCCACCTTCAGCGCATTGCCGACGATGAACTCGCGCCGGGGTTCCACCACGTCGCCCATGAGGGTGGAGAACACGCCCTCGGCATCCTCGGTGTCGCCCACCTCTACCTGCAGCAGCGTGCGCACCGCGGGGTCGAGCGTGGTTTTCCAGAGCTGGTCGGGGTTCATCTCGCCCAGGCCCTTGAAGCGCTGGATCGAAAGGCCCTTGCGGCCCTGGGCGATAATGCGCTCGAAGGCGGTGGCCGGGCCGTGCGCGATGGCCTCGGTGCGGTCCAGCGCCAACAGGGCGGGGGCGCCATAGCGCCGGCCCAGCTCCTCGGCGCGGTCGTTCAGCCAGCGCGCCTCGGCGCTGCGCATCGCGGCGGCGTCGAGCGTGTAGCGCTCCTGCACGCCGCGGACCATGCGGCCCATGGTGAGCCCGCCCCCGGCATTGGCCGCCACCACCCAGCTGCGCTCGGCCGGCAGCGACACGGCGTTGAGCCGGGCGGCGAGGTCGGCGGCCACCGCGTTCACGCGGTTCTCGTCGGGCGCCAGCGCGCCGAGGATGGCGGCCTGCTCCAGCAGCGCGATCGGGATGCCGCCGGGGGCGCCCAGGCGGCGCAGCCGGTCATGCGCCAGGCGCAGGAAGCCGGAATGGCCGCGCAGCTCGTCGCCGGCCATCACCTCGCCGCTGCCGAAGGTGAAGCGCGCCTCGGCCAGCGCCTTGTCCAGCAGGTAGCTGTCCAGCGCGTCGTCATCCTTCAGGTAGCGCTCCTCGTTGCCGCGCTTGGCGCGGTAGAGCGGCGGCTGGGCGATGAACAGGTGGCCGCGGTCGATCAGCGGGCGCATCTGGCGGAAAAAGAACGTCAGCAGCAGGGTGCGGATGTGCGAGCCGTCCACGTCCGCGTCGGTCATGATGATGATGCGGTGATAGCGCAGCTTGCCGAGGTCGAAGCCGCCCTGCTCCGGCTCGCCGCGGCCGATGCCGGTGCCGAGCGCGGTGATGAGGGTGCCGATCTCGGCGCTGCCCAGCATGCGGTCGAAGCGGGCGCGCTCCACGTTCAGGATCTTGCCCTTGAGCGGCAGGATCGCCTGGTTCTTGCGGTCCCGCCCCTGCTTGGCCGAGCCGCCGGCGCTGTCGCCCTCGACGATGAACAGCTCAGACTTCGCCGGGTCGCGCTCCTGGCAGTCGGCGAGCTTGCCGGGCAGGGTGGAGACATCCAGCACGCCCTTGCGGCGGGTGAGCTCGCGCGCCTTGCGGGCGGCCTCGCGCGCGGCGGCGGCGTCCATCACCTTCTGGATGATGGAGCGGGCCTCCTTCGGATGGGTCTCGAACCAGTGGCCCACGGCATCGGCCACGGCGGCGCGCACCACCGGCGTAACCTCCGAGGACACCAGCTTGTCCTTGGTCTGGCTGGAGAACTTCGGGTCCGGCACCTTCACCGAGAGCACCGCGGTCATGCCCTCGCGCATGTCCTCGCCGACCAGGGCGAGGCTGTCCTTCTTGCCCATGCCCTCGGCGTATTTCGACACCACCTGGGTCAGCGCGGCGCGGAACCCGGCCAGGTGGGTGCCGCCGTCGCGCTGCGGGATGTTGTTGGTGAAGGCCAGCATGGTCTCGTGGAAGCTGTCGTTCCAGG
The DNA here is from genome assembly GCA_947458025.1 of Rhodospirillales bacterium. Lineage (GTDB taxonomy): Bacteria > Pseudomonadota > Alphaproteobacteria > Acetobacterales > Acetobacteraceae > CAMDGX01. Next base: position 1,244 of record CANHCJ010000429.1, on the reverse strand, counting down.
AGAGCGCCAGCTCCACCTTGATGTCCCCGTTCGGCCCGGTGCCGCCGCCGGCCACGCTGATCGGCGGCGAGAGCACGGGGGTCTTGGCGCGGTCGAGCCAGTTCACGAACTCCACCAGCCCGCCCTCGTAGTGGAACAGCGCTTCCGCCGCGGCGGCGTGGCGCTCGTCGCGCAGCACGATGGCCAGGCCCGAGTTGAGGAAGGCCAGCTCGCGCAGCCGGCGCTCCAGCACCGCGAAATCGAATTCCACCTTGGTGAAGGTGCCGGTAGAGGGCTTGAACGTCACCTCCGTGCCGCCGGGCGCGTCGGAGGGGCCCACCACCTTCAGCGGCGCCTCGGCATCGCCGTGGCGGAAGCGGATGAAATGCTCCTGCCCGGCGCGCCAGATGCGCACCTCCATCCATTCCGAAAGCGCATTCACCACCGCCGCACCCACGCCGTGCAGGCCGCCGGAAACCTTGTAGGAGTTCTGGTTGAACTTGCCGCCGGCATGCAGCTTGGTCAGCACCACCTCGGCCGCCGAGACGCCTTCCTCCGGGTGGATGTCCGTCGGAATGCCGCGGCCGTTGTCGCGCACGGTCACGCTGCCGTCGCCGTTGAGGGTGAGCGACACGCGGTCGGCGAAGCCGGCCTGGGCTTCGTCCACCGCGTTGTCGATGATCTCGAAGGCCATGTGGTGCAGGCCGGAGCCGTCATCGGTGTCGCCGATATACATGCCCGGGCGCTTGCGCACGGCATCCAGGCCACGCAGCACGGAGATGGAGGCGGCATCGTAGGCGTCGTTGTCGGGGGTGGCGCCAGGGGGGACGGCAGGGGGCTTCGGCTCGGCGTTCTCGGTCATGCCGAAAGGGTGCTCCGGGGTTTCTCAGGGAAGCTCGCAACCTAGCGCATTTGCTTGGATTTGGCCAGTTTTCCCGGCCCGTCAGGGGGGCATGGGAGGGGTGAAATCCGGGTCCGGCTCCAGCCCCGAACCGGTGGTGCGCAGCAGCTCCGCCGCACCGCGCAACCCGGCGAAGGCGGCCTCGTCGGTGCCGGTGAGAAACACCTGCGCCGGCAGGTCCAGCAGGGCGGCGAACAGCGCCGCGCGGCGGGCGGGGTCGAGATGCACGGCCGGCTCGTCCAGCAGCAGCAGCGGCGCGAAGCCGCGCGCCTCGGCCAGCAGCGCGGCATGGGCCAGCACCACGCCGATCAGCAGCGCCTTCTGCTGCCCGGTGCTGGCCAGCGCCGCCGGCAGGGCGGTGGCG
>CANHCJ010000428.1 GCA_947458025.1 Rhodospirillales bacterium | reverse complement strand
GCCTCGCCGGGCGCGGGCGGGGCGGGGCGGCTGGAGCGGGAGACGGTGGCGGCGAAGCCGGCGCGCTGGAGGCGGGCCTGGGCGGCTTCCTCGTCGTCGGTGGCCAGGGTGAGGACGTGGATGCCGGGGTGGTGGGCGAGGAAGCGCGCGATGGTGGCGCTGGGCCTGGCCGGGTCGATGGTGGCGAGGAGCTCGATGTAGCCTTCGCGCAGCATGATGTTGCGGTTGCCGGTGCCGGTGGGGGCGCCGGCGTGCAGGTGCGGCAGCAGGGGCTGGACGGCGAAGCCCAGGGCTTCCCATTCCGCCGCGGCCGCATCGAGCGCGGGCACGGCGACGCCGACATGGTCGAGGCCGGTGGCCAGGCCGGGCGTGGTCATCCCTGGGGTGCGGCTTCGTATTTCTCCAGGTGCCATTCGGCGGGCTCCTGGGCTGCTTCCGCGTACCATTGCTCCATGAGCGGATGGGCCCGCAGGGCGTTGCAGTAGGCCTGCGCCGCGGGCGGGAGGGGGGGCTGGTAGGTGAGGAGGCGGCAGGCGACGGGGGCGTACATGGCGTCGGCGTTGGTGAATGCGGCGCCGAAGAGGTAGGGGCTGCCGGCGCCGAAGCGGGCGCGGGTGTCGGCCCAGAGGGCGGCGATGCGGGCGATGTCGGCGGCCGCGCCCTCGGTGAGGCATGTTCCGGCCGCACCGGCGCGGTAGAGGCTCATCGGCATGGCCATGCGCAGCTCGCGGAAGCCGGCATGCATCTCGCCGGCGATGGCGCGGGCATGGGCGCGGGCGATGCGGTCGGCGGGCCAGAGGCTGGGGGCGAATTCGGCGCAGTATTCGCAGATGGCCAGGCTCTCCCACAGCTTCGCGCCCTGGTGTTCCAGGTAGGGCACGGTGCCGCCGGGGGAGACGGCCTTGATGCCGGGGGTGGCGCCGCCGGCGAGCGGGATGACGGTTTCGGCGACGTTGAGCCCGGCCAGCCTGACCGCCAGCCAGCCGCGCAGGGACCAGGAGGAGTAGCGCTTGGTGCCGATGGTGAGGGTGCCGTCGGTCACTTCAGGACGTCCTTGTTCACCACGTTCTCGGCTTCCGGCCGGCCGTCAATGGCGGAGAGGATGTTGCGGACGCAGGCGACCGCCATGCGGTCCAGCGCCTCCTGCGTCACGCCGGCCATGTGGGGGGCGAGGATGACGTTGGGCAGGTCGAAGAGCGGGTTCTTGGGCGCCGGTTCGGTTTCGAAGACGTCCAGGCCCGCGCCGGCGAGGGTGCCGGTGGTGAGGGCGGCGTGGAGCGCCGGCTCGTCGATGATGCCGCCGCGGGCGGTGTTCACCAGGAAGGCGCCGGGCTTCATCTTCGCCAGGCGGGCGGCGTTGAAGAGGCCGATCGTGTCGGGCTTCTTGGGGCAGTGGATGGAGACGAAATCGGCCTTTGCCAGGGCGGCGTCGAGATCCGGCGCGGGGGTGCAGCCGCGGGCGCGGATCATGTCGGGCGCCACGAAGGGGTCGTGGACGTGGACGTCCATCTCCAGCGCGCGGCAGCGGGCGGCCAGGCGCGTGCCGATGCGGCCGAAGCCGACGATCACCAGCGTCTTGCCGTAGAGGTCGAACATCTTGTGGGCGAACTTGCCGGGCCAGTTGCCCTCGCGGACGATGCGGTCCTGCGCGGTGCCGTTGCGGGCGAGGTGGAACATGAAGAACAGCGCCTGTTCCGCGACGCTGACGGAGTTGGCGGTGCCGGCGATGAAGAGCGGGATGGAGCGGGCGGACAGGGCCGGGACGTCCACCGCGTCGTAGCCGACGCCGATGCGGCTGACGACTTCGAGGTGCGGGGCGGCGGCGACGGCGGCGGCGGGGAAGGGGCGGCCCCAGAGGGCGACGCCGGCGGCGGTGGCGAGCATCTCGTGGAAGGCCTCGGTGGAGAGTTCCGGGCCGAAGGCCACCGGCTCCAGGTCGTCGCGGCCATCGAGCACGGCCCAGCCGGCGCGGGCCATTTCGGTGGGCAGCAGGATCTTCTTGCGGTTCACGGCCATCAGCGTTCCCTCCCGGACTCGGCGGCGGAGGGTGCGGCCGTACCCCCGGATCGCGCAAGACGGCGGCAGGCGTCGGAGCAGAATTTCACCGCCTCCCAGTCGCGCGCCCACTTCCTGCGCCAGGCGAAGGGGCGGGCGCAGGCGGCGCAGGGCTTGCTGGGCAGGTCCGCCTTGCGGCGCATGCGGGGCATCAGCGGGGGGGCATCAGCGCGCGGGGGCGGCGGTGGCCGGCGGGTTCGCGCGGCGGATCAGCAGCAGCATGGCGAGCGAGGGCAGGGTGAGGTAGCTCAGCAATCGGAAGTCGTTGTTGTAGGCGATGATCGCCGCCTCCCGGCTGACGATGGCGTTGAGGCGGGCCACGCCCTGGGGGGTGCCGGGGTCGTACAGCTCCGCCGTGAGCGGCGAGGGGTGCATGGGGCGCGCGTAGGGGGTGACGGTGGCCGACAGCCCGGCATGGGAGGCCTGCATGCCGCTGACGAGCATGAACGAGGTGACGGAGATGCCGGCCGCGCCGCCGATGTTGCGGGCGAGGGCCTGCAGGGCGGCGGCATCGCCGCGGTATTGCGGGGGCAGGGTGGTGAAGGCCAGCACGGTCAGCGGGTTGAAGATGCAGCCCATGCAGAAGCCCTGGATCGCCATGCCGGCGACGAGGGTGGGGATGGGGACCTCCGGCGTCCAGGTGCTCATGTCGCGCAGGGCCCAGCCGAGGACGACGAGGCCGAAGCCGATCATCCAGCGCTGGTCCACCCGGGTGCCGAGCTTGCCGGCGATGAGCATGGCGCAGACCGTGCCCATGCCGCGCGGGGCGAGCAGCAGGCCGGTGTCGGCGACGGGATAGCCGGAGAGCTTCTGCAGGTAGGGGGCGAGCAGGGCGGAGCTGGAGAGCAGGATCGCCATGGTGAACAGCATCATCACCAGCCCGCCGGTGAAGTTGCGGTCCCTGAACATGGCCGGCGGGATGAACGGCTTCTGGGCGGTGAACATGTGCACCAGGAACAGGTAGAAGCCGAGCCCGGCGAGCACCGCCTTGGCGATGATCTCGTTGGAATCGAACCAGTCCTCGGTCTGGCCGCGATCGAGCATGAGCTGCAGCATGCCGATGGCGAGCGCCAGGGCCGCGAAGCCGGTCCAGTCGAAGCGCAGGTCGGGCTTGGTGGGGGTTTTCGGCATGAACAGCGCCAGGCCCGTGACCGCGATGATGCCGAAGGGCAGGTTGACGTAGAAGACGAAGCGCCAGGACAGCGCATCCGTGAGCAGGCCGCCCAGGGTGGGGCCCATGATCGGGCCGACCATGACGCCGATGCCGAAGATCGCCATGGCCTTGGCGCGCTGCTCGAAGGGGAAGATGTCGAGCATGGTGGCCTGGGAGAGCGGGACCAGGGCGGCGCCGGTCATGCCCTGGAGGACGCGGAACAGCACCATCTGCTCCAGCGACTGCGCGGCCCCGCTGAGCATGGAGAAGCCGGTGAAGCAGGAGATGCAGACGATGAAGAGGTTCTTGCGGCCGTAGCGCTGGGCGAGCCAGCCGGCAGGTGCCGTCATGATCGCGGAGGCGATGATGTAGCTGGTGAGCACCCAGGTGACCTGGTCCAGCGTGGTGTTCAGGCTGCCCTGCATGTAGGGCAGGGCGACGATGGAGATGGTGCTGTCGAGCACCGTCATCATCGTGGCCATCATGGCGCAGCCGGCGATGAGGGCGGGGTGGCGCACCGGGCCGGCTTGCGCGGGGGCGGTGGGGGCGGCGCCGCTCATGCTGCCTC
>CANHCJ010000427.1 GCA_947458025.1 Rhodospirillales bacterium | reverse complement strand
CGGCGGGGTCGATGCGGGCGGCGGCGAGCAGGCCGGCGGCGATCACCACCCCGGGGGTTTCCAGCTCCAGCCGGACCCAGGAGAGCGCGCCCGATTGCGGCTCGCGGCGGATGGTGTCGCCGTTCACCAGGGCGCCGACCGGCACCAGCGCGCCGTGCGGCAGGCTGGCATCCATCACGTGCACCGGCTGTTCCGGCGCCAGCAGCAGGTCGGCCACCGGCTGGCCCTCGCCGAAGGCGCCGGCGGCGACGCGCACCGGGATCAGGCGATGGCGCGGCGGGCTCGACGGCTCCTGGCGCAGGGCGGCGACGTGGCGGATGGCGACGGGGCCGGCCAGGGTGAGCACCTTGTCGCCGCGGGCCAGGGTTTCCACCGCGCGCTCCGTCGGCGCGCCGTCGGGGCTGGGCACGGCGATGGGCGTGCCGGAGGGAAAGCTGCCGTCGCCGATCGCGGGCTGCAGGAGGGAGGGGGGCAGGAGCGTGGCGGACATGCGGGGCCTCGGCGCCGTGGAGCGTGGGATATCAGTACCATGGCGCGGGGCGCGCGTCGATCCGGTAAGGAAGCGCGTTCTTTTTTGAAAAAAAGAACCAAAAAACTTTTCCCCGCTGGCGCGCGTGCCAGCAGGGCGCCCCGGGTGCCATGTCGGAAAGTCTTGTTGCTTCTTTTTCTTCAGAAAAAGAAGAACGCTTGCCTAGAAATCCCTGTTGCGCCGGAACAGCATGGCGAAGCGGGCGAAGGGCCGCAGGATGTAGCCGAGCCAGTTGGTGACGGTGTGGATTTCCGCCAGCGCGTGGCTTTGCTGGGTGATCAGCCGGCGCTGCTCCTCCAGCAATTGCTGCTGCGCATCGAGCCGGCCGGAGACGACGTGGAGCAGGCGGGCGGCTTCCAGCGCCTGCTGGCCGGCGTTCAGCGCGAGGTGCGAGGCGTCGGCGATGGCCAGCTGGTGGCTTTCCTGCCGGGCGCTGAGGACTTCGAGCGAGCCCATGACGGAGGCCATGGTGCCGCCGCCGGTGGTGATGCTGGAGACCTGGCGGTGCAGGATCTCCAGCCGGTGGGTGATGTCGGCCAGCGAGCCGGGGGCGGGCGGGCCGCCGGTGGGCGGGGAGAGCAGGGTGCCGAAGACATCGAGCCGGGCGGCGGCGGCGGACAGCGCGCCCTGCATGTCGGCGATGTGGCGGGCCAGGGCGGCATCGGCGGGCAGGGAGGGGCGGGCGAGCAGGCCGCCGAGGGCCATCCAGTCGATCTGTTCGCGCAGCTCGGCCAGGATGCCGAGCAGGAGCTGCTGGCGGCGGTTGTCGCGCGCGGCCGTGCTGGGCCAGGTGGCGCGGCCGCGGCGCAGGGTGGCGAAGAACTCCGCGCCGTGGGCGCCGGTGATGGTCTCCACGTGCCAGTCGATCACGCCGCCCTCGGCCAGCTCCAGGATGGCCAGCTCGAAGGCGCAGGGGGTGAACTGCCAGGCATGGGCGTCGAGATACTCGTCGCCGCGGGCGCGGTCGGCCCAGACGAAGGCCTCCTTCAGCGGGCTGACCAGGCGGATGCGGCTGATCGGGTGCTGGCCCCAGGCGGGCACGTCCTCGCCCTTCTCGCCCAGGACGAAGGTGGAGTGGGCGATCTGGTTGAACAGGGTGCGCGGGGTGTGGCGGCCGGCGCCGTTGGGGTCGTGGCTGGCCAGCAGGTCGCCGGTGGTGGCGTGGGGCTTGAGGAAATCGAAGCAGTAGCGCTTGTCGGGCACGGCCAGGGCGAGCGCGCCGCCGGGAACGAGCAGGGCCTCGGCGGAGGTGAGGAAGGTGACGGGATCGGGGATGTGCTCGATCACGTGGCTGGCGATGATGCGGTCGAAGCTGCCGTGGCGTTCGGCCGGGATCGCGGCATCGAGGCGGCCGCCGGCCCAGATCGCGTCCACTTCCTCGATCGCGTCGCGGTCGACGGGGTAGGGGGCGTATTTCTCGCGCAGGGTGGCCTGGTCGGTGTGGTCGACGACGAAGCTGTTCCAGCCGTCGCGCTTGGGCGCGATGGGGGCGTGGCTGGGCCCGATTTCGAGGATACGGCTGGCCTTGGTGGCGTCGCCGAGCAGCAGGGCGGTGCGGTTCATGCCGGAGTGGTTAACAGGGCCGAGACGTGGAAGCAAGGAAGCGCGTTCTTTTTTGAAAAAAAGAACCAAAAAACTTTTATCCGTTCGCGTGCGCCAGAACGGGAGAGACGAACGCAAAAGTCGTAAAGTCTTTTTGCTTCTTTTTCTTCAGAAAAAGAAGACTCTTTCCTAAAGAATCTTCGAAAGATCCTTGCGCCAAGGCAGCCCGGATTGGCTGGAGAGCAGCCGGCGCTGTTCCTCGTCGTCCTCATGGCTGGGGTAGCTGCGCGATCGGGCCGCGGTTTCGGCGGTGGCTTCGGCGGAGTCGGGCAGTTCGGCCACCTTGCGCGCGAGGATCCAGGCTTCGGTGTAGCCGGGGTTCAGCGGCAGTTCGTGCAGCACGTCGCGCCATTCCGGGATGCAGCGCACCTCGCAGGCCAGGCCGGCGCCGAGGATCTCGAAGCCGCTGTCGGGGCCGAAGATGAGTTCCAGCCCCTTGTCGGAGAAGCGCCAGAAGTCGTTGGGGGTTTCGTGCAGCGGGAAGCAGAACGGGGTGGAGTGGAACACCTCCCCGCCCAGGGGCAGCACGCGGTTCAGCTCCGGGCCCAGGCGCCAGGGGGCGGGCAGGTGTTCCAGCACAGAGGAGGAGAAGGCGTAGTCGAAGCTGGCGGGGCGGAAGACGCGCGAGAGGCGGTGGGCATCGCACACCACGTGCACGCCGGTGCCGGGGTGGATGTCGATGCCGACATACTGGGCGGCCAGCGGGAAATCCTCCGAGCGCATGTGGGAGAGCTGGCCGACGAGGCGGCTGCCGATCTCCAGGATGCGCGCGCCCGCGCGGTTGGCGCGGGCGACGAAGGCGAGGTAGGCGCTTTCGGTTTTCCAGGTTTGCGAGACGCGGGAGCGGCCGGCGAGCACGAAGGCCAGGCGCAGCGTGCCGGCGGTGGTGGCCAGCTCGATCTCCAGCGGGGCGCCGGGGTGGAAGGGCATCAGCACGGAGAAGCCGGCCTGGTCGGCATCGACGCAATCGGGGAAGAAGGGGGCGATATCCTCGCGCGGGAAGCGGTGGATGGCTTCTTCCGTGCCGCCGGCGGTGTGGCGCAGGGCGATGGTGCGGGTATGCGCAACGAAGAGGAAGCCGCGCAGGTAGGCGTGGCGGTCGTCCACCCAGTAGAGGTCCAGGTAGAAGCGCGGGATGAGGCTGGCGGGGCCGGAGACGTGGGCGCGGTCGCGCAGGGCTTCGTTCTGCTGCTGTTCCGGCAGCAGGGGCTCGCAGAGCACGAGGCGGGGGGCGGCGGTGTTCACCCGTGCCTGATGCCACGGATCGGGGGGGTGGGGAACCCGGGGCGGGGTTCCCCGGCCGGTCAGCCCGGGGTGATTTCCACCATGGCGATGCCGCGGCGCAGGATGCCGAGCTCGTCGGCGGCGGCGCGGGAGAGGTCGATGATGCGCTTGCGGGTGCCGGGGCGGTCGTTGATGGTCACGACGATGGTGCGGCCGGTGTCGGCGACGGTGACGCGGACCTGGCTGCCGATGGGCAGGGAGGCGTGGGCGGCGGTGAGCTGGCGCTCATCGTAGCGGACGCCGGAGGCGGTCATGCGGCCCTGCCAGCGGCGGCCGCCGTACCAGGAGGCGGCGCCGACCTGGCGCCATACGCCGGAGGCGTCGGTCCAGACCGGGCCGGCGGCGAGCGGGCGCGGGGCCGGGACGGCGG
>CANHCJ010000426.1 GCA_947458025.1 Rhodospirillales bacterium | reverse complement strand
GGCCGGCCTCGCCCCAGAGCAGGCCGTCGGCCTCCGCGGGCGGGGTGCCGCCCAGGGCGCGGTAGCGGGCGCGGGATTCGTCGGTCCAGGCGTCGTGGGTGACGCGGCCGGGGCGCACCAGGCGCCAGATGGCGACCAGGGCGACGAGCACGGCGAGGGCGACGCTGACGCGCACGGCGTTGGGCACGGCCGGGGAGAGCACGACCTGCCACCAGGAGGTTTTCGCCAGCACGGTCAGGCGCGGCTCGTAGGTGGCCAGCACCACCACGGCGCCGGCGAGCAGCAGCGGGGCGGAGGCGCGGCGCATCGTCATCGGGCCGGAGAGCAGGCGGGCGTGGCGGTAGAACAGGCGGCGGAACGGGGCGAGCAGCACGGCCGCACCCAGCAGCAGGGCGGGGATCCAGAAATGCTCGCCGCGCACGGCGGTGAAGGCGGCGCCCAGCAGCAGCAGGGCGATGGTGAGGCCCCAGGCCAGGGTGACGCGGCGGGTGAGGGCGATCGAGAGCACCATCAGGGCGGCGCCGATCAGGCTGGGCACGAACTCGCTGGCCGGGTGGAACAGGCCCTGGGCCCAGTAGGGCAGGCGCCAGGCCGGCCCGACCCAGGTGTAGTCGCCCAGCGCGTCCATCGCGCCCAGCGCCATCAGCAGGGCGCCGCACAGGGCGACCGCGCCGGCCACGGCGGCGACCTCGAAATCCGGCTGGCTCCAGCGGCGCAGGGTTTGCGCGCCGCGCAGCGTGGCGTCGCTGCCGAGCAGCAGGCGGCCGCGCAGCAGCATCTCGTTGCCGGCGAAGAGCGCGCCGGCCAGGAACAGCGGCACGATGTAGTAGTAGAGGCGGAACACCACGATGCCGCCGACGATGGTGGGCGGGTCGAGCCAGGGCGAGAGGCCGAGCAGCATGGCGGTGTCGAACACGCCGAGCCCGCCGGGGACGTTGGCGAGCAGGCCGGCGGTGTAGGCGGCGACATAGACGCCGAGCAGGGCGAAGAAGGTGAGGCCGTCCGCCGGCGGCAGCAGGGCGAAGAAGATCGCGGCGGTGACCACCACGTCGACCGTGGCCAGCGCGGTCTGGGCGATGGCCATGCGCCAGGACGGCAGGTCGACGTCGTGGCCGAACAGGCGGATATGGCCGACGAGGCGGGAGAGGGTGATGTAGACCACGGTGGCGGCGAGCAGGCCGGCGCCGATGGCCTGGAGCATCCAGCGCGGCAGGCGGGTGCCGAGGACGGGCAGCACCTCCGGCTCCAGCAGCAGCACGGAGCCGCCGAGCACCATGCCGCCGAGGATGAAGGTGAGGGAGCAGAACGCCACCACCTTGCCGATCTGCAGCGGGGTGAGGCCCCAATGGGCATAGAGCCGGTAGCGCACGGCCGCGCCCGAGACGGCGGCGAAGCCGAGGTTGTGGGCCAGGGTATAGGCGCAGAAGGAGGCGAAGGCGGCGCGGCCGTAGCTGACGGCGCGGCCGGCATAGATGGTGCCGAGCCGGTCGTAGACGGTGAGGATGGCATAGGCCAGCACCGTCCAGCCGAAGGCCTGCCACAGCCGTGCCGAGGGGATGGCGGCCAACGCGGCCTTGATGTCGGTCAGGTTGAGCGAGCGGAACTCGTTCAGCACGACGTAGATGGCCCCGCCGAGCAGGGCCAGGCCCAGCACGGCGGGGAGGTGGCGCAGCCAGGGTTTCATCGGGCGGCCCCGGTCAGCTCTCCGTACGCGCCAGCGCGCCCTCGATCAGGGCGATGGTTTCCGGCAGGCCATAGAGGGCGATGAACTGGCCGAAGCGCGGGCCTTCCTGCTGGCCGAGCAGGACCTGGTAGAGGCAGCCGAACCAGGCGCGCAGCTCCGGGAAGGGGTGGCGCTTGCCGACCTCGTAGAGCACGTCCTGGATCGCCTCGGCGGGGGTTTCCGGCGGCAGCTTGCGCAGCTCGGCCAGCAGGTCGGTGAGCGCCGCGCGGTCGGTGGCGTCGGGTGCCTTGTACTGCTTGGCGGGGCGGACGAAGTCCCGGTAGTAGGCGAGCGCGTATTCCACCAGCCGGGCCAGCAGGGGCATGTCCTCGGGCGTGGCGGCCGGGTTGTAGCGACGGATGAAGCCCCAGAGGATGTCCGGCGATTCGGCGTTCACCACGCTGGCGAGGTTCAGCAGCATGGCGAAGCTGAGCGGGGAGTGCGCGTCCTGCGGGATGCGGCCGAAGTGGATGTGCCAGGCGGGGTTGGCGGGCTGCTCCGCCACGGGGGTCTGGTGGCCCTTGAGCGCGTTGGCGATGTACTCGTCGACCGCCTTCGGGATCACGTCGAAATACAGGCGCTTGGCGCGCTGGGGCTGGTTGTACATGTACTGGCCGAGCGATTCCGGGGGGGCGTAGCGCAGCCATTCCTCCACCGAGAGGCCGTTGCCCTTGGACTTGCTGATCTTCTGCGCCTGCTCATCCAGGAACAGCTCGTAGGTGAAGCCGACCGGCGGCTCGCTGCCGAGGATGCGGCAGATGGCGCCGGAGAGCTTCACGCTGTCGATGAGGTCCTTGCCGGACATCTCGTAGTCGACGCCCAGGGCATGCCAGCGCATGGCCCAGTCGGCCTTCCACTGGCACTTGCCGCCGCCGCCGAGGATGCAGGTTTCGTAGCGGGCGCCGGTGTCGGGGTCGGTCCAGGCGACGAGGCCCTTCTCCGTGTCCAGCACCGTGAGCGGCACCTGCATGACGATGCCGGTTTCCGGGTGGATCGGCAGGATCGGCGAGTAGGTGGCGCGGCGCTCCGGCCCCAGGGTGGGGAGGATGACGCCCACGATCGCCTCGTGCTTGCGCAGGATCTGGCGTAGCGCGTCGTCGAACCGGCCGGAGGCGTAGTACTCGGAGGAGGAGGCGAACTCGTATTCGAAGCCGAAGCTGTCGAGGAAGGATTGCAGGCGGGCGTTGTTGTGGGCGCCGAAGCTGGAATGGGTGCTGAAGGGGTCCGGGATGCGGGTGAGGGGCTTGCCGAGGTAGCCGGCCAGCATCTCCCGGTTCGGCACGTTGTCCGGCACCTTGCGCAGGCCGTCCATGTCGTCGCTGAAGGCGAGCAGCTTGCTGGGCAGGCCGGTGAGCTCGGTGAAGGCGCGGCGGACCCAGGAGGTGCGGGCGACCTCGCCGAAGGTGCCGATATGCGGCAGGCCGGAGGGGCCGTAGCCGGTTTCGAACAGCGCGTGGCCCTTGCCCGTTTTGGCCATGCGGTCCACGACCTTCCTGGCTTCCTCGAAGGGCCAGGCGCGGGGGATGCTGGGGGCTTGGGCGGGGGCTGAGGCGGACATGGGGCGGAAGCTAGTGGATTTGGGGGGCAGGGGGAACCTTCGGGCAGGAATGGCGGGGGTGGGGAAAGCAAGGGTGAAACGCCAAGGGCGCCAAGGTTCCGCCAAGGACGCCAAGAGTCATCATGCCGCCCCGGCCCGCCTTGGTGTCCTTGCCTTCCTGTCCTTGGCGCCCTTGGCGTTGAAACGCTGAAAACTCCTCGTCGCCCCCGCCCCCCGGTTTGCCTATAAGGGCCGCAAATGCCCCCACCTGTTTCCCTGCCCGACTCGCCTTCGGTGGTGGCGGGCGCCGCGCGGGCCGCGGTTCTGACCGAGGATGGCGAGATGCTGCTGCTGCCGGCCGAGGCGGCGGGGCGGCAGGTGCAGGGGCGCGCGCCGCTGCTGGTGCATGCGCCGGCGACGCTGAAGCGGCTGGGGCTGGGGGCGATGCCGTGCCTCGACCTGCTGGAGCTGTTCGCCTTCGTGCGGCCGGCGCGCGGGGTGGCGCCGACGCCGCGGGGGCTGGCGCT
>CANHCJ010000425.1 GCA_947458025.1 Rhodospirillales bacterium | reverse complement strand
GGGCTGGCGGGCCTGGCCGGCGTGGCGGCAGAGGCCGGGGGGCTGGAGGCGCGGATATCGGCCAGTAGGCGCTGCGTCTCGTCGGAAGGCTGGGCGTCCAGCATGTCGGCCAGCACGGCGCGGCAGCGTTCATAGGCCTGGATCGCCATGCCGCGCTCGCCGCGATTGGCATAGGCGCGCATCAGCGCCCGCCAGGCGCCCTCATGCGTGCGGTCGATCGCCAGCAGTTGCTGGGCGGCCGGGATCACGGTTTCCGGGTCGTCCTTCTCGCGCAGCAGCGTCTCGGCCAGGCCGCGCGCACGGTCGCGCAGCCGCTCGCGCTCGCCGGCCAGCCACTGGTCGAAGCTGGGGTCGACACCGTCGAGGTCCTCCAGCAGCTCGCCGTCCAGCAGCGACAGCGCCTGCGGCTTGCTGGTGGAGGCGCGCAGCACCTCCTCCACATCCACCCAGACAGTGCCGGGCCGCAGCGTGAGGTGGTCGCGCTGGACCGACATGATCTGCTGGCCCACCGGGTGCAGGGCCTCGAGCAGGCGATGGATCTCCTGCCGCAGGGAGGCGCGGGCCTGCTCCTCCGGCCGGCGGCTCCAGAGCAGTTCGGCGAGCTTGCTGCGCAGCACGGGGCGGGGCGAGGACAGGGCAAGGATCGCCAGCAGCGCGCGGGTCTTGCGGCCGGTCGGCAGGATGCTTTCGCTGGTTAGCGTCCAGGCTTCCATCTGGCCGATGAGGCGCAGGCGGACGAGGACGGGATCGGCGGCGGAGGGAAGGCTGGCAGACGTGGCACGGGCTCCCGTTCAGGGGTGCGTGGGTGCCCGCATAAAACTCCTAGTTGTGCAGCGTGACAAGCGGCGCGTTAACGTTTCCGTCGACATTCGTCGACATGCAACATCACGAACGCGATAGTACGCCGAAGCCGCTCAGATCGCCGCTTCGCGCAGCATCTGCGTGACATCGCCGCGCCAGGGACCGTGATAGCGCTCCAGCCAGCGCTCCGCCTGGGTCGGCCCGCCGGCGGCGATGGCTTCCAGCGGGGCAAGGTGGATCGTCTCGTCCTGGCCCCTGGCGTTCACGCGGGCACGGGCGCGCAACCCGTCGCGGGAGATGGCCAGCGCCTCGCGCATCAGGTCGCGCAGGGTGCCCTTCTGCCAGGGCGTGTCGAGCGCGGTGCGGGGCACCAGCGGGCGCAGGGCGGCGAATTCGGTCCAGGCATGGCGGCGCACCAGGGCGGAGGCGGCCGCCAGCGCGGCCGGGTCGTAGAACAGGCCCACCCAGAAGGCGGATTGCGCGATCATCATCTCCGCACTGCCGGCATCCGCCCCGCGCATCTCGATGTAGCGCTTGAGGCGGGCATCGGTGAAGGCGGTGGTCATGTGGTCGGCGAAGTCGCCCACCGTGGCGCGGCCGGCCTCCTGCCCGATCTTGCCATCCAGGAAATCGCGGAAGGAGGCGCCGGAGAGGTCGATGTACTTGCCGCCGCGATAGGCGAAATACATCGGCACGCTGTCCACCAGCCACTTCGCGTAGCGCTCGAAGCCGAAGCCGTCCTCGAAGAACACGGCCGGGATGCCGCTGCGGTGGTTGTCGGTGTCGGTCCAGACCTGGGAGCGGTAGGAGAGGAAGCCGCTGGGCTTGCCCTCCAGGAAGGGCGAATTGGCGAACATGGCCGAGGCGAGCGGCTGGAGGGCCAGGCCGATGCGGATCTTGCGCACCATGTCGGCCTCGTTCTCGTAATCCAGGTTCACCTGCACGGTACAGGTGCGGGTCATCATGTCCAGGCCCAGCTTGCCGACCTTGGGCATGTAGGCCTTCATGATCGCGTAGCGGCCCTTGGGCATCCAGGGCATCTGCTCGCGAGTGTTGAGCGGGTGGAAGCCGAGCGGGGCGAAGCCGAGGCCCAGCGCATCCGCCACCGGGCGGACTTCGGCGTAGTGGGCTTCCAGCTCGGCGCGGGCGGCATGCAGGTCGGCGGTCAGGCCGCCGGAGAGCTCCAGCTGGCCGGCGGGCTCCAGCGAGATGGCGGCGTAGCTCTGGCTCGACAGGCCGATCGGGTTGCCGCGGTCGAGGATCGGGGTCCAGGTGCCGGCCGGGGCGCGGGCGGCCAGGCCCTCCAGCACGGCGCGGATGCCATCGGGCTCGTAGGCCGGGGTGGTCATGTCGGTGCGGCGGAAGCCGAACTTCTCGTGCTCGGTGCCGATGGCGAAGCGGTCGCGCGGCTTGCAGCCGACGGCGATGTGCTCCGCCAGCTGGCGGAGCGAGGTGATCGGGGTCGCGTCGCCGTCGCCGGGATTGGACATGGGTATTCCGTTCGTTCTGGCCGCATCATTCTGCCGGTGTGCCGGCTTGCTCGGCTAGATAGCCCCGGCAGGGCGCCAGCAACAGGGCCAGCCCGGCGATCGCCGCGGTTTCCGCCCGCAGGATGCGCGGGCCGAGGGAGATGGGCCGCACGCCGGGGTGGCGGCGCAGCAGCGTGGCTTCCGCCGGGGTGAAGCCGCCTTCGGGGCCGATCAGCAGCGCCGCGGGCGAGTCGGTGCCGCGCACGGGCGGGGCTTCGGCGCGTTCCAGGGCGGCGTACAGGGTGCGCCCGGGCGGCCACGCCCCGAGCAGGTCGGCCAGTCGCTGCGGGTCTGCCATGCGCGGCAGGGTGAGGCGCTCGCACTGCTCGGCCGCCTCGGTGGCGATGGCGCGCAGGCGGTCGAGGTTGAGGCGGGCGGTGTTGGTGCGCTCGGTGAACACCGGAAGGATGGCGGAGGCGCCGAGCTCGGTTGCCTTCTCCACCACCAGGTCGGTGGCATCGCGCTTGAGGGGGGCGAAGACGAGCCAGAGGTCGGGCTCCGGCGCCTGGGGGCGGGTCTGGCGTTCGGCGACGAAGCTTGCCTTGTCCTTGCGGATCGTGGCGAGGCGGGCCTGCCATTCGCCGTCGGTGCCGTTGAACAGGCGCAGGGGGGCGCCGGCGGCCTGGCGCATGACGGTGCCGAGGTAGTGGGCCTGGGCCGGGGTGGCGGCGATCTCCGAGCCCTCGGCGAGGGGGACGGGGACATACAGGCGGGGGGTGGTGTTGGAGTGGGTCATGAGAGAGGGCAGAGTAGCATCCATGGCGCATACCGACATCGTTCGCACCGGCTGGGTGGCACGGCTGCCGGCCGGCTGGGTGCCCTATGCCCTGCTGGCGCGGGCGGACCGGCCGATCGGGTTCTGGCTGCTGTTCCTGCCGGGGCTGTGGGCGATCGTGCTGGCGGCGCCGGACGTGGGCTCCGCGGCGTGGCTGGTGCTGCTGTTCGGGGTGGGCAGCATCGTGATGCGGGCGGCGGGCTGCGTGGTGAACGACATGTGGGACCGCGAGCTGGACCGCAAGGTGGCGCGCACGGCCGGGCGGCCGCTGGCCAGCGGGGCGCTGCGGATGCGGCAGGCGGCGTGGTTCCTGGGGGTGTTGCTGGCGGTGGGGCTGGCGATCCTGTTGCAGTTGAACCTGGTGGCGCAGGCGCTGGGGGTGGGCTCCCTGCTGCTGGTGGCGCTGTATCCGCTGGCCAAGCGGGTGACGTGGTGGCCGCAGCTGATGCTGGGGGTGACGTTCGGCTGGGGGGCGCCGATGGGGTTCGCGGCGGCTTCGGGTGGGTTTTCGGTGGCGGCGGGGCTGCTCTATGCGGCGGCGATCGTGTGGATCCTCGGCTACGACACGATCTATGCGCATCAGGACCGGGAGGATGATGCGCTGGTGGGGGTGCGGTCCACGGCGCGGCTGTTCGCGGCGCGGTCGCGGGAATTCGTGGGCGCCTGCTACCTGCTGACGGTGGGGCTGCTG
>CANHCJ010000424.1 GCA_947458025.1 Rhodospirillales bacterium | reverse complement strand
GGAAGCGGCTGCCGGTGGCGTCGCGCTGCAGCAGCGGGGAATCGGAGGCGGGGACGGGGCCGTGCTGCACCCCTTCCGGCCGGCTGGGGGCGAGCGGGGACGGCAGGGCGGGCTCGGCCGGGACGGGGCTGGGCTGCCAGAGCGGGGGGGTGCCGGCCCAGGCGGGGATTGTTGCGTCACCCCTCACCCCACCCTCTCCCCCAAGGGGAGAGGGCTTTTGCGGGGCGATGACCTGGGCGGTGGCGTAGGTGAGGATCTCGCCGTCCCACGGGTCCGGGCCGATGTCGAAGGGGCGGGTTGTGGCGGGCAGCGCGGCGAAGCCGGGTTCGACCAGGCGGTACCAGCACGTGTCGGCGGGCGCGCGGCGGGGGGACCAGCCGCAGACCACGAGCCGGTCCTCGGCGCGGGTAAGCGCGACGTAGAGCAGGCGGTTCTGCTCCTCCATCTCCGCGGCGCGCTTTTGCAGGCGCAGGGCCTCGGCGGCGCGGCAGCGCAGCTCCTTGCGCGGGGACCAGACCGGCAGTTCATCCGCCCAGCACACCGTGCCGTCCTCCGGCGGCAGGCCGGTGGTGTCGGGCAGGATGACCAGCGGGGCCTGCAGGCCCTTGGCGCCGTGCACTGTCATGAGCCGGACCATGTTGCCCGCACCCTCGGCCTCGCGCTTCACCTCGGCGCCCGACTGGCGCAGCCAGTGCAGGAAGCCCTGCAGCGCCGGCGGATGGGTGCGGGCATGGGTGAGGGCGGCGCCAAGCAGCTCGTCGATCGGCTCGGCGGCTTCCGGGCCCAGGCGGGCGAGCAGGCGGGCGCGGGCGCCGAGGCGGCCGAGCGCCTCCGTGAGCAGGGCGTGCGGCGTGGCGTAGTCCACCCGGGCCAGCAGGGTGCGCAGGAAGGCGTGGGCGGCGCCCCAGTCCGGCCGTTCGGCGTGGCGGTCGCGCAGGGCGGACCAGAGCGAGCCAGGCCTGGCGGCGGCCAGCTCCATCAGCGAGGGGTCGTCGAGGCCGCCGAGCGGGGAGGTGAGGACGCAGGCCAGCGAGAGGTCGTCTTCCGGCAGCAGCAGCGTGTCGCACAGGGCGAGCAGGTCGGCCACCGCCGGCTGCTCCGTGAGGACCAGGCGGTCGAGCCCGGCGACCGGGACGTTGCGGGCCTTGAGCGCGCCGACCAGGGCGCGGGCGAAGCTGTCGCGGCGGCGGACCAGGATGAGCACGTCGCCGGGGGCGAGCGGGCGGCCCCGGGATTCCAATTGGGTGCCGCCGCTGGTCTGTTCGGCGATCCAGGTGGCCAGCGTGTCGGCCAGGCGCTGGCGGGCGCTGCCGCCCTGCTGGTTGCGCTCCGGCACGGTCCAGGGGGCGGTATCCGGGCGCGGCGGCTCGGGCGCCAGCGGCCAGAGCTCCACGGAGCCGGCATGGCCGGCGCGGTCGGCGAGGTGGCGCAGCGTGCCGGGGTCGGCGATGCCGTCGCAGGCCGGGGCGGTGGCGAAGACGGCATCGACCAGGGCGAGCACGGGCTCGGTGGAGCGGAAGGAGACCTCCAGCGGGACGTCGCGCCAGGTGTGGTTGGCGGCTTCGGCGCGGCGTTTCCAGATTTCGCGCCAGGTCTGGAAGCCCTGGGGGTCGGCGCCCTGGAAGCCGTAGATCGACTGCTTGCGGTCGCCGACGGCGAAGACGGTGCGCGGGGCGGCCTGGCTGTCCTGGGCGCCCTGCCCCACGAAGAATTCGTCGCTGAGCTTGCCGGCGATCTCCCATTGCTCGGGCGCGGTGTCCTGCACTTCGTCGAGCAGCAGGTGGTCGATGCCGCCATCGAGCTTGTAGAGCACCCAGGCGGCGCCGGGATCGACCAGCAGGCGGGTGGAGGCGCGGATGAGGTCGGCGAAATCGAGCTGGCCGGCGCGCTGCTTGGCCTCGGCATAGGCCCCGGCGACGGGGGCGGCGAGCGAGGCCAGGGCGGCGGAGAGGGCGGCGACCTGATGGGCGCGGGCGGCGTCGTCCAGCGCCTGGATGCGGGCCTGCTCGGCTTCCAGGGGGGTGGCGTGGTGGGGGTTCTGGTCCAGGAACTTGCCGGGGACGAGGCCCTTGGCGGTGCGCGGCTCGCCGTCGGCGCGGAACAGCAGGGTGCGCCAGGCGTCGAGGTTGTCCTGGCGGTCGGCGGGCGGCAGGGCGAGGAAGGCCTGGGCGTTGGCGGCGAAGTCCTGGCCCTTGGGCGGGGCGCCCTGGGCGATGGCGGCGCAGGCGCGCGAGAGGGCGGCGTGGTCCATGGCGGTGGCGATGTCGCGGGCGACCTCGGCGGGGTCCCGGGCGCCGAGGAGGTGGCGCAGCCGGGATTCGAGCGCGTCGGGGCCGTCGCGCAGGGCGGCCTCCAGCGCGTCGGGCTTCTCGCGCAGCTTTTCCAGCAGCTTGCCGAGGGTGTCGAGCGAGGGGACGAGGCCGGCGAGCGATTCCAGCGCGGCGCGGCGGTCCCGCGCGAAGGCGCCGGAGAGCATGGTCTCGCGCGCCTGGGCGAGGGCGACGGCGGCATCGAGGTCGTCCATCAGGCGGAAATGCGGGGAGAGGGCGGCCTCGACCGGGAAGCGGCGCAGGAGGGACTGGCAGAAGGCGTGGATGGTGCCGATGCGCATGCCGCCGGGGAGATCCAGCACGGTGGCGAACAGGGCGCGGGCGCGGGCGCGGTTGGCTTGGGTGGCGGGGATGTCGAGCGCGGCCAGCTCGGCATCGAGGCGCGGGTCGTCCAGCGTGACCCAGCCGCCGAGGCGGCGCTGGAGGCGGACGGCCATCTCGGCGGCGGCGGCCTTGGTGAAGGTGAGGCACTGGATGCGGGCGGGGTCCGCCCCCGAGAGCATGAGGCGCAGCAGGCGGTCGGTGAGGAGCTTGGTCTTGCCCGAGCCGGCGCTGGCGGCGACGAAGGCGGAGGCGGCGGGGTCGGAGGCGAGGCGCTGGGCGCGGTTTGCCTCAGTGCGGGCTGCGGTGCTCATGGCTCCTCCTCCTCGCCGGAGAGGGACCATTCGGCGACGCGGGCGAGCTGGGCGTATTCCGGGAAGCGCGGGGCGCGGGCGGCGTGGGGCTGGGAGAGGTAGGGGCGGTCGGGGTCTTCGAAGGCCAGGACCAGGGCGTGCAGGCTGTCGCGGGCGGCGGCGACGGCGGCGGCGATGCGGGCGGGGTCGCCCTTGCAGAGCTGGCGCAGGCGGCCGGGCTCCCAGCCGCCGGTGAGGTGCCAGTAGGCGAGCTCGGTGGCGGTGCCCTGGATGGCGGGGAAGGCGCCGTCCGCGGCCATGGCGGCTTCCAGCAGCAACTGGGGGGCGAAGCCGGCATCGACATCGGCCTGGCTGGGGGGCTGGCCGGTCTTGTAGTCGAGGATGGCCAGCGTGGCGTCTGCCCGGCGTTCGATGCGGTCGGCGCGGCCGGTGAGGCGGAAGCCGCGCGGGGTGGGCAGGTCCCAGCGCCCGGCGACCTCGGTGGCCAGCGCGGCCAGGGGCAGCCTGGCGCGGCGGTCGCGCTCGGTGTCGCAGACCCAGTCGGCGATGCGGTGCAGGCGGGGGCGCCACCATTCCACCAGGGCGCGGCGGAGATGGGCGGCTTCCAGTTCCTGCTCCATGGCGGTGCGCAGCTTCTCCGCGGCGCGGGCGGGCCAGCGGTGGCCGTGCTCGGCGAGGAAGCGGTGCAGGCCGGCATGGACGACGGTGCCGTAATCCGCCGCGTCGGTTTCCTGTTCCAGCGGGTCGAGCGGGCGCAGGCGCAGGATGTGGCGGGCGTAGATGGCGTAGGGGTCGGTGAGCCAGGTCTCGATCTCGGTGACGGAGAGGCGGCG
>CANHCJ010000423.1 GCA_947458025.1 Rhodospirillales bacterium | reverse complement strand
GGAGGCGCCGGTGGGGGCCACGCTGCGCGAACTCGCCGCCGCCGCCACGCCGGGGCTGCGCACCTATGCCGCGCGCTTCACGCTGGATGCCCCGCCGCCCTGGCTGGCGATCGGCATGAGCGCGACCCTCACCATCCAGGCCAGGCTGCCGGAGGGGCTGGCCACCCTGCCCGCCGCCGCGCTGGCGGATCGCGGCCAGGGGCCGATCGTGTGGGTGATCAACGGCAATGCGGTGGCCGCCCGGCCGGTGAAGATCGTGGCGCTGCGCCAGGACAAGGCGCTGGTGACCGGCGTCGCCCCCGGCGAGACCATTGTGGCGCTGGGCGGGCACAAGCTCGACCCGGCCGCAAAGGTGCGCATCGCGCGGCTGGACCAAGATCCGCGCTGAAGGAAGCGCGGATCACGGTCCAGCTGCTTGTTTGATCGCGTGATTCACGTCTCCGGCGATGCCGCCTCCGACGATCACGCTCTAGGGGAATAGCGCCATGTCCCGCTTCAACCTCTCCGCCTGGGCGGTGGCACATCGCAGCCTCACCGGCTTCCTGATCGCGCTGCTGTTCATCGCCGGGCTGTTCGCCTACCAGCGGCTGGGCCGCGGCGAGGACCCCTCCTTCACGCTGAAGCTGATGGTGGTCACCGCCATCTGGCCGGGCGCCACCGCCACGGAAACCCAGCAGCTTCTCGCCGAGCGGATCGAGCGCAAGCTGCAGGACACGCCGTACCTCGACCATCTCGACACCTACAGCCGCCCCGGCTTCGTCGCGACCATGATCACCTTCCGCGACGACACGCCGCCGGCCCAGGTGCCCACCCTGTTCTACCAGGTGCGCAAGCGGCTGGACGACCTGCGGCCGGACCTGCCCCAGGGCGTGATCGGCCCCTTCGCCAACGACGAGTTCACCGACGTGTACGGCGCCGTCTTCGCCCTCACCGGCGCGGACAACGCCACGCTGGTGCGCGCCGCCGAAGGCATCCGCGACCGGCTGCTGAAGGTGCAGGGCGCGGAGAAGGTGAACATCCTGGGCGAGATTCCCCGGACGCTGTTCGTGGAGTTCAACCAGGCCCGCATCGCCTCGCTGGGCGTGACGGTGGAGGAGATCTCCTCCGCCCTCGCGCGGCAGAACCTGCTCGCCCCCTCCGGCATCGTGGACACCGCCAACAGCCGCGTGCCGGTGCGCACCACCGGGGCGCTCTCGGCCGGGGCCGATGGCGGCGTGGCCGCGTTGCTGGACGTGCCCGTGGCGAGCCAGGGCCGCACCCTGCGGCTGGGCGAGATCGCCAGCGTGCGGGCGGGCTACCAGGAGCCGCTGCTGTCGGAGATCCGCCACAACGGCCAGGGCGCGGTGGTGATCGCCATGTCCATGCGCAAGGGCGCCAACGCGCTCACCTTCGGCGAGGCGCTGCAGGCCGAGGCCGCGCGCATCCAGGCCGACCTGCCCCTGGGGCTGGAACTTCAGCAAACCGCCGACCAGCCGAAGGTGGTGGAGGAAGCGGTCGGCGAGTTCCTGATGAAGTTCGTCGCCGCGCTGGCCGTGGTGCTGCTGGTCTCCTTCGCCTCGCTGGGCTTCCGCGCCGGGCTGGTGGTGGCGCTGGCCGTGCCGCTGACGCTCGCCATCGTGTTCATCATCATGCAGGCCTGGGGGATCGAGCTGCAGCGCATCTCGCTCGGCGCGCTGATCCTCTCGCTCGGCCTGCTGGTGGACGATGCGATCATCGCCATCGAGACCATGGTGGTGAAGCTGGAGGAAGGCTGGGACCGCGTGCGCGCGGCCAGCCATGCCTGGAGCTCCACCGCCTTCCCGATGCTCTCGGGCACGCTGGTGACGGCGGCGGGGTTCATGCCGGTGGGCCTGGCGCAGTCCACCACCGGCGAATACGCCGGCGGCATCTTCTGGGTGGTGGGGCTCGCCCTGCTGGCCAGCTGGGTGGTGGCGGTGGTGTTTACGCCGTTCCTGGGCGTGCTGCTGCTGCCGGCCCCGAAGCCCGGCGCCACCCACGCGCACACCGACATGTACGAGAGGGGCGTGTACGGCGCCCTGCGCCGCGTGGTGCAGTGGACCATTCGCTGGCGCCGCACCGTGGTGCTGGGCACCGTGGCGCTGCTGGTGCTCGCCGGCGCCGGGATGGGCATGGTGAAGCAGCAGTTCTTCCCCTCCTCCGCGCGGCCCGAACTGCTGCTGGACATCACGCTGCGCCAGGGGGCCAGCCACGCCGCCACGGCCGCCGCGGTGGCCAGGATCGAGGCCAAGCTGCAGTCGGACCCCGAGCTGCGGCGCGATGTGCGCTGGTTCACCGCCTATATCGGCGGCGGCGGGCCGCGCTTCCAGCTGACCGTGAACCCAACCCTGCCGAACGACGCGGTCGCCACCATGGTGCTGACCACCGGCGGCGGCATGGAAGGCCGCGAACGCGCCCGCGAGCGGCTGATGGCCTTCTTCGCCGAGGAAGGCGTGCCGGAAGCGCGCGTGCGCGTATCCCGCCTGGAACTCGGCCCGCCCGTGGGCTTCCCGGTGCAGTTCCGCGTGGTCGGCACCGACATGCAGGCGGTGCGCACGGTGGCCGACGAGGTGCTGGCCGCCCTGCGCGCCACGCCCGGCACCCGCCGCGCCGAGATCGGCTGGGGTGAGCGCGCCCCAGGCCTCACGCTGGAACTCGACCAGGCGCGCATCAAGGCGCTCGGCCTCTCGCCCGCGCAGATCGCCCAGGCCCTGCAGGCGCAGATCTCCGGCACCACCGCCACCCAGCTGCGGACGGGGACCAAGCTGATCGACGTGGTGCTGCGCGCCGCGCCCGAGGAACGGCTGGATCTCGATCGCCTCGCCGACCTGGTGCTGATGACGCCGGCCGGGCCCCTGCCCCTCTCGCAACTGGCTCGCATCACCTCCTCCGCCGAGGAGCCGATCCTGTGGCGGCGGGACCGCGCGGCATTCCTCACCGTACGCGCCGACATCCAGGACGGGCTGCAGGCACCCGACGTCACCGCCGCCGCCCTGCCGCGCATCCAGGCCATCCAGCTGCCCGCCGGCGTGACGATCCAGACCGGGGGCGCGGCGGAGGAATCGGCCAAGGCCAATGCCTCGCTGGCCAAGATCTTCCCGATCATGATCGGCACCATGGTCCTGCTGCTGATGATCCAGCTGCAGAACCTGGGCCGCGTCGCCCTGGTGCTCGCCACCGCGCCGCTGGGCATCATCGGCGCCGTCGCCGCCCTGCTGGCCACTAATGCCGCCTTCGGCTTCGTGGCGCTGCTGGGCGTGATCGCGCTGGCCGGGATGATCATGCGCAACACCATCATCCTGGTGGACCAGGTGCAGCAGGACCTCGCCGCCGGACACTCCATGGCCGAGGCGATCGTCGAATCCACCGTGCGCCGGGCGCGCCCCGTGGTGCTGACGGCCCTGGCCGCCATCCTCGCCTTCATCCCGCTGTCGCTGAACGTGTTCTGGGGGCCCATGGCCATCGCCATGATCGGCGGCCTGGCCGCCGCCACCGCCCTCACCCTGGTGTTCCTGCCCGCGCTCTACGCCCTGTGCTACCGCGTGAAGGCGGACCCGCACGCCACGGCGGAAACGCTACGCGAACTGCCGGCCGGGGCTCAGCGCGCCGGATAACTCCGCGGATAAATCACCTGGTCCGCCGGCCCCGGCGGCACGGGCGGGCCCTTGCGACCGCAGGCCGCGAGGGCAAGGGTGGCGAGAAGCAGGAAGGCGAGGGGCTTTGCCCCTCGACCCCACCAAGGGCTCCGCCCTTGGATCCCGCTGGGGCCGGCGGCCCCAGACCCCGTGACTTTTTCCGCCTTCGGCGGGGGGTAAGCGGACGGCTCGGCCGTCCGCT
>CANHCJ010000422.1 GCA_947458025.1 Rhodospirillales bacterium | reverse complement strand
CCGGCTGCGCGGCTTACGGGCGCGGCTGCCGGGCTTTCGCGGCGAGGCGACGCTGCTGGCCACCAGCGGGTTCCTGGGCGTGACGCTCGGCATGGCGCTGCCGGCCGGCGGGCTGGCCGCCTTCCTGCCCGCGGTGCCGCCGCTGGCCATTCCGCTGGCCGTGCCGCTGGTGCTGATCGGCACCGCGTTGCTCGGGCTCAACCCGATCGCTGTGGTGGCGGTGATCGGGGCGGCGATTCCGGATCCGGCGGCACTCGGCGTGGCGCCCGAGGTGCTGGCGCTTTCCTGCATGCTGGGCTGGGGCGTGGGCGTGGGGATGACCCCGTTCTCCGCCAGCGCGCTGGCCACGGCGCGCTGGACGGGGGGCGATCCTTGGCAGGTGACGACGCAGTGGAACCGGCGCTTCACCCTGGTGGCGCTGGCCATCGCGCTCGCCGTGCTGGCCGCGGCGCATGGCTTGACGCCCTGAGCCCGCCGGGGAAGGCTCGGCGCACCAGGGGAGCAGCTCCATGCACGTCACCGTCAACGGCACCCGCATCTTCTTCGACGTGAGCGGCGAGAAGCTGGTGCCGGACGGCCCGCGGATGCGGGAGCGGCCGACGCTGCTGCTGCTGCATGGCGGGCCCGGCGGGGACCATTCCACCTTCCGCCCGCTGTTCGACCAGCTGGCGGAGGTGGCGCAGGTGATCTACCTCGACCATCGCGGCAACGGGCGCAGCGACCGGGGCGAGCCGGAGACCTGGAACCTGCCGCAATGGGGCGACGACATCCGCGGCTTCTGCGAGGCGCTCGGGATCGAGAAGCCGATCGTGCTGGGCTACTCCTTCGGCGGCATGGTGGCGCAAGCCTATGCCACGCGGCATCCGGAGCATCCCGGCAAGATGGTGTTCTACTCCACCTCGCCCAAGCGCGACCGGGAGGAGACCTACGCGATCTTCGAGCGGCTCGGCGGGCCCGAGGCGCGGGCGGTGGCGGAGGCGCGCTGGAAGAACCCCAACCCGGAAACCTCGGCCGCCTACCTGCGCGTCTGCTCGCCGCTGTACAACCCGCGCGGCCGGCGCGACCCGGAGGCGATGGCGCGGACGGTGCGCAACGAGCAGGTGGCGTTCCACTTCGCCAAGGCCGATGACGGGCCGCAGCCGATGGATTTCCGCGCCGACCTCGCCAAGGTGCAGTGCCCCTGCCTGGTGATCGGCGGCGAGGACGACCCGATCACGCCGATCTCGCGCAGCGAATTGCTGGCCGCCTGCCTCCCGCGGCACCTGGTGCGGCTGGTGCGGGTGCCCAATGCCGGGCACGGGGTGCACAACGACGATCCCGCGCTGACCATGCGGCTGCTGCGGGAGTTCATCCTGGCTACCTGATCAGGTTCCAGGGCTCGTTGCCGGCCAGCACGGCGCCGATGGCATCGAGGCACAGGTCGCCCATCGCCGCGCGGGTCTCGGTGGTGGAGCTGCCCATGTGCGGCAGCAGGACCACGTTCTCCAGGCCGAAATAGCCTTGGTGCAGGTTGGGCTCGCCGTCGTAGACATCGAGGCCCGCGAAGGCGACCTGGCCGGAGCGCAGGGCTTCCTGCAGGGCGAGGTCGTCCACCAGCGAGCCGCGGGCGGCGTTGGCGACGATGGCGCCGCGGGGGAGCAGGGCCAGGCGCTCGGCGTTCAGCCATTTCAGCGTGCCGGCGCCGCCGGGGGCGGTGAGTGCCAGGGCATCGCAGCTGGCCAGGAAGCTTTCGTCGGTGGCGTGCCAGGTGGCGCCCTGTTCGAGGTCTTCGGGCAGGCGGGTGCGGTTGCGGTAGTGGATCGCCATGCCGAAGCCGCGGGCCATCTTGGCCAGCTCGCGGCCGATGCGGCCCATGCCGAAGATGCCCAGGCGCTTGCCGCTGATCTGGGTCCCGAGCAGCAGCATCGGCGCCCAGCCTTTCCACTGGCCGGAGCGAACCAGGCGCTCGCCCTCGCCGGCGCGGCGGGCGGACATCAGGATCAGCAGCATGGCGATCTCCGCCGTGGCGACCGAGAGCACCTCCGGCGTGTTGGCCACGGGGATGCCGCGCGCGCGGGCGGCGGCGACGTCGACATGGTCGTAGCCGACCGAGCAGGTGGCGATCGCCTTCACGCTGCCTGGCAGGGCGGCGATGGTCTGCGCGTTCAGCCGATCCGTGGAGAAGCACAGGATGGCGTCGCAGCCTTGGGCGAGGGCGACGATCTCGTCGGGCGCCCATTGCAGGTCCGGCTGGTTCAGGCGCACGTCGAACTCGCGCGCGGCGCGGTCGGCGACGGCGTCGGGCAGCTGGCGGGTGACGAGCAGCACCGGCTTGGTCATGAGGCTCTCCCGGAATTTGGCGCCTTATGGCGGGTGCGGGGCGGTTGCGGAAGGGCGGGCGGGACGGCAGGCTTCGGGTGCACGAAGGAGACGAGAGATGCGCCCCAACCTGACGCCCGACATCGAGCTGGCATCGCGGCTGTTCGACGCGCTGCGCGAGCGGACCTTCGACGGGGTGGGGGTGACGCGGGAGGCCTATGGGCGGGGCGAGCGGATCGCCCATGAGATCGTGCGGGCGGAGGCGGAGCGGCTGGGGCTGGAGACGCGGACCGACCCGGCGGGGAACCTGCTGATGACGCTGCCGGGGCGGGACCGGTCGGCCAAGCGGATCATCCTGGGCAGCCACCTCGATTCGGTGCCGCAGGGGGGCAATTTCGACGGGGCGGCCGGGGTGCTGGCGGGGATGGCGGCGGTGGCGGGGATGAAGGCGGCGGGGTTCCAGCCGGGGCGGGACATCACGGTGCTGGCGATCCGCGCCGAGGAGGGCGGGGCGTGGTTTCCTTCGGGCCTGCCGGGCAGCAAGGCGGCGCTGGGGCGGCTGCCGGCGGAGCACCTGAAGGTGGCGCGGCTGGATAGCGGGCGGTCCTTGGCCGACCACATGGCCGAGGAGGGGTTCGACCCCGCGGCGGTGGCGCGCGGCGAGTGCCTGCTGCCGCCGGACAGCATCGCGGCCTATGTGGAGCTGCATATCGAGCAGGGGCCGGTGCTGGAGGCGCAGGAGATTCCGATCGCGCTGGTGACGGCGCTGCCTGGCTCCCGCCGCATCCGCGAGGGGCGGGTGATCGGGGAGTACAACCATTCCGGGGCGACGCCGCGGCGCTATCGCAAGGATGCGGCGATCGCGCTGGCCGAGCTGGCGACGAAGCTGGACGACGAGTGGGCGCGGCTGGAGACGCTGGGGCATCGGCTGGTGGTGACGTTCTGCATCCTGGAGACGACCGAGCAGGCCGGGTTCACCAAGGTGCCGGGGGAGGCGCGGTTCCAGATCGACATCCGCGGCACGACGGAGGCGGGGATCACGGCGGTGCATGGCGCGATCGACCGGCTGGTGGCCGAGGTGGAGGCGCGGCGGGGGGTGCGGTTCGAGCTGGTGCGCGGGCCGATGAGCGCGCCGACGCCGATGTCGGCCGAGGTGCGGTCCGGGCTGGCGCGGGCGGCGGAGGCGCTGGGGGTGGAGTACCTGACCATGCCGAGCGGGGGCGGGCATGACGCGGCGAGCTTCGCGCAGGCGGGGGTGCCGAGCTGCATGCTGTTCGTGAGGAACCAGAACGGCAGCCACAATCCGGACGAGGCGATGCGGATCGAGGATTTCGCGCGGGGCTGCGAGGTGATCACGCGCTGGGCGGCGGAGATGGCGGGGTGAGGGCTTTAATTACGATCTCGTAACAAAAGCGGCGCGGCTGGGCGCGGCGGCCGGGAGCGGTTTTGAAAAGACGCGGGGGGCGGGGCGGCGCGGGGCCGGGGGGAGGGCGGGCGCCGGGCGCGGGGTGGACGGCGGCGTGGGAAGGGTGGCGCGGGG
>CANHCJ010000421.1 GCA_947458025.1 Rhodospirillales bacterium | reverse complement strand
GTTTGGGCCGCCAGCTGCGCGCCAATGAGCTCCCGCAGCTTGTGGTAGAACAAGGTGGCCGAGTGCCGGTTCACACCGACCAGCTGCGCGGCGGTTCGAGCCGGTGTGCCAGCCACAAAATGCCAAACAAGAGCCTCCTGGCTAACAACCGGGAGGCGGCTCCGCCGACGTGACGTAACCATCTGATCTAGATAGCCTTTCTTCGCTATCTAGGCCAGCCCCAAAACTTTTACCCCTTTGCGCCGGGGTTGACCTCGGCGCAAAGGGATAAAGTCCTTTTTTGTTTCTTTTTTCTTTAGAAAAAAGAAGATTCTTCCTTGCCTTACGCCACCCGGAAGTTGCCGAACTGCCACGGGCAGCTGGCATCCACCTCCTCCGCAAACAGCCCGCCGCGGCCCTCCAGTGGCGTCCAGTCGCTGTAGGCGCCCACCACCTCGCCAAGATACGGCCCGCACACCTCCAGCACCCGCGCATGGTCCATCTGGTCCGCCTCCACCACGCCGGTCGCCGGGTTCTCGATCGCCCACACCATCCCGCCCAGCACCGCGGCCGTCACCTGCAGCGAGGTGGCGTTGTTGTGCGCCGCCAGCGCCCGCGCCTCCCCGATCGACAGGCGGGAGCCGTACCAGTAGGCGCCCTTGGCATGGCCCATCAGCAGCACGCCCAGCTCGTCGATGCCGCGCGCGATCTCGCGCATCATCAGCCGCTGCTCGGCCTGCATGCGCCAGTTCTTGCCCGCCAGCTCGTGCAGCGACAGCACCGCGTCGTCGCACGGGTGGTAGGCGTAGTGCACCGTCGGCCGGTAGCGCACGGTCGCGCCCTCCTGCAGCGTGTAGTAGTCGGCGATCGAGATCGCCTCGTTGTGCGTGATCAGGAAGCCGTGGAACGGCCCCTCCAGCGGCGTCCAGCTGCGCACGCGCGTGGCCGCGCCCGGCCGGTTGAGCCAGTGAGCCAGATCGCCGCCCCGCAGCCGAAGGTGTGCGCCCGCCCGTCCTCCGGCAGCGCCTTCTCGTGCGTGCCCCAGCCCAGCTCGGCCGGCTGGTTGCCCTCGCCGACGAAGCCGTCGATCGACCAAGTGTTGACGAACTCGCCGGGCTTCTTGGCGATATCGGCCGTCTGCGTGTCGCGCTCGGCGATGTGAATCACCTTCACGCCGAGCCGCCCGGCCAGTGCCGCCCACCCTTCGCGCGTGCCGGGCGCGGTCGCCTCCCGCCCCGTGTCGGCCGCCAGGTTCAGCAGCGCCTGCTTCACGAAGTGCGAGACCAGGCCAGGGTTCGCCCCATGCGTCATCACCGCCGTCGGGTCACCCGCGCCCGGCCGCGCCAGCGCCAGCGCGCTCTCGCGCAGTGCATAGTTGCTGCGCAGCGCCGGCGGCAGGGTGGGGTCGGTGTAGCCGCCCGCCCAGGGCTCCACGCAGGTGTCGAGGTACAGTGCGCCCAGCTCGCGGCACAGCGCCACCAGGGCCACGGAGGACACATCCACCGAAAGGTTCAGCAGGAAATCCCCGCGGCCTAGCCGGGCCGAGAGCACCTCGCGGTAGTTGGCGCGGGTGACCGGCAGCACCGCGTGCGCGATGCCGTAGCTGGCCGCCACCTCGGCGCCGCGGTCGTCGGCGCTCAGGATCGTGATCCGCTCGCGCGGCATGTCGATGTGCCGCAGGATCAGCGGCAGCACGCCCTGGCCGATGCTGCCGAAGCCGAGCATCACCAGCCGGCCCTGGAAGGTCGCATGGGTCGTCATTGCAAGCTCCTCGTGAGTCAGGGTGGTGCGGCGGGTCAGGCCGCGTCGAAGGCGGGGTCGCACACCTCGGCCACACGCGCGCGGTCGAAGCCGTTGAATGCGGTCCGCAGGCAGGCGCCGTAGGCACCGAGCTGGCCGATCTCGATCCAGTCGCCCTCGGCAATGTCCTCGGGCAGCCAGAACGGGCCGCGCATCACGTCGGCGCTGTCGCAGGTGGGGCCGAAGAAGCTGAATCCGCGCAGAACGTCCGACGGCGCCGCGCCGGTGGGGCGAAGGCAGTGCACGGGGTAGCGGAAGCCCAGCGCGCCGGCATCGGCCAGGCTGCCGTACACGCCGTCGTTCACGTACAGCGCATCGCCGCGCCGCGCCTGCACCTGCAGCACCACGGAGGCGCCGCCGGCCACCAGCGCGCGGCCGGGTTCGGCCCACAGCCGCGCGCCCGGCAGCTCCAGCGCCTCGAACGCCGCCTCGATCTCGGCCATGAACGCGCCCAGCGGCGGCAGCTCGACATCGGGATAGACCACGGGAAACCCGCCGCCGACATCCACGATGTCCACCGCCGCCCCCGCCTCGGCAATCGCCGCGCCGGCCAGCGCCATCGCCTGCCGCCACGCCACGGGGTCCAGGCACTGCGAGCCGACATGGAAGGCGATGCCCAGCCGCGCCGCCACCGGCCGCGCCGCGCGCAGCAGCGCCACGGCCTCCGCGTGCTCCGCGCCGAACTTGCCCGAGAGGTCCAGCACCGCGCCGCCCTTGGGCAGGGCAAGGCGCACCACCAGGCCCAGCCCGCCCGCCACCCCGGTCGCCGCGGTCTCCTGCATGATCTTGTCCAGCTCCGCGCGGGAATCGAGCACGAAGTCCCGCACGCCATGCCGCGCCCAGGCCTCGCGGATCGCCCCGCGCGCCTTCACCGGGTGCATGAAGTGGATCTCCGCCTCGGGGAACATCGTGCGCACCAGCGAAACCTCGGCTGGCGAGGCGCAGTCGAAATGCCGCACCCCGCCTGCCCACAGCGCGCGCAGCACCGCGGGGTCCGGGTTGCACTTCACGGCATAGAGCACGTCGCCCGGGAAGGCCTGCACGAAGGTCTCGGCCGTGGCGCGCAGGGTGTGCGGCCGCAGGCAGTGCAGCGGCTCCTCCGGGCGCAGCGCGGCCACCAGCTCGGCCACGCCGGGCAGTGCCTGGGGCAGCTCCACCGGCGGGGCCGGAAGGCGGCGGAGGGGGGAGACGGCGGAACGCACACGCAGGCTCGACATCGCGACACTCCTCGCAACAGCGCGCATGCGCCGCACAAGGGGCGCACGCGGGACCATGGGGGGAAGGCACCTTCTCGCCCCGGCGCGATGGCGCCGGCGGCAGGCATCAGGCGGTGCGAGGTCTTCGCATGGCCAGCGACCCTTCAGCGGACATTCGGCACTTCCCTTGCGACCCCGGCCCCACAATGGGCCGGCCCGGACGAAAAGGACGCGTTCGTCGTTGCTGTGCCCTGGAGAACGGTCTCCCAGGCGGGCTCGCGGCACGTGCGGGTGCGTCGGCGATCCGCCGCACCTCCCTTCAGGGGGGCATCACGGCGGAGGCGCGTTCTATGCGAAAGGGGGCCGGGGGTGCAGTGCGTTTTGCGGACCCAAGGCAAGCCCCCCCTGCATGGTTACATCCCGGACAGCTCCGCCGGCGATGCGACCAGCGCCAGGTACTCCCAAACCATCGTCGCCGCCGCCAGCGCCGTGATCTCCGCCACGTCGTAGGAGGGCGCCACCTCCACCACGTCCATGCCCGCGAACCGCACGCCGCCGAGCCGCCGCAGGATCGCCTGCGCCTGCCACGAGGCGAGCCCGCCGATCTCCGGCGTGCCGGTACCAGGGGCGTGCGCAGGGTCCAGCGCGTCGATGTCGAAGCTGAGATAGCAGGGCGCCGCGCCCACCACCTCGCG
Source organism: Rhodospirillales bacterium (assembly GCA_947458025.1). Lineage (GTDB taxonomy): Bacteria > Pseudomonadota > Alphaproteobacteria > Acetobacterales > Acetobacteraceae > CAMDGX01. The sequence goes on along the minus strand of CANHCJ010000421.1, from coordinate 179 downwards.
CACCCGCGCGGCCACTGCCGCCGGCCCCATCTCCTGCACCTCCTGGCCCGAGAGGATCGTCACCCCCTGCGCCACCGTCCAGTCCCACACCTCGCGCTGCACCGGGGAGCGGATGCCCAGCTGGATCATCCGCCGCGGGTCCACCAGGCCCTCGCGGATCGCGTGCCAGAACACCGAGC
>CANHCJ010000420.1 GCA_947458025.1 Rhodospirillales bacterium | reverse complement strand
TTGCCGCTGCCGGAACCGCCGTTGCCGAACCCGCCGCTGCCGAACCCGCCGCTGCCGGAACCGCCGTTGCCGAGCCCGCCGTCGCCGAACCCGCCGCTGCCGAGCCAGCCGCTGCCGAGCCAGCCGCAGCCGAACCCACCGCTGCCGGAACCGCCGCGGCCGCGCCTGAGGCTGCTGGACCTGCCACGGTCGTTGCCCTTCGACATGCCGACTGATCCCGGCGCAGGCCGCCATCTGTGGCTCGCCAGGCCCGACTTCCTGCCGCCCTCCGAGCTGCCGCCGCGGACCGCGCTGCCACCCGTCGCGTTGCCTCCCGTCGCGCTGCCGCAGACCGTCCTCCCGGCCCCGCTCGGCCAGATCCTGGACGAGGCGCGGGGGCTGCTCGGCCAGGCGATCACGGAGAACTCCCTGCCGCCGCTGCCCGAGCCCCCGGCGGACCCGCTGCCGGCGGGGTTCGTGGTGCCGGACCGGTTGTTCCCCGCGCCGGGCGGCCTGTACGTTGAGCGCCTCGACACCGGCCCCTGAGCGCGGCGGGCGGGCGGGCGGCGAAGAACCGCCCTGCTTGCAGCGAGGTTGCCGCACGGGGCCGGCGCCGGTATGTGTGCCGCCCCTTCCGCAACCAACGGCAGCGCGCATCACCCCATGGCCCGCATCGTGATGAAGTTCGGCGGCACCTCCGTCGCCGACCTCGACCGCATCCGCAACGTGGCCGCGCGCGTCAAGCGCGAGGTCGAGGCCGGCAACGAGGTGGCCGTGGTGGTCTCCGCCATGTCGGGCGTGACCAACGCGCTGGTGAAATACTGCCAGGACCTCTCGCCGCTGCACGACGCGCGCGAATACGATGCCGTGGTGGCCACCGGGGAGAACGTGACCTCCGGCCTGACCGCCATCGCGCTGCAGACCATCGGCGTGGAGGCGCGCAGCTTCGCCGGCTGGCAGATCCCGCTCGTCACGGACGACGCGCACGGCAAGGCCCGCATCGACAGCATCGACGGCACCGGGCTGATCGCCCTGATGCAGGCCGGCCAGGTGCCGGTGGTGGCGGGGTTCCAGGGCATCGGGCCGGGCAACCGCATCACCACGCTGGGCCGCGGCGGTTCCGACACCTCGGCGGTGGCGCTGGCCGCGGCGCTGAAGGCCGACCGCTGCGACATCTATACGGATGTGGACGGGGTCTACACGACCGACCCGCGCATCGTGCCGAAGGCCCGCAAGCTGGCCAAGATCGCCTATGAGGAAATGCTGGAACTGGCCTCGGTGGGGGCCAAGGTGCTGCAGACCCGCTCGGTGGAACTCGCGATGAAGGAGCGGGTGCGGGTTCAGGTGCTGTCGAGCTTCGGCGAGGAAACGGGGGCCAACCTGCCGGGCACCCTGGTGGTGGACGAGGAAGAGATCATGGAAAAGGCCCTGGTGGCGGGCATCGCCTACTCCCGCGACGAAGCCAAGATCACGGTGAAGCGCGTGCCCGACCGGCCCGGCATCGCGGCCGCGATCTTCGGCCCGCTGTCGGACGCCAACGTGAACGTGGACATGATCGTCCAGAACGTCTCGGCCGACGGCACCACCGACCTCACCTTCACCATCGGCCGCACCGATCTCCCGCGCGCCCAGGCCACGCTGGAGGCGCATCGTGGCGAGATCGGCTATGCCGAGCTGCTGTCCGATGCCGACGTGGCCAAGATCAGCGTGGTGGGCGTGGGCATGCGCAGCCATGCCGGGGTGGCGCGCACCATGTTCTCCGCGCTGGCCGCCAAGGGCATCAACATCCAGGTGATCAGCACCAGCGAGATCAAGGTGTCGGTGCTGATCGGCGCCGAGTACACCGAGCTGGCCGTGCGCGCCCTGCACACCGCCTACGGGCTCGACGCGGCCTGATCCCGCGGGCCGGGCTGGCCGGCGACGGCGCGCCCGGCATGGACCCGGCGTTGCGCTTGCCCGCGCCGAGGGCCACCATATCGTTCCCGCCCCGGTTCCGCCGGGGGGAACCGGCTGGGAGTGGCTGCGCATGACCGAGATCTCGCCCAATTCCCGCGCCGCCGCCCGCGCCGAGCTGGACCGGCTGTGGGCGCGCGGCCGCGACTTCCTGGGCACGGAGGTCGCCATCCTCGGCGGCGCGATGAGCTGGGTGAGCGAGCGCAACCTCGTCGCCGCCATCTCCAATGCCGGCGGCTTCGGCGTGATCGCCTGCGGCTCCATGGGGCCCGACCTGCTGGCCAAGGAAATCGCCGGCACCCAGGCGCTGACCAGCAAGCCCTTCGGCGTGAACCTGATCACCATGCACCCGCAGCTCGATGACCTCGTGCGCGTCTGCCTGGAGGCGAAGGTGAGCCACGTGGTGCTGGCCGGCGGCATCCCGCCCGGCGGCGCGGTGCGCGCGGTGAAGGAGGGCGGGGCCAAGCTGATCGCCTTCGCCCCCGCCCTGGTGCTGGCCAAACGCCTCGTGCGCTCCGGCGCGGATGCCATCATCATCGAGGGCAGCGAGGCCGGCGGGCATATCGGCCCGGTGTCGCTGACCGTGCTGGCGCAGGAGATCCTGCCGCATCTGCGCGACGTGCCGGTGTTCGTGGCCGGCGGCATCGGCCGGGGCGAGGCGATCCTCTCCTATCTGGAGATGGGGGCGTCCGGCGCGCAGCTCGGCACCCGCTTCGCCGCCTCGGCCGAGAGCATCGCGCACGAGAACTTCAAGAAGGCCTTCGTGCGCGCCAATGCCCGCGACGCCCTGCCCAGCATCCAGCTGGACGAGCGCTTCCCGGTGATCCCGGTGCGCGGGCTGGTGAACGCCGGCACCAAGCGGTTCCTGGAGCACCAGGCCGAGACGCTGAAGCGCTTCCAGTCCGGCGAGCTGACCAAGGAAGCCGCCCAGCTGGCGATCGAGCATTTCTGGGCCGGGGCGCTGCGGCGCGCAGTGGTGGATGGGGATGTGGAGAACGGGTCCGTCATGGCCGGGCAGTCCGTGGGCATGGTCACCGCCGTGCAGACCACGGCGGAGATCATCGGCGAGCTGGTGGAACAGGCGGTGACGGCGCTGGCGCTGCGGCGGCATGCGGCATAAGGAAGCAAGCGGTTCTTTTTTGAAAAAAAGAACCAAAAAACTTTTCCACTTGGCGCCCGGGCGCGCCGTCTGGCACAGGGGCCAAGTCGGAAAGTCTTTTTGCTTCTTTTTCTTCAGAAAAAGAAGACTCTTGCCTTTGTGCCCGGGATGACAATCGCTTCATCTCCGCGACGAAACCCGCCCCGGCGATTTCCCCGCGCGGCGTTCTGGCCTATTTCCGTGCCATGTCCACGCCGCGCCGCCTTCTGGCCCGGCTGCGCGACCTCATGGCGCGCGGCACGGCCCCGATGCCGGAGCTCGTTCGCCTGGTGGCGGCCGAACTGGTCAGCGAGGTGTGCTCGATCTACGTGATGCGCCCCGGCGAAGTGCTGGAGCTGGCCGCCACGGAGGGCCTGCGCCCGGAGGCGGTCGGCATCACCCGGCTGCGCGTGGGCGAGGGCATCGTGGGCCTCGCCGCGGCCACCCAGGCGCCGCAGAACCTGGCCGACGCGCAGAACCACCCCGCCTTCGCCTGGCGGCCCGAGACCGGCGAGGACCGCTATGCCTCCATGCTCGCCGTGCCGGTGCGCCGCGCCGGCCGCACCCTGGGCGTGCTCGCCGTGCAGAACCGCACCCCGCGCAACTACGACGCCGACGAGGTGGAGGTGGTGGAGACGGTGGCGATGCTGCTCGCCGAGCTGCTCGCCGCCCATGCCGCCGAGGCCGGCGAGCAGGCGCTGGTGGATACCCTGCCGCGCCGCTTCGCCGGCGTGCCGCTCGCCCCGGGGGTGGCGATCGGCCCGGTGCTGGTCGCTGGCCCCGCCAC
>CANHCJ010000419.1 GCA_947458025.1 Rhodospirillales bacterium | reverse complement strand
GCCTGGGCCACGACATTTTGCCGCGCGGGTGCCCACCATCGGTGCCGGTGATACAAGGGACACGGTTAACAATGGATGAATATCCACCGCCCATGCCCGCGCCCCGGCACGATCTTCATCCCCCCGCCCGGCGGGCCCGCCCGTGATCCGCTCCGCGCTTGGCGGCCTCGCCCGCCGCCTCGGCCTGCGGCACGGCACGGCCCGCCCCGGCGGCCCCGTCGCCGGGATCGACCTCGACGAATGCCAGGTCTTCTTCGGCTACTGCCGCATCCACGCCTACGCCATGCTGGCCGAGGTGGAGCGCTATTCCCATGCGGAGCTGCTGGGCGGCCTGCGCGTGGCGCTGGAGCTGGAGGGCAGCCGGCCCGCCCAGCGCGCCGCCGTTCTCTCCGTGCAGCCCAGCGGCGCGGTGGAGTTCGAGCTGGACGCGCTGGTGCGGCGCGACATGCCGATGGACCGCGCCGTGCTGCTGGTGTGGTTCCGCGACGGGCTCTCCCGCTTTCCGCTTTCGGCCGTGCTGCCCTTCGCCCAGGCCCGCGACCTCACCAGCCGGCTCGGCGCGTTCAACACCATCGTCGCCGCCGCCGCCGCCGGGGGGCACCGGCCCAGCCTGCTGGATGTCGGCGGCCGCGCCCGCAGCTGCATGCAGAAAAGCGAGATCTACCCGCATTGCGACGTGACGGTGTTCGACATCATCCCCGACCCCGGGGTGGACGTGGTGGGCGACGCGCACGAGCTTTCCAGCCACTTCCCGCCCGAGAGCTTCGACTTCGCCACCAGCCTGGCGGTGTTCGAGCACCTGCTGATGCCCTGGAAGGCCGCGGTGGAGCTGAACCGCGTGCTGAAGCCCGGCGGCCATGCCTATGTCTGGTCGCACCAGAGCCAGCCGATCCATGACCTGCCGTGGGATTTCTTCCGTTTTTCCGACAACGCCTGGCACGCCCTGTTCAACCGGCGCACCGGCTTCGAGGTGGTGGCCGCCGACATGTCGATGAAGGTTCACCTGGTGCCCCGGGTCTATCCGAGCCAGAGCACCCATCCGGAAGATACGCTGGGGTTCATGGCCTCCGAGGTGCTGGTGCGCAAGATCGGCCCGGCCGAGGTGGACTGGCCCGTACGCCTCCCGGAGGTGATCGACACGATGTACCCCACCGATCCCCCCGGCGGGGCCGGATCGTGATCCGCCGCCTGCTGCGCCGGCTGCGCCGCCGCGCCACCACCTTGCCCGCGCCGCCGCCGCTGCCCGCCGCGGTGGCAACGCCGTCGGGCAAGCCGATGCCGCAATGCGTCGCCGGGATCGAGCTGCATGCCTGCACCGTCTTCAACGGCTACCTGCTGTTGCGCGGCATCGCCACCCTCGTGCGCGGGATGCCGGAGGAGGCGCTGACCGTTTCGGCCACGCAGGACGGCCGGACGCCGCCGCAAACCTGGCGCGCGGTGGACTGGCACGGCGGCGGCTCCCTGGAATTCGCCGTGGAGGCGCTGATCGATCGTGCCCGGCCCGTGGCCGAGGTGCGGCTGGAGTTCCAGGGCGACGGGCGCCACACCGCCTGGCGCGTGGCCGATATCCTGCCCTCCGCCCAGTGGCGCGACCTGCGCACCCTGGTGCCGGAGTTCCAGGACATGATCCGCGGCGCGGCCGCCGGCGGCCGGCGCCCCCGCCTGCTCGACATCGGCGGCCGCGCCCGCAGCGGCAACCGCAATGTCGACCATTTCCCCGAGGCGGATGCGACCATCTTCGACATCGTGGCCGGCGACGGCGTGGACGTGGTGGGCGACGCCCACGAGCTCTCCCGCCACTTCCCGCCCGACAGCTTCGACTTCGCGGTCTCGGTCTCGGTCTTTGAGCACCTGCTGATGCCATGGAAGGTGGCGGTGGAGATGAGCCGCGTGCTCAGGCCCGGCGGGATCGCCCTGATCCACACCCACCAGGCCGAGGCGATGCACGACATGCCGTGGGATTTCTGGCGCTTCTCCGACACGGCCTGGCAGGCGCTGTTCAACCCCCGCACCGGCTTCGAGGTGCTGAAGGTGGACATCAGCCGCCGCATGCACCTGGTGCCGGCGGTGATCATCGAGCCCGTGGGCGACAACGAGAACGCCTTCGGCTTCCAGTGCTCCACCGTGCTGGTCCGCAAGACCGGCCCGGCCACCGTGGACTGGCCGGTGCCGCTGGCCGATGTGGTCCGCACCTCCTACCCGCGCGGCGGCTGACACCCCGGCATTCTCCCGGGATGACAGCCGCGCCGCGCGGGCGTAGACCACCGGCCGGAACCTAGGAGGCCGCCGTGAAGGATACCGACATCGCCCGCGTGCAGGCCTATCTGCGCGCCACGCTGGGCAACACCCGCATCTTCATCGACGCGCCCACCCGCAAGGGCGGCGCCGTGGAGGTGCGAATCGGCGACGAGTTCGTCGGCACGCTCGACCGCGACGACGAGGACGGTGAGGTGAGCTTCGTCTTCACCATGTCGATCCTGGACGAAGACCTGCCCAAGGTCGCCCCGATCCGGAAGTAGCGCGATGGACGCCGCCCTCGACGCCGAGCTGCGCGACTGGCGCCGCCACCTCCATCGCCACCCGGAGTTCGGCTTCGAGGAGCACGCCACCGCCCGCTTCGTGGCCGAAAAGCTGCGCGGCTTCGGCATCACGGATGTGGTGGAGGGCATCGGCGGCACCGGCGTGGTGGCCACGCTGCGCCGCGGCACCGGCCCGCGCAGCATCGCGCTGCGGGCGGACATGGACGCGCTGCGCATCCCGGAGCAGACCAACCTGCCCTACGCCTCCGCCACGCCGGGCGTGATGCATGCCTGCGGGCATGATGGCCACACCACCATGCTGCTGGGCGCGGCCAAGGTGCTCGCCGAGCAGGGCGGGTTCGACGGCACGGTGCGCTTCGTGTTCCAGCCCGCCGAGGAATGGGGCCAGGGCATGCGCGCCATGCTGAAGGACGGCCTGGCCACCCGCTTCCCCTTCGACGAGATCTACGGCCTGCACAACGCGCCGGGCCTGCCCGTGGGCCGCTTCGCCACCTGCACCGGGCCGTTCATGGCCGCGGAGGACAACTTCCTGATCCGCGTGCGCGGGGCAGGGGGCCACGCCTCCCGCCCGCATGAATGCAGCGACGCGCTGGTGGCCGCCTGCGCCATCGTGATGGAGCTGCAGACCATCGTCTCGCGCACCATCACCCCCTCCGAGCTCGCCGTGGTCTCCGTGACCGAGCTGCGCACCGACGGCACCCGCAACGCGATTGCCGGCTACGCCGAGATCGACGGCGACTGCCGCAACTTCTCGCCCGCCGTCAGCGAGGCGATCGAGGCCGCGATGCGCCGCATCGCCACCTCGGTAGGGGCCGCGCATCGCTGCGAGACGGAGCTTGAATACACCCGCGTCTTCACGCCGCTGATCAACGACGCCGCGGCCACAGGCCATGCGCTGGAAGCGGCCCGAGCGGCCTTCGGCGCGGAGGCGGTGGATGGCGAGGCGCCGCGCGTGGGCGGGGCGGAGGATTTCGCCTGGGCGCTGGCGCATGCGCCCGGCAACTTCGCCTTCATCGGCAACGGGGATACGGCCGTGTGCCATTCGCCGCACTACGATTTCAACGATGCGGCGTTGCTGCACGGGGTGCGTTATTTCACCACGCTGGTGCGGCAGAGGTTGAAGTAGGAGTCTTCTTTTTGTGAACAAAAAGAAGCAAAAAAACTTTACGACCTGGCGCGCGTGCCAGGTCGGAAAAGTTTTGGGGCTGGCCTAGCTAAGGGTTTCGGGTAGGCCTGTGTCAGCCACTATGTTTGTTAGAGTGTGGATAAGTGGCTTGCCGGAGCGGCCATTCGAAGCCTGGCGCAGGCAAGCCACTTATCCACACGGCGTTCGAGGCGG
>CANHCJ010000418.1 GCA_947458025.1 Rhodospirillales bacterium | reverse complement strand
TGCCCCGCCAGCGCGCCGGCGTGCCAGGCGGCGAGCCGCGCGGCGAGGGCGGCCTCCTGCCCGGGGGCATGCGGGCGCAGCCAGGCCTCGGCGAGGCCCGCCAGATCGGCCAGCGTCGCGAAGAACACCTGCCAGCGGCAATGCTGGAGCGCCGCGAGGAAATCCGCATCGGCGAACAGCTTCTTTTCGTTCGAGCCGGACTTCACCCGGCAATAGTCGAGCACGGTCTTCTGCGCGACGAAGGCGGCCTGCCGGCTCAGGAATTCCTCGAAGGCGGCCGGGTCAGGCGACCTCGGCCGGCCGAAGAGAAAGGACAGAAGTGCCACAGCCGACTCCAAGGAAACACGGCATCATTGCAGCGACAACGATCGTTGCGCTAGGGACTAAAACACTCTAAGTGCCTCAAGGCGCGGCATTGTGCTGCGCAGCGAAGGCGCTATCCCCGAATCGGGGCAACAATGGGTCCATGGGAGGTTGACGATGCCGCTTGTCGAGGAAGAGGGAGGAAGGGCGCCGGGGGCACCCCAGGGGCCCGCGGTCGATGCCGCAACCGCGCAGGCGTACTGGAAAAAGACCTCGGGCCTGATGCTGACGGTCCTGGCAATCTGGTTCTTCTTCAGCTTCGCCATCCACTTCGTCGCCCCGGCGATCAACCCGATCCACATCCTGGGCTTCCCGCTCGGCTTCTACTTCGCCGCCCAGGGCAGCCTGATTGCCTTCGTCGTCGCGCTCTTCTGGTTCGGCAAGCGCCAGAACGAGATCGACGAGGAATTCGGCGTGCAGGAGGACTGACCCCATGGCCCAGTCAAGCGGAGACAAGGATCCCTTCATCGGGGCCCTAGGCAAGATCTACGCCGGCTACACCGGCGGCTTCGTCATCTTCGTGATCCTGATCGCGATCCTCGAGCAGATGGGCGTGCCGGACCGCATCCTCGGCTACCTCTTCGTGTTCCTCACCATCGGCGTGTATGCCTATATCGGCATCATCAGCCGCACCGCGGTGGTATCCGAATACTACGTCGCCGGCAGGCGCGTGCCAGCGATCTACAACGGCATGGCCACGGGCTCCGACTGGATGTCGGCGGCCTCCTTCATCGGCATGGCCGGCTCGCTCTATGCGCTCGGCTATGGCGGCCTCGCCTTCATCCTGGGCTGGACCGGCGGCTACATGCTGGTGGCCATCCTGCTGGCGCCCTACCTGCGCAAGTTCGGCCAGTACACGGTGCCGGACTTCCTCGGCGCCCGCTACGGCGGCAATCTGGCCCGCGGCATCGGCGTGGTGGTGCTGATCACCGCCTCCTTCGTGTACGTGGTGGCGCAGATCGTGGGCGTGGGCATCATCACCCAGCGCTTCCTCGACGTGTCCTTCGCGGTCGCGGTGTTCCTGGGGCTGGCCGGCATCCTGGTCTGCTCGATGCTCGGCGGCATGCGCGCCGTCACCTGGACCCAGGTGGCGCAGTACATCATCCTGATCATCGCCTACCTGATCCCCGCCATCCTGATGTCGGTGAAGGTCACCGGCGTGCCCATCCCGCAGCTGATGTACGGCTTCGCGCTGGAGCGGATCGAGATCCTGGAGCAGGGCTTCCGCGCCGCCGGCATGACCCCGCCGCCCGGCGTCACCGGCTGGCACACCGCGCCCTTCATCGGCGCCAACGGCCAGTTCAGCATGAGCGCCATGGTGAACTTCTTCGCCCTGGTGTTCTGCCTCATGGTCGGCACCGCCGCCCTGCCGCACATCCTGATGCGCTACTTCACCACCCCGTCGGTGAAAGAGGCGCGGCAGAGCGTGGCCTGGTCGCTGTTCTTCATCTTCCTGCTCTACTTCACCGCGCCGGCCTATGCCGCCTTCGGCAAGCTGGAAATCTACCAGACCGTGATCGGCCAGCCGATCAACGCCCTGCCGGAGTGGATCAAGAACTGGCAGCTGATGTCGCCCTACGGCGTCAACTGGATCAACGTCGTCGACGTGAACCGCGACGGCATCCTGCAATGGGGCGAGTTCCGCATCCATCCCGACGTGGTGGTGCTGGCCACGCCGGAAATCGCGGGCCTGCCCTATGTGATCGCCGGCCTGGTGGCCGCCGGTGGCCTCGCCGCTGCGCTCTCCACCGCCGACGGGCTGCTGCTGGCGCTGGCCAACGCGCTCAGCCACGACGTGTACTACAAGATGATCGACCGCAACGCGCCTACCGCCAAGCGCCTGGTCATCTCGCGCGTGCTGCTGGTGATCGTGGCGCTGCTGGCGGCCTGGACCGCGGGCAGCATGGGGGCGGACATCCTGTTCCTGGTCGCCTGGGCCTTCTCCATCGCCGCCGCGGGCCTGTTCGCCGCGCTGGTGATGGGCGTCTGGTACAAGAAGACCACCAACGCCGCCGCCTGCTGGGGCATGGCCGTGGGCTACATCGTCACCTTCGGCTACCTGATGTGGACGGAGTTCTCCGGCCTCGGCTTCATCGAGCTGTTCGGCAGCAAGGAGGCGATCCTGGCCGCCGCACGGCAGACGGCGAATGCCGCCACCGCCTCGGCGGAGCTGAAGGCCTATGCCGCCGGGCTGGTGGCCAACGCCGGCGCCATCAAGGACGGCGCGATGTCCTGGATCGGCAATATCTGGGGCAGCCAGCTCGCCACCGACAGCGTTGTGCTGCGCGGGCGCGTGGTGGGCCGCCTCTGGGGCATCAACAACATCTCGGGCGGCATCCTCGGCGTGCCGCTGTCGTTCCTCACCATCTGGCTGGTCTCCAAGTTCACCACGCCCCCCAGCCAGGCGATGCAGGACTTCATCGACGACATCCGCGTGCCCAGGGGTGGCGTGCGGCTCGCGGACAAGCGCGAGGCGGTGGAGTAGCCCGTCCCCGCCGCAAGGCGGAACGGCACAACCCCGGGGCGGCCACGGCAACGTGGCCGCCCCTCTCTTTTGCGGCGGGCTTCCATGCTAGGGAGGCGGTTCCGCTGGCGCGGTGGAGGCGATGGAACAGGACTTCATCTTCGGGCACCTGCCCTTCTGGATCGTGATGTATGTCCTGGCGCTCACCGCCTGGGCCTGCCTCGGCCGCTTCATGATGCAGATCATGGTTCCGCACGACAGCCCGAACTACATCTGGCGCGGCTTCCGGCTGCTCACCGACTGGGCCGTGTGGTGCGCGCGCCGCATGATGCCCAGCTATGTCGACGGGCGCTTCCTGCCGCTGGTGGCGGCGTGCTGGCTGTTCGGCATCCGGCTGGTGGTCGGCGTGGTCCTGGTCGGCATCGGGCTTGCCCCGCGCATCACGCCGCCGGGCGGGGGCTGACCGCCATGTCGCCGCAAAACCTGTTCGTCGCCACCATGGCGGTATGCCTGGTCAACGGCCTGATCAGCCCGGCCCTGCCGGTGATGATGGCGCTCTGGCCGGTGTGGATGCCGGAGATGGTGCGCCCGACCAACGAAATCATCTTCTACGGCGGCAGCCTGCTGGTCGCCACCGGCACCCTGCTGCTCTCCGCCATCCCGGCGGCGATCGTGGAGCGGTTCGGCACGTCGCAGACCGCCGCCAACGGCGTCTGGCTCGGCGGCGCTGGCGTGCTGCTGCTGCTCGGGCTGCGCTGAGGGGCGCCATCCCGCGCACGGTTCGGTGCCGGCCGTAGCATCGCCGCGCGCGGGTGGCTAGGATTCGGGCGGCCAGGAAGGGAGCCGCACGGGAACGGGCGGTGCGGGCGTGACCACCATCGCCAGGTTCGCCGAGATCGCCGCTGCCGCCGGGGATGCCGCCCGCGCCGCCATGCTGCACGCCCTGCTCGACAGAAGGGCGCTGACGGCCGGGGAGCTGGCCCGGGTCGCCGGCGTCGCGCCGCAGACCGCCAGCGGCCACCTCGCCCGGCTGGTGGAGGCCGGGCTCGTCGCCGTGGTGC
>CANHCJ010000417.1 GCA_947458025.1 Rhodospirillales bacterium | reverse complement strand
GGCCTCCGCCCAGCCAGCAGCTTGAATCAGAAAACGAGCCGCGCCGGAATCACCAAAGCGATTCACTCAGACAGAATCACGCTCTAGCGCCCTACCGCAGCGTGCCGCACAGCGTGGCCATCACGCCGATCCATTGCTGCGCCTCCACGATGCCGGGGCAGGCGAAGGCGATGCCGCGCGGCCCGGTGCGCTCCGCCCCGGGCACCGCCCCGCACAGGTCGGCCATCGCCACCGTGGCGAGGTCCACCTCCAGCCGGCACGGCGGCGCGATCACGTAGGGCACGCAGGAAGGGATCGCCCGCACCGCCTGCGCCGCCCCCTCGCGGATGCGCGCCCGCGCCATCTCCGGCGAGAGCGCGCGGGCGGAACGGTGGCCGAGTGCCGTCTTCACCTGCACCATCACCGCGCCGGGGAAGGTGGGGTGGCACTGCTCGGCCAGCCGGTCATCCCCGGTCAGCAGCGCCACGGGCACGCCGAGGCTGCCGGCATAGGCGCCATAGAGCGTGGCCTCCGCCGTCTCGATGCCGTTGATGCGGATGCCCTGGAAGGCGAAGCCGCTGACGGTGTGGGAGAGCACGCCATGCCGCCCGGCGCCGGAATGGTAGCCGGTGAAGAACACCGCATCGAAGCTTCCATCGAGGCCAGCGGCCATGTTCATCGCCTTCGGCCGGCCGATGATGCATTCCGCCCGCGGATCGAGGTCCTCCGGGATCAGGTTCACCATCGGGCCGTGGCTGTCGTTCACCAGCACATACGTGGCCCCGCCATCGAAGGCGCCGGCGACGGCCGCGTTCACCTCCTGCGTCATCAGCCGCCGCGCCCGCTCGTATTCCGGGTTGCCCGGCGTGCCCTGCTGGGCATTCACCACGCCCGCCACGCCCTCGATATCCGCCGAGATGAAGATCCGCATCGCCGCCCCCTACAAGGATTCCGCCAGCCCCGGCCGCACATGCCCCGCCCGCCCCACCGTGGTGGGGGAGGAAGCGAGCGCATCCAGCACCGCCTCCTGCGTCGCCTCCGCCGCGGCCTGGAACAGCAGGTCGATCCTGCCCTCCGCGATGGCGCGCAGCGGCAGGATGTCGGCCTTGGCCTCGTGCGGCACGCGGTTCGCCGTGGTGAAGCCCAGGAACACGTCGCCGCTGCCATGGCCGTAGAAGCTGCCCACGCGCGCCAGCCCCGCGCCGGCCCGGCGCACCACGCGCTGCAGCTGCCGGTGCTCCAGCGGCACGTCGGTGGCGATCACCACGATCACCGAGCCGCGCTCCGGCGCCGCCTGGCCCTTCGGCGGCGCCACCACCCGCCCGTCCGGCAGGGTGAGATCCCCCGCCCGCCCGAAATTCGCCAGCACCAGCGTGCCGAGATGAAATTCCGTCCCGTCCAGCCGCACCAGGCGGGAGGCGCTGCCGATGCCGCCCTTGAAGCCGAAGCAGCTCATGCCCGCACCCGCCCCCACGGCGCCCAGCGCGAACTCCGCCCCGGCATCGTCCAGCGCCGCCAGCGCATCCGCCTCGGTCACCGCCAGGGCCTGGATGTCGTTCAGGTAGCCGTCGTTGCACTCGCCCACCACCGGGTTCACGGTGCTGGTCTGCCGCCCGATGCGCGGGTTCTGCGCCACCGCGCGGCGGATCAGCGCCGTGCCGCAGGTGCCCACCGAAAGCGTGTTGGTCAGCAGGATCGGCGTCTCCAGCTGGCCCAGCTCGTCCACCTGCATCAGCCCGATGCTCTTGCCGAAGCCGTTCAGCACATGGCTCGCCGCCACCGGCTTGTCGCGGAAGATGTCGCCCTGGTGCGGCAGGATCGCGGTGACGCCGGTGCGGATGTCGCCCCCGGCCAGGGTGCGGTGGCCCACCGTCACGCCCGGCACGTCGCTGATGCGGTTGAGCGTTCCCGGCGGCAGCGTGCCGCAGGCCAGGCCGAGATCGCGCGCGCGTGCAGGTGTCATGGAGACGTTGTCGCAACGCCGGCGGGCGGAGGCAAGCCGCCCTGGCGCTGCCCCAGGCGCCGGCGCAGGAAATCCGCCACCGCCTCGATCGAGCCGTGCTGCATGAGGTCGGTATGCCCACCATGGGCCGCCTCCCACAGCTCCGCGCCGGGGGTGGCGGCATGGATCGCGTGGCCCATGTCCGGCGGCACCACCACGTCCTGCCGCCCGACCAGCACCAGCACGGGGCTGCGGATCGCGCGCACATATATGAGTGAATCGAACCGGTCGCGCAGCAGCAGGTCCACCGGCGCGAACGGGTAACGCCGCTTGGCCACGTCGGCCACGGAGGTATAGGGCGTCTCCAGCACCACGGCGCCCAGGGTCTCGCTCGCCGCCAGCCAGGTGGCCAGGCCGCTGCCCAGCGATTCCCCCCACAGCACGATCCGCCCATCGGCGATGCCGCGCGCCCGCAGCGCCGCCAGCCCGGCCGCCGCATCCTGGCGCAGCCCGGCCTCGCCCGGCGTGCCCGGGTTGCCGCCATAGCCGCGGTATTCCACCAGCAGCACGCCCCAGCCCTGCCCGGCGAAACGGCGCAGCCGCTCGATGCGGTGGCCGATATGCCCGCCATTGCCGTGCAGGAACAGCAGCACCGGCCCCTCGCCGGGCGGCGGCAGGTACCAGGCCAGCAGCCCGAGCCCGTCCGCCGTGTGCAGCGTCACCTCCTCCAGCCCGGAGACGGCGGCGCGCGCCGGGTCGGGCCGGTCATGCGCCGGGCGGAACAGGATCTGCCGTTGCATCAGGAACAGCGCCGCGACGGCCGCGACATAGGCCAGCAGCAGGCCGAGCAGGCCCAGCAGGCCGGCTTGGGCCCAGGCAGGCAGGGAAAACGGCATGGCGTGTCGGCGGCCCCGGGGTGGTGAGTCGGATTACTTTACACCCACGTTGTCGCCCCCGTAAGGGTTAACACATTGAAGTTTCAACTATTTTAGGGCGCGCCAGCCTCGGCTTGAAGCCTGCCCCGCCCACCAGGTGTCGGACAAATTTACACTATGGGCCGAGGGAGTGTCGCCGCGGGCGTTAGGAAATCGTTAAGCATTTGGAATCGCGCCTTTTCTTCGCTCTGGCATGCCGCTTGCTTCTATCGTTCCGAGCGGCGTTTTTTGGAGTGCGCCCGTGTCGGTCCATAGGGATCGGAGCGGGACATGCGGAATGGAGAAGGTTTGGTGAACACCATTTTTAAGAGCCTGGTTGGTGCGGCGGCCCTGGTTGGTGCCATGGCGTCGACGGCGTCGGCCCAGGACTATACCTGGACGCTGCAGAATTTCTCGTTCGTGGGAACGGCCACCTCGCAGACCACGGCCGCCGCGTCGCTGACCGGCGATGACCCCGGCACGGCCTCCGGCTCGATCACGGTGCGCCGGAACAGCGCCAACAACTACTCACTCGTGTCCTACAGCTTCGCCACCACGGCGGGCACTGCCCTCCAGTTGTCCTCTGGCATCACCTACACCAACGCCATCTCCGGCAGCCCCAACGACGGCGTGGTGACTGAGGCTGGCAATGCCTTCAAGAACTTCGTCGAACTGTTCGACAACGGCGCGGGTTCGCCCTCCCCCACCAGCTACCGCTTCCGCATGACCTGGGCGACCGACGCCCTGTGGAACGAGATGGAGAACACCCCGACCGTCGGCGACAGCGTGGGCCTGCTCTTCACCAGCGGCTCGGGCACGGCGCTGACCCGCGAATACCGGACCACGCTTGGCACGCATCCGCAGCGCGCCATGTGCAACCCCGCCGAGCAGCAGTGCGAAGGCACTCCCAGCCTCGTGCTCTCCAGCATCACCGAGGTTCCGGAGCCCGCCAGCATGGCGGTCCTGGGTGCCGGCCTGCTCGGCCTCTACGCCGCGCGCCGCCGTCGCCGCAGCGCCTGAACCCTCAGCCGACACCAAGCCTTCCGCGGCGGCGCCCCCCGGGCGCCGCCG
>CANHCJ010000416.1 GCA_947458025.1 Rhodospirillales bacterium | reverse complement strand
TGACGGATCGTCCGGACAGGCACCCCCCTCTGCCATGGGGCAACAAACGGATGGGGTCTGGGGCCTGAGGCCCCAGCGGGGTCCAGGGGCAGAGCACCTGGCCTTCCCTTCAGCCGAACTCGACCCTGATCCCTGCGCTATGTGCCCCGATGGCGGGCACCGGGCCGTAGCTGCGTGGTCCGTCGCTGAGGATGGCGGGTGGGCCGGCGAGGCTGATGGGGCCGGCGGGGGTATCGACGGTGATGCGTTTCAGGGCCGGGTGGCGGCTGAATTCGGGCAGGCCGTTGACGAAGCCGTAGGCGGTTTTGGCCGTGCGCAGGCGGGCGGCGGCTTCGTCGCGGGTGAGGGTGAGGAACATGCGTTCCACGTAGCCGTCGACTTCGGCGCGGTTGCCCACGCGGATCACGTTGGTTTCGAAGCCCGGGCGCTTGGGCAGGTCGGGTTCCAGCATGAAGTGGGTGCAGAAATCGGCCCATTCGCGCTCGTTCTGGATGCTGATCAGCACCAGCGAGTTGTCCTTGGTGGGGAAGGCCCCATACGGAGAGATGGAGGGGTGGGCGAGGCCCATGCGTTCCGGCGCCTTTCCGGTGCCTTCGTAGAAGACCAGCGGCACGTTCATCCAGTCGGCCATGCCGTCGAACAGGCTGACTTCGATGCCCTTGCCCTTGCCGGAGATGCCGCGGGCGATCAGGGCTTCGAGCACGGCGGCGTGCGCCGCCATGCCGCAGGCGATGTCGCAGGCGGAGACGCCCACGCGCCCCGGGCCTTCCGCCCGGCCGGTGACGCTGGCCAGGCCCGATTCCGCCTGCACCAGCAGGTCGTAGGCCTTCATCTGCGCGTATTCGCCGCGTTCGCCGTAGCCGGAGATGTCCACGGTGATCAGGCGGGGGTTCTTCTCCCGCAGCGCGGCGGAGCCGAGCCCGGCGCGGGCGGCGGCCCCGGGCGCCAGGTTCTGAATGAACACATCGGCTTTCAGCAGGATGTTCTGCAGCAGCGTGAGGTCTGCCGGGGCCTTGATGTCGGCCACCAGGCTTTCCTTGCCGCGGTTGAGCCAGACGAAGTAGCTGGACAGGCCCTTGGCCGCCTTGTCGTAGCCGCGCGCGAAGTCGCCCTCGGCGCGCTCCACCTTGATCACCCGCGCGCCGGCATCGGCCAGGCGGGAGGAGCAGTACGGCGCCGCCACCGCCTGCTCCATGGCGACGACGAGCAATCCTTCGAGCGGCTTCGCGGCGGACATTGGTTTTGCAACTCCCCAAGCAAGCGGTTCTTATTTGAAAAAAAGAACCAAAAAACTTTTATCCGTCGGTCCAGCGCGGGCGCCAGGTCGGAAAGTCTTTTTGCTTCTTTTTCTTCAGAAAAAGAAGACTCTTCCTTCCTTAGTAGCTCCTAGGCATCCCCAGCACATGCTCCGCCACGTAGGACAGGATCAGGTTGGTCGAGATCGGCGCCACCTGATAGAGCCGCGTTTCCCGGAACTTGCGCTCGATATCGTATTCCTCGGCGAAGCCGAAGCCGCCATGGGTTTGGATGCAGGCTTCGCCCGCGGCCCAGCTGGCTTCGGCGGCCAGCATCTTGGCCATGTTGGCTTCCTCGCCGCAGGGCTCGCCGGCGTCGAACTTGCGGATGCCCTCGCGCACCAGCAGTTCGGCCGCGCGCATCTGGGCGTAGGCGCGGGCGATCGGGAACTGCACGCCCTGGTTCTGCCCGATCGGCCGGCCGAACACCTGGCGGTTGATGGCGTAGTCCTTGGCCTTTGCAATGAACCACTTGGCGTCGCCGATGCATTCGGCCGCGATCAGCAGCCGCTCGGCGTTCATGCCGTCGAGGATGTAGCGGAAGCCGCGGCCTTCCACGCCGACAAGACTGTCGGCCGGGATCTCCATGTTGTCGAAGAAAACCTCGCAGGAATTGTGGTTCATCATGGTGCGGATCGGGCGGATGGTGAGGCCCTTTCCCAGCACGCGGCGCATATCCACGATGAAGGTGGAAAGCCCCTCGGTCTTTTTCGCCGCCTGGTCGCGCGGCGTGGTGCGGGCCAGCAGCAGCATGAGGTCGGAGTGCTCGGCCCGGCTGGTCCACACCTTCTGGCCGTTCACGATGTATTTGTCGCCCTCCTTGCGGGCGAAGGTGCGCAGGGAGGTGGTGTCGGTGCCGCTGGTCGGCTCCGTCACGCCGAAGGCCTGCAGGCGCAGCTCGCCGGTGGCGATCTTGGGCAGGTACTCCTTCTTCTGCGCCGGCGAGCCGTGCCGCAGGATCGTGCCCATGATGTACATCTGCGCGTGGCAGGCCGCGCCGTTGCAGCCCTCCGCCTGGACGGTCTCCAGGATCGCCGCGGCCCCGGCCAGCGGCAGGCCGGCGCCGCCGAACTCCTCGGGGATCAGCGCGCCGAGGTAGCCGGATTCGGTCAGCGCGGTGACGAATTCGGTGGGATAGGCGCGCACGGCATCAAGCTTGCGCCAGTATTCACCGGGGAAGCGGGCGCAGAGCTTGCGCACCTCCTCGCGGATTTCGGCATGCGGGTCGTGGCTGGCGTGGTCCATCGCGGCTCTCCGGTCGAGTGCATCGGATTAAGGCGCGTTTGCCTGCCATGCAACGGCAGGGCAGATTGGCGCCAGGAGGACCACCCATGACGACAACGAGTTGGCAGGACGGCGTCTACGCCGCCCTGAAGAAGGCGGGCATCCGCCAGATCGCCTATGTGCCCGATGCCGGCCATTCCCGGCTGATCGAGCTGGCCCATGCCGACAACGACATGCACGTGGTGGTCTGCACCACGGAGGAGGAGGGCGTGGCGCTCGCCATGGGCGCCCATCTCGGCGGGCAGCGCGCCTGCCTGCTGATGCAGTCCTCCGGCGTGGGCAACACCATCAACATGGTCGGCCTGCCCACCACCATGCACGCGCCGTTCCTGACGCTGATCACCATGCGCGGCGAATGGGGCGAGTTCAACGGCTGGCAGGTGCCGATGGGCCAGGGCACGGAGCCGGTGCTGAAGGCGATGGGCGTGCACGTGAAGCGCGCCGAATCGAAGGAGGAGGTGGTGGACATGGTCGCCGCCGCCGCCGCGCTGGCCTTCGGCAGCATCATCCCCGTGGCCGTGCTGTTCAGCCAGAAGCTGATCGGCGCGAAGGTGTTCGTGAAGGAGCAGGAGCAGTGAGCCAGGGTCTCGACCGCCGCGCGGTTGTCGCGGAACTGCTGCGCGAGCCCGGCGACTGCCCGGGCGGGCAGCTCCTGGTCGTCACCGGCCTCGGCTCCACCACCTACGATGCCGGCGCGGCCGGCGACCGGCCGGAGAATTTTTATCTCTGGGGCGCCATGGGCGGTGCGGCGATGATCGGGCTGGGGGTTGCCCTGGCCCAGCCGGAGCGCCGCGTGCTGGTGCTCACCGGCGACGGCGAGGCGCTGATGGGCATGGGCGCCCTTTCCACCGTGGCCGCCCGCGCGCCGGGCAACCTCTCCGTGGTGGTGATGGACAACGGCCAGTTCGGCGAGACCGGCCATCAGGCCAGCCACACCGCGCTCGGCACCGACCTCGCCGCGGTGGCCGCCGCCTGCGGCTGGAAGACCACGCTCACCTGCACCACCATGGACCAGGTCGCCGCCCTGCGCATGCGCCTGCGCCGGGAGGTGATCTTCGCCGTGGTGCGCATCTCCACCGCCGACGTGCCGCGCTTCCTGCCCCCGCGCGATGCGGCGGCGCTGTCGGTGCGCTTCCGCCAGGCGCTGGGAATCGCGCCGGACTGAGCCTCGGCCACGTTGCAGCGCGTTGCATTACGCTGCTGTCATGTGCGAATGATGTGCCGGGGTGTGGAGCGCGATGCGCCGGCGGCTGCCGGCGGATGCGGGGCGGTGCCTTGCCTCGGCCCGGCCCGGGCAGGGTGCGGCAGGGGGGCTTCCCCCCGGCGCCGCACGCCG
>CANHCJ010000415.1 GCA_947458025.1 Rhodospirillales bacterium | reverse complement strand
GAGACCTCGCCTGGCTGTCCCAGGCCCGTCCGGTCCCCGTGCGCCCGCGCCGCATCCGCCCCAGCCTGGCCGCCCGCCGCCGCATGGCCGCCTGCTGGCGCGCCCTGGTCACCAGGCCGCGCCGCATTCCCCGCCACCCCCGCGGCCGCCGCCGTGCCATTCCGCCCGAATCCCCTCCGTGCGGGGCCGCGAACGCACGCCTCAATTGTTACGATATCAAAACTTAACCCGGCCCGCCCACCTGCCGCACCCAATCCCCCAGGTTGTAGTGGTTCGAAATCCGCGCCACCCGCCCATCCCGCAGCGTAAAGAACGCCCCCGCCGGCAACGTATAGGTCTGCCCCGAAGCCTCCGGCGTCCCCTTCGGCACCCCCGGATCGGTCCCGATATACGTCCCGTGCACCACGAACTCCGCCGCCGCCCGCGTGCCGGTGGAATCCACCATCACCACCAGGTCGGTGATCCGCTCCCGGTAGCACCGGTCCATATGCGCCATGAACCGCCCGAACGCCGCGCGCCCCGTCTCGCTGCCCCCCTGGCTGATCCCATGCTCCACATCCTCGGTCAGCAACCCCAGGAACGCCTCCCGGTCCCCCCGGTTGAACGCGTCGTAATAGGCCCGCACGAGCCCTTCGGCATCCGTCATCGATCCACCTTTCAAGGAGTCACAAACCGCCCGCTCGTCCGCGGCGCGAACACGCCCACCGCCCCGATCGCCTCGGCCACCACCACATCCAGCCCCGGCCCGGAATCATACGGCGACACCGCCCGATCGCGCAGCACCCCATACCCATCCCCGCCCTGCCGCAGGAAGTTGTTGGTCACCACGCGATACATCCGCCCCTCCTGCACCGGCACCCAACCCCCGCCGGCGGCCACCTCCAGCCCCACCAGCCGCGCCTCCGCCGCCGCCGCCGGGTTCCAGGTGATCCGCAGCCCCGCCACCTGCGGAAACGCCCCCGCCCCCATCCGCGCCAGCCCGTTCGCGATCGCCGCCTTCAGATCCGCCCCCGAAAGCTCCAGCGTCGCCACCGCATTGCCGAACGGCAGCATCGTCAGCACATCCCCCAGCGTCAGCTCGCCCCCCGGCAGCCCGGTGCGAATGCCCCCGGCATTCATCAGCGCCACCTCCGCCCCCTGCACGGAGCGCAGCATGGCATCCGCGATGAAGCTGCCCAGCGCGCACTCCCCCACCCGGCAGGTCACGTTGGCCACCGCCGCCTCCGCACGGCCCACCACCCGCTTGCGCACCCCGTCCAGCTGCGCCGCGTAATGCGCCACGATCGCCGCAACGCGGGGCTCCTCCGGCAGGTCGAGCCCCACCCGCCTGCAATCCCCGCCATAGGCCAGCACCGTCCCATCCGCCGCCACGTCGAGGTCGAGCCGCCCCAGGAACCGCCCGAACGCCGCCGCCTGCACCACCACCGCCCGCCCCGCCGGCCCGCTCACCACCCCATGCGCCGGCCCCGCCGCCCCCGCCTCGCTGTCGCTCAGCAGCGTATGGGTATGCCCGCCCACCACCACGTCCACGCCGGGCACATGCCCCGCCAGGCGCTGGTCCACATCCCAGCCCAGGTGCGACAGCGCCACCACCAGCCCCGCCCCCTCGCCCCGCACCGCCGCCGCCGACCGCGCCAGCGCGGCGCGGGGATCGCCGAAGGTCACATGCGGCCCGGGGGAGGAGCCGATCGCCGTCTCCTGCGTCGTCAGCCCCACCAGCCCGATCCGCAGCCCGCCCTTCTCCAGCACCGCATGCGGCTTCAGCACCCCGCGCAGATCGGGGTCGGCCGAGACATCCGCATTGGCCGACAGCACCGGAAACCGCGCCGCCCTGGCAAACCGCGCCAGGTTCGCCGGCCCATGGTCGAACTCGTGGTTCCCCGCCGCCATCGCCTCGGTACCCAGCGCATGCATCACCGCCAGCTCCACCTCGCCCTTCCACGCCGTGTAGAACAGGCTGCCCTGGAACTGGTCGCCGGCATCCACCAGCAGCACCGCCCGCCCATCCGCCTCCGCCGCCGCCCGCTGCGCCGCAATGGCACTCGCCAGCCGCGCCGACCCGCCGAAACACCCCGCCCGGCCCGGCGCGCAGGCCAATGCCCGCGCATCCACCTGTTCGTGGCGCGCATGGAAATCGTTCATGTGCAGGATGGTCAGCCGATGCGCCGCCGCCCCCGCGGCGATGCGGGTCAGCGGAAGCGTGCCCAGGGCACCCAGGAACAGCCGGCGCGAGAGTGTCATGCCCCCTTCATACCAGACCCTGCCCGGCCATTTCACCTGCGGGGCTTGCCAACGGCACCTGATCGGACGATGTAACCCCAACCGGACCGAACCGGTCCGCTTTGGACCCCAGCCGCCACACGCGGCGCACCAGAGGTGATGCCATGTTCATCGAGACCGAAGGCACCCCGAACCCCGCCACGCTGAAATTCCTGCCCGGCCGCGACGTGATGGGCGAGCGTACCGCCGATTTCGCCAGCGCCGAGGCCGCCGCGCGCTCCCCGCTCGCCGCCGCGCTGTTCGACCTGCCCGGCATCACCCGCGTGTTCCTCGGCGGCGACTTCATCACCGTCACCAAGAACGACGCCCAGTCCTGGCAGTCCCTCAAGCCCCAGGTGCTCGGTGCGATCATGGAGCACTTCGTCGCCGGCCGCCCGGTGCTGGAAGGCGACGCCGACGAGCTCGATGAGGACGTGGAGCCCGCCGACGCCGAGATCGTCGCCCAGATCAAGGAGCTGCTCGACACCCGCGTGCGCCCCGCGGTCGCCTCCGACGGCGGCGACATCGTGTTCCGCGGCTACCGCGACGGCATCGTGCGCCTGCACATGCAGGGCGCCTGCTCCGGCTGCCCCTCCTCCTCGGCCACGCTGAAGCACGGCATCGAGAACATGCTGCGCCACTACGTGCCGGAGGTCGTGCGCGTCGAGCAGGTCATGTTCTGATGCCCTCCGACGTCACCAAGCCGGCCGAGCCGAAGCCCGAACCCACCACGCCGGCCGTCGCCCCCGAAACCGCCACTCCGGCGGTGGCCACCGAAACGGCCACCCCGGCCGCCACGGAGCCGGCACCCGCCCCCACCGCCGAGGCAGCCCCCGCCACGGCGGAGGTCGCCACCGCCACCCCGCCCGTGCCGGAGCCCGAGCCCCTGCCGCCCCGCCAGGGTTCGCCCCTGAACGATGCGGCGCTGGACCAGCTGTTCCGCTCCGCCCGCACGCAATACGGCTGGACCGGTGCGGCCGTGTCCGACGAGGACCTGCGCGCCATCTTCGACCTGATGAAATGGGGCCCCACCTCGGCCAACTCCTCGCCGGCCAGGTTCCTGTTCATCCGCACCCAGTCCGCCAAGGACCGCCTGCGCCCGGCCCTCTCCTCGGGCAACCTGCAGAAGACCATGCTCGCGCCGGTCACGGTGATCGTCGCCTACGACCCCAAGTTCTACGACTACCTGCCCCGCCTGTTCCCGCACACCGACGCCAAGCCCTGGTTCACCTCCAACCCCGAGCTGGCCCACGAAACCGCCTTCCGCAACGGCACGCTGCAAGGCGCCTACTTCATGATGGCCGCCCGCGCCCTGGGCTTCGGCCTCGGCCCGATGTCCGGCTTCGACAATGCCAAGGTGGACGCGGAATTCCTCGCGGACCGCGGCTGGAAGTCGAACTTCCTGGTCAATCTGGGCCACGGCGACCCGGCGGCGGAGAAGCCGCGCGGGCCGAGGTTCTGGTTCGATGAGACCTGCTTGGTTCTGTAAGTAAGAGTCTTCTTTTTCTGAAGAAAAAGAAGCAAAAAGACTTTCCGACTTTAGAGCGGTAGCCGATCAGTCTGGATCATAGCCTGCTGCGGCGAAGTAGTTGGCGCACTCGTTGGGTGTGAAGGTGTCGATGATCCGCCCGATGGCGGACCAGAGGCCTTCGACGGTG
>CANHCJ010000414.1 GCA_947458025.1 Rhodospirillales bacterium | reverse complement strand
GGGGGCGCGGCAGGAAGGCGCGGCCGGCGAAGCGGGTGACGCGCGGGGCGCGGACGAACCGCACGAAGCCGGGGAGGCGGCGGGCGCGGGGGCGCACGGCGGGGCGGGACTGCCACTGGCGGAACAGGCCTTCCAGCCCGGTGCAGAGGCGCAGGACGAGGGCGAGCACCACCGCCTCCAGCGCGCCGGGACGGTGGGGGCGGACGGACTCCGCCTGCGCGGTGGCGCGCATTGTGGCGATCAGGTCGCCGAGGGAGGGGGGATGCCGGGTCATGGTAGTGTGACTACCAGACGCCAGCGGAGGGCGCAAGGATTTTTTTCGTTATTGTTAGCGGTGGCGGGAAGAAAGCGAAGCGGTCACAGAGGACACGGAGGGCCACGGAGGGCACAGAGAAGAAGGGGGGTTGGCGGCGGCGGCTCGGGGAGTGGACGGGTGCGCTTCGTGGTCTCCGTGGCCCTCGGTGCTCTCCGTGACCGCTTCGCTTTGGTGGAGCCCCACCGCCGTCGTGGACGGGAGGCGGGGGTGTGGTATCGGGGGATATGTCGCAAGGGCCCCGCATTGCCGTGATCGGACAGAGCCATGTGCAGGCGCTGCGGCGCGGCATGGGCGCCGACGGGCGGTTCGCGGTGGTGGACACCAATGGGCTGGCGCCCGCCTGGGTGGGGGAGGACGGGCGGGTGACGGCCGCGTTCCTGGCCCGGTATCCGCGCGACATGGCCTGCGTTTCCATGGTGGGGGGAAACTTCCACACCTCCTTCGGGCTGGTGGAACATGAACGGCGGTTCGATTTCTTCTGCCCGTTCTCGGCCGAGGCCGGCGTGGAGGCGGGGCGGGAGATCATTCCGTTCGGGCTGGTGGCGACGTGCTTCCGGCGTGTGCTGGAGGCTTCGATGTTCGGGCCGATGACGCAGCTGCGGGAGCACTTCACCGGGGCGATGGTGCATGTTTGCTCGCCGCCCATGCTGCCGCCGGCCTGGCATGTGGAGCGGCACCCGAACCTGTTCGGCGGCAAGCTGGCCAACGGGGTGGCGCCGCAGGGGGTCCGGCAGAAGCTGTACGACCTGCACACCGCGCTGGTGAGGGAGCATTGCGCGGCGATCGGCGCGCGCTTCCTGCCGCCGCCGGACGAGGCGTTGGATGCGCAGGGGCGGCTCCTGGAGCGCTACTGGGCCGATGACCCTTCGCACGGCAATGCGGCCTATGGGGCGCTGGTGCACCAGCAGCTTCTGGAGGCACTGGGGCTGTGAGCGGGCGGCATCCCTATGCCGGGCAGCCGGCGGAGCGGTTCTGGCGCAGCGCGAGCGGGGCGGTGGGGGAACTGGACCCGGTGGGGAAGGTGTCGTTCCGGATCGGGGCCGCGGACCGGGTGGTGACGGCGGGGTCGTGCTTCGCGCAGCACGTGGCGCGGCATTTGGGGCTGGCGGGGTTCCGGCATCACGTGACGGAGCCGGGGCATCCCCTGATCGGGCCGGTGGAGCGGGCGGCGTTCCAGTACGGCATGTTCTCCGCCCGCTACGGCAACATCTACACGGCGCGGCAGTTGCGGCAGTTGCTGGCGCGGGCCTATGGCGAGTTCGTGCCGGTGGCGGAATGCTGGGACGGGCCGCAGGGGGGCGTGGTGGATCCGTTCCGGCCGCAGATCCAGCCAGGCGGGTTCCTGCATCTGGCGGAGCTGCGCGCGGACCGGGCGCAGCACCTGGCGGCGGTGCGGCGGGCGGTGGAGGAGATGGAGGTGTTCGTGTTCACGCTGGGCCTGACCGAGGCCTGGCTGGATCGGCGCGACGGGGCGGTGTTTCCGCTGGCGCCGGGGGTGGCCGGGGGTGTGTTCGACGAGGCGGTGCACGAGTTCCACAACTTCACCGTGGACGAGACGGCGCAGGACCTGGCGGCGGCGCTGGGGATGATACGGGCGCGCAATGCTCGGGCGCGGGTGGTGGTGACGGTCTCGCCGGTGCCGCTGGCGGCGACCGCCCTGCCCCGACATGTCTGGGTTTCCACGACCTACTCCAAGGCGGTGCTGCGGGTGGCGGCCGAGCAGGTGTGCGCGGGGATGGAGGGGGTGGACTACTTCCCGTCCTACGAGATCATCACCTCGCCGCATGTGCGGGGGCGGTATTTCGCGGCAGATGGAAGGGCGGTGCTGGAGGAAGGCGTGGAGCACGTGATGCGGGTGTTCCTGCGGCACTACGGCGGCGCGGCGGGCGGGGCGGTGGCGGCCGAGGAGGATACGCACCTGGCGGAGATGGAGCGGATCGTGCGGGTGATCTGCGATGAGGAGGCGATCAGGGGGGAGTAGGGCGGGATTTTCCTGCCCCCTGCCGCTGGACGGAGAGGCCGTTAAGCGAAGCGGTCACAGAGGACACAGAGGGCCACGGAGGACACGGAGAAGGGAACGGAAGCGGAGGCGGTAACGTGATCGCATATTCTCTGTGCTCTCTGTGGCCCTCTGTGTCCTCTGTGACCCCTTCGCTTGCGATCTCGCCCGCGCCCGAATTGTTGGGGATCAGCCCCCTTCGAACCTCACCACATGGCTGGACTGGCCATGGATGAACAGCCTCGGCGCCTCGCCGGCCAGCGAATCCGTGCCGCGCAGGGCGGTTTCGCCGATGACCTGGACGTACCAGCCGCCGTGTTCGAGCAGGCGTTCGGGCGCGGACCATGAGGTGGGATCGGCGATGTCTTCGATGTAGGCGAGGTAGGCGCCTTCCTGGGTCCAGTCGGGGCCCTGGGTTCGGTTGAGCAGGACGACGTGGCAGCCGAGGGCCAGGTTGCGGTGGAGGGAGGGGCCCCAGAAGGCATCGGAGCGGTGTTCGTGCCAGGAGCGGGTGGCGGGCAGGACGGGGCGGCCGGTGCCGCCGATGCCGGGTTCGGTCCAGCCGGTGCCGGTCCAGCGCCAGACCTTTCCGGCGGGGTTGGGCAGGTCCGAGAGGGCGAGGCGGGCGATCTGGATGCCCTGGAGGTGGGCGGGGCCGGTGTAGGCGGAGAAGAGGATGTAGGCGTGGCCGGAGGCGGGGTCGATGGCCCAGGAGGGGTCGCCGACGCCGCCGGGGAAGTAGGTGTTGGGGGTGGCCTCGCAGCGTTCGTCCACGCCGGGGTCTTCGAGGATGAGGCCGAGATTGTGCCAGCTGTGGCCGCCGTCGCGCGACCAGGCCATGCCGATGGCGGGGGTGGTGAACCAGAGGCGATCCGGGCAGCGGCGGCTGTAGTGCTCGCGGTGGTAGAGGGCGAAGAGGCGGCCATCCGCGTGCAGGTGGATGGCTTCGATCCACCAGCGTTTGGGTTCGTCATCGAGCATGCGGACGGCGTGGGGGTGGAGGAGGCGGTCGAGGCTGGGGCCGGAGGTGAGGGAGGGGGTTTGGGCGGAGGTGAAGAGGTGGAGGCCGCGGTCGTTCCAGAAGCAGGGGGAGTTGCAGTCGGTGCGGCCGGGGAGGCGCAGCGGGCGGGCGGGGTGGAGGGTGGCGCGGCGGGGCATGCCGAGGTCAGGCGGCGGGCAGGACGAGGCCTCGGCAGGGGCCGAAGCCGATGGTCGCGTGGCCGGTGCGGCGGGCGCGGGCGTGGAGGGTGAGTTCGTCGCCGTCTTCGAGGAACTTGCGGATCTCGCCGTTGGGCAGGGCGAGGGGCTCGCGGCCGCCACGGGTGATTTCCATGAGCGCGCCCCAGCCGGTGGGTTCCGGGGTGGAGATGGTGCCGGTGCCGAAAAGGTCGCCGGGGTGGAGGTCGCAGCCGTTGGAGGCGTGGTGGGCGACCATCTGGGCGGGGGTCCAGTAGAGGTGGAGCGCGTTGCCGAGGGAGAGGCGGGTGGGGGGGTGGTGCTCGGCGCGCATCCTGGCGGTGTGGATTGTGACTTCGAGTTCGAGGTCGAGCGCGCCGTTCGCCTGGTCGGCCGCGTCGAAGAGGTGGGGGAGCGGGGCGGGGTCGCCGTTGGGGC
>CANHCJ010000413.1 GCA_947458025.1 Rhodospirillales bacterium | reverse complement strand
GGGGCTTTCGCGCTTCCATGCCGACACGCAGCTGCGCCGGCTGATGGCGGCGCTGCGGGCGGGCGGGCCGGGGCTGAAGCCGCATGTGCGGCGGGTGCGCGAGATGCGGGCGATCGACTGCACGATCCCGGGCCGGGCCTGGCTGGGGCGGCCGAACTTCAAGAAGGCCCGGTGATGCGCTCGATTTTGTTGAAGAGGTCGCGCTGATGCGCTCGGTTCTGTTCGACACGGAGACGACGGGGCTCGACCCGCTGACCGGGGACCGGGTGATCGAGGTGGCGGCGATCGAGCTGGTGAACGACCTGCCGACGCGCACCACCTTCCATCGGCTGGTCCATCCGCAGCGCGACATCCCGGCCGAGGCGACGCGGGTGCACGGGATCACGCTGGAGAACCTGCGCGAGGCGCCGCGGTTCGAGGAGATCGTGGACGACCTGCTGGCATTCTTCGGGGACGATCCGCTGGTGGCGCACAACGCGCCGTTCGACTTCGGCTTCCTGAACGCGGAGCTGGCGCGCTGCGGGCGGCCGAACCTGGCGCCCTCGCGCATGGTGGATACGCTGGCGCTGGCCAAGGCGCGGTTCCCGGGCATGCCGAACAGCCTGGATGCGCTGTGCCGGCGCTTCGGGATCGACCTTTCGGAGCGCACCACGCACAACGCGCTGCTGGACTGCCGGCTGCTGGCGGAAGTGTATGTGGAGCTGACCGGCGGGCGGCAGCGGGCGCTGCTGCCGGGCGGGGACGAGGCGGAGCAGGCGGCGCTGCCTTCGGTGCAGTACGAGGCGGTGGCCGGGCGCACGCCGCGGCTGGTGGTGCCGAGTGCCGAGGAGCTGGCGGCGCATGGCGGCTTCGTGGAGAAGAAGGTGAAGGAGGCGATCTGGCTGCAGGGCGGCTGAGCGCTGGTTTGCGGTTTGTTGCCCGACCGGTGGGCGCTAGGATGACAGCCTGTTCATGCGAGCGAGGTTTCCGATGAGCATTTCATCCCGTCTGCGCGGCGCGGCCCTTGTGCTGGGGCTGCTGGCGCCGCTTCCGGCGCTGGCGCAGGCGCCGGCGCTGCCTTCCGCCGAAGGGGCGAAGGCGGTGGCCGAGGAGGTGCGGGCCTGGCTGGCGCGGCAGCTGGGCGGGATCGTGGATGTCTCGGCGCTGCCGCTGCGGGTGGTGCCGGAGGGCGAGGCCTATCGGATGGAGCTGCCGCTGGGCGGCAACTGGTTCGATGGCGGCGTTGTGGTGGCCGATGCGGTGGCGACGCTGTCGGTGAAGCCGCTGGATGGCGGGCGCTGGCAGGTGCTGGGCGGGGGCATGCCGCAGCGGCTTTCGATGCAGATGAAGGATGCCTCCGGCGAGGCCTCGCGCGTGGCGATGTCGCTGGAGACCCAGGAGACCACGGGGGTGTACGACCCCTCGCTGAAGACCGCCTCGCATTTCGTCTCCACCATCACCGGCTACACGACGGAGACGCATTCCAAGCTGGGCGTGGCGGTTTCGCGCATCGGGCGGATGGTGAGCCGCTCCGAATGGGCGCCGAGCGGGCCGGGGCGGGTGACGGTGCAGGGCGACAGCCAGCTGGAGGGGTATTCCACCACCTCGCCGCTGCCCGGGGTGGGCGAGGTGAAGGTGACGATGGGGCGGCTGGGCGGCTCCACGCGGATCGAGAACTTCGACGGCGAGGGGCTGGGGACGCTGCTGCGCACCGCCTATGAGCTGGGCAGCGCGGGCAAGGGGGCGGCGAAGGGCGCCGGCAATGCCAAGGGGCCGTCCTCGCCGCAGGAGAAGGCAGCGGCGCTGAAGCTGGTGGGGCTGGTGTTCTCCATGCTGGACGCGCTGGAGACCGAGTACAGCTACGAGGACATCAAGGTGGAAGGCGGGCCGATGTTCGAGGGCTCGCTGCGCCGCTTCGGCATGGGGCTTTCGGCGGGGGCGCCGGACGGCAAGGTGGATGTGAGGCTGCGGCTTTCGGCCGAGGGGCTGGATTCGCCGATGATCCCGCCGGGGCCGTGGGTGGAGTTCATCCCGCACAAGCTGAGCCTGACGCCGCGGGTGAGCGGGGTTTCGAAGGACGCGGTGCTGGCGCTGCTGCGCACCGCGATCGAGAATGACGGCCAGGATTTCGAGGCGCAGGCGGCCACGCTGCTGGCGGCCAACCCGGTGGCGCTGGGGATCGAGGACCTGCTGATCGACCTGGGCCCGATGCGGCTGAAGGGGTCGGGCAGCGTGGAGGTGGCGCGCCTGGACGAGCTGGGCGGCGAGGCGGTGCTGCGCGCCACCGGGTTCGACGCGCTGATCCGGCGCGCCAACGCGGTGCCGGAGCTGAAGATGGCGGCGCCGGTGCTGATCTTCCTGAAGGGCATCGCCACGCAGGAAGGCACCGAGACGGTGTGGCGGATCACCTATGCCGACCGCAAGGTGCTGGTGAACGACACCGATCTTTCGGACCTGCTGCCCAGCAGGTAGGGGCTCAGGGCAGGTTCACCGGGCGGTAGGTGATGGTGGCGGCATCGGTATCGTCGTCGCCGCCCAGTTCCTGCACCCGCTTGCCGCGGCGGGCGAGCACGCTGGGGTGCAGGCTTTCGTTGAGCGTGGCCAGGCGCTTGCCCTTGTCGTTGATCGGGAAATAGAGCCACTCCGTGAGGCCCAGGCTGGGCGAGGTGCCCATGATGGCGCGGATGGTGGGGGTGAGCCGGTCTTTCATCGACCAGCCCTGGCGCGAATCGTGCTGGGGGGCGGTGGCCGGCAGCGTGGCGGTGGGGCCCGGCAGCAGGTTGGATTCGAAATCGAGGTCCAGCCCGGCCTTCTGCGCCTCGTCGGCCATCCAGCGCAGCGGGATGTCGGCCAGGGCGTGGTTGCGGTAGCCGCCGCCGACATCGGAGTGGACGCCGGCGAACCACACCTGCTGGATGTCGCCCAGTTTCTGCTTCGGGCCTTCCGGCACGGTCCAGAGCGTGGGCACGAACTCGTCGCGCTTCTCGTCGATCGCCAGCGCGTGGCGCCCGATCTCGATCACCGGGGAGGGCGAGGTGTCGTGGAACTGGAATTCCGCCGCGGTGCCGCGGTTGAGGAAGTTGCGCGGCACGCCGAGCGCGCCGACCGTATCCCACACGCCGACGAAGCGGATGGAGGCGGCATGGTTGACCGTGGTCGCGGCGGTGCCGCCATGCGACGCGCTGAACGCGGAGGGCGAGCGGCCGGCGGCGTTGCTGCGGTAATAGGCCCAGGCCTCGTTGACCAGGCCGAGGCGGTCGCGCTTCAGCAGGCCGCACCTGCCGATGAAGCCGGCCAGGCTGCGCGCGGTGAAGGCGCCGCGCGAGAAGCCGAACAGGAAGATCTCGTCGCCCGGCACGTAGTTCTGCGAGAGGAACATGAAGCCGGCGCGGATGTTCTCGTCCACGCCATCGCCGAACGCGCCCTCGATCACCTTCTGCAGGGTGATGCCGGTGGTGCCGACGCCACGCAGGTAGAGCGCGATCTGCGGCCGGTCGCCGGAATTGGCGCGCACGGCGCGGGCCAGGCGGGTGACGTTGGTTTCGTTGCCGTCGCTGTCGGCGGCGTTCCAGGTGCCGTCGAAGAACAGCGCCAGGCGCTTCGGGGGCGGCGGCGCCTTCTGGCCGCCCGTGGTGGTGGTGCTCATGGTCCGCGCCCTCCTGCCGTGCGGCCAGCCTAGCGGATGCGGGGCAGCGCCGGAAGAAGTTCGTAGGTCAGAACGAGATCGTGACGTCAGGCCCCGGCCAGCGCCAGCTCGCCGGCGAAGTGGCAGCGTGTGTGGTGGCCGGGGGCGATCTCCCGCAGGGGTGGGGCCTCCGTGGCGCAGCGCGGCTGGGCGAAGGGGCAGCGGGGGTGGAAGTAGCAGCCGCCGGGCGGGTTGGCGGGGCTGGGGACCTCGCCGCGCAGCACGCCGTCGGCGGGGTTCACGCGCGGGTCGGGCACCGGCACGGCGCGCATGAGGGCGGCGGTGT
>CANHCJ010000412.1 GCA_947458025.1 Rhodospirillales bacterium | reverse complement strand
GGGGGGGGCTTGGGGTCAAGCGGGTTTATGTTTTGAAATCGGAATGATTGGGGCGTGAGTCGGCGGCCCCTGCGGGAGGGGGAACGACGTGCGCAGGCAAGAAGATCCACATGGAGACGGAGAGACGGGGAGAAGCAGGCAGAGCGGGCAATCGTGCCCCTCTCTGTCTCTTCGTCTCCACGCCATGGGGGTGCGCGGGCGGTGCGGGGCTGGGGTTGGGGGTGCGGGCGGGGGAGGGGGCGCATGCCGCGGTTGGGGCCGGGGCCGAGCACGTAGAGCAACGGGTGCTCGATGCCCTGGTGGGTGTGGCAGGGCAGGCGGTAGTCGCGCGGGGTGGTGGACGGATTCAGGGCGTGCGTGGGGTAGAGGCAGGCGTAGGGGAGGTCCTCATCGTCGTTGACGTAATCCAGCGGGGAGAGGGCGTGCCAGTAGGCGGCGGTGCGGCGGCGGCCGAGGAAGGCGGCCAGCAGGGCGAGGATCAGGGCCTCCAGCGTGGCGAGCAGGCGCAGTTCCCCCGCCAGGGCCTGGGGGCTCTGGGGCGCGCGCTTGGCCGCCGGGGGGGAGGGGAGATGCGTCATCCGGTGAATGTAGCTCACCGATGTTAGTTGTTCAAGGATTTTTTTCGTTAAACACGAAAAAAGTTAGCCGGGCGGCGGCCAGAGCCAGGCGGCGCCGCGGACGCCGGAGGAATCCCCGTGCATGTTCTTCACGATCGGGGTGTGGACGAAATCCGAGAACACGTGCGGGGTCATCAGCCCGGGCACCTGCGCGTAGAGGTGGTCCAGGTTGGACAGGCCGCCGCCGAGGACGATCACGTCGGGGTCCAGGATGTTGACGATGACGGCCAGGCCGCGGGCCAGGCGGTCCGCATGGCGGTCCAGCGCGGCCTGGGCCTTGGCCTCGCCCCGTTTCGCGCGCTCCACCACGGCGTGGCCGTCCCGCGCCTCCGGCCCGTCGCAATCCATGGCCAGGCCGGGGCCGGAGATGAGGGTTTCCAGGCAGTTGCGGTGGCCGCACCAGCACATCGTGCCAGGCAGCTCGTGCGGCTGGGGCCAGGGCAGCGGCGTGTGGCCCCATTCGCCGGTGACGTGGTTGCGGCCGCGGATCACCTTGCCATCCACCACGATGCCGCCACCGCAGCCGGTGCCCAGGATCACGCCGAAGACCACGCCGTGGCCGGCGCCGGCACCGTCCGACGCCTCCGACAAGGCGAAGCAGTTGGCGTCGTTCTCGACCCGAACCTCCCGGCCCAGCAACACGGCGATGTCCTTGTCGAACGGGTGGCCGTTCAGCGCGATCGTGTTGGCGTTCTTCACGAGGCCGGTAACAGGGGAAATAACGCCAGGGATGCCGAAGCCGACCGACGCCCGGCCGCCCATCTTCTGCTCGATCTCCTGCACCATGCCGGCCATGCCGCGAACGGAGGCCTCGTAGCCGGCCGGCGTGGGGACGCGATGGCGGTGGACTAAAGTGCCATCGGGCGCGAGCGCGGCAATCTCGGTCTTGGTGCCGCCAAGGTCGATGCCAATGCGGAAGTCGTAGGGTGTGCTCATACACCCATGGTGCGCCGGCACGCGGCAGGGCTCAAGGGAAGGGAAGGCCAGGGGCTTTGCCCCTGGACCCCACCAGGGACCTGAGGTCCCTGGACCCACATCAGCTTCCGCCTTCGGCGGGGAGGGGCCGTCGGGGCGGTGGAGAGACCCGGGCGGCCCCTCCCCGCCGAAGGCGGAAAAAGTCGAGGGGTCTGGGGCCTGAGGCCCCAGCGGGTCCAGGGCAGAGCCCTGGCCTTCCTTCCCTTCCGCAATGCCGCGCGTCGGTGCAGGATGGGCGCATGAGCGAGACTTTGCTGGATGTGAAGGGTTTGAACTGTCCGTTGCCGGTGTTGCGCGCCAACAAGGTGTTGCGCGGCATGGCGGCGGGGGAGCGGTTGCGGGTATTGGCGACGGACCGGGCGGCGGTGGCGGATTTCCAGGCGTTCTGCCGGGAGACGGGCCATGCGTTGGTGGCGTGGAGCGAGGATGGCGGGGTGTTGAGCTTCGTGATCCGCAAGCGGGAAGAGCCCAAGGAATGACCGTTGCGCTGATCACGCATCCGGCCTGCCTGGAGCACGACACGGGGCCGTGGCATCCGGAGCGGCCGGACCGGCTGCGGCGGGTGTTGCAGGCGCTGGAGCATCCGCAGTTCTCGACGCTGCTGCGCGATCTGGCGCCGTTGGCCACCGAGGAGCAGCTGCTGCTGGCGCATCCGCCGGAGTATGTGCGGGCGATCCTGGCGGTTTCGCCGGAGCCGGGGCAGCGCGTGGCGCTGGATGCCGACACGATCATGAGCACGGGCAGCCGCGAGGCGGCGTTGCGCGCGGCGGGCGGGGCGGTGATGGCCGTCGATGCGGTGATGGAGGGCTGGGCGAAGCAGGTGTTCGTGGCCGCCAGGCCGCCGGGGCACCATGCCGAGCGGGACCGGCCGATGGGGTTCTGCCTGTTCGCCAATGCGGCGATCGCGGCCCGGCACGCGCAGGTGCGCTGGGGGCTTTCCCGGGTGGCGGTGGTGGATTTCGACGTGCACCACGGCAACGGTACGCAGGACATCTTCCAGGCCGATCCGACGCTGTTCTATGCCTCCAGCCACCAGTATCCCTGCTACCCCGGGACGGGGAGCGCGGAGGAGCGCGGGGTGGGGAACATCGTGAACGCGCCGTTGCCGCCGGGTTCCGGCAGCGTGGCGTTCCGCGAGGCGTGGGAGGTGCTGATCCTGCCGGCGCTGGAGGCGTTCCAGCCGGAGCTGCTGGTGATCTCGGCGGGGTTCGATGCGCACAAGGCCGACCCGCTGGCGCAGCTGCGGCTGGAGGCGGTGGATTTCGCCTGGCTGACGGGGCGGCTGCTGGAGGTGGCGCGGGGGCCGTGCCAGGGGCGGGTGGTGTCGTTGCTGGAGGGCGGGTATGACCTCGACGCGCTGGCCGAGTCCGCGGCGGCGCATGTTCGGGCGTTGATGGATGGGTAGGAAGAGTCTTCTTTTTTCTGAAGAAAAAAGAAGCAAAAAAGACTTTCCACCTTTGCGCCCGAACTGAAGTCGGAAAAGTTTTTTGGTTCTTTTTTTCAAAAAAGAACATGCTTGCTTACTTGAGGAGCGAATGATGTCGTTGCCGCCTGAGATTGCCTCCTTGAGCTTCGAGGATGCCCTTTCCGAGCTGGAGCGGATCGTGAAGGGGCTGGAGGGCGGCCAGCAGAAGCTGGAGGACGCGATCGGCGCCTATGAGCGCGGGGCGCTGTTGCGGCGGCATTGCGAGGCGAAGCTGGCCGAGGCGGAGGCGCGGGTGCAGGCGATCGTGGTGGCGGCCGACGGGTCGCTTTCGCTGGGCAAGGCGGAGTGAGCGCGATGGGTCTGGACGAGGCGCTGCGCGCGGCGGCGGCGGAGGTGGAGGCGGCGATCGACGATCTGCTGCCGGTGCCGGAGGGCTCCGAGGCGCGGCTGCTGGAGGCGATGCGCTATTCCACGCTGGGCGGGGGCAAGCGGATGCGGGCCTTCCTGGTGATGGAGTCCGCGCGGCTGTTCCGGGTGGACCGGCGCTGTGCGGCGCGGGCGGGGGCGGCGGTGGAGATGCTGCACGCCTATTCGCTGATCCACGACGACCTGCCGGCGATGGACGACGACGACATGCGGCGCGGCAAGCCGAGCTGCCACAAGGCGTTCGACGAGGCGACGGCCATCCTGGCCGGGGATGCCTTGCAGGCGCGGGCCTTCGAGGTGCTGGCGGAGCCGGACACGCATTCCAACCCCGAGGCGCGGGTGGAGCTGGTGCTGGCGCTGGGCCATGCGGTGGGGGCGCGCGGCATGTGCGGCGGGCAGATGATCGACATGCTGGGCAATGGGCAGGCCTGGTCCGCCGAGGCGATCGCGCGGATGCAGGCGCTGAAGACCGGGCGGCTGATCCAGTTCAGCGCCGAGGCGGGCGCGATCATGGGGCGGGCGGC
>CANHCJ010000411.1 GCA_947458025.1 Rhodospirillales bacterium | reverse complement strand
TTCAGCCCGGCGCCTGCAGCGGCCGCCCATCCATGCCGTTCGCCGGCAGGCCGAGATGGGCCAGCACGGTCGGCGCAATGTCCACCGCGCTCGTCGCCGCCTGCCGCACCCCGCCCGGCGCGAAGCCCGGCCCGCGGGCGAGCAGGAACGGCATCTGCTCCCAGGTGCCAAGCCCGCCATGCTGGCCGCAGCCCATCCGGTCCGGCTTGCCGCCGCGCGGCAGCGCCACCAGCGCGCTGCCCGGCACGCCATGTTCGTTCACCGCCTCGCTGCTGCGCATCGCCACCGCGAAGGCAAGCCCGTTGGCGTGGGACTGCCCCACCGCCGCCAGCCCGTCGCCTTCCAGCACCTGCCCGGCCCAGTCCTGCGCCGCCAGGAACGCCCCCAGCGCCGCGCGCCGCGCCGCATGGGCGGGATGCAGGTAGACCAGGCAGGAGGTGCCGTTCGACACCGTCACCACGTCGCCGCTGTCCGGCCCTTCCTTCAGCCCGGCCGCCACCAGCGCCGCATCCACGTCGATCACGCCCACCACCGTCTCGTGCCCGTGGTCGGAGGCGACGACCAGCAGCGCCTCCGCATCGCCGGCCAGCGCATCCATCACCAGCCCGGCGTTGCGGTCCGCCTCGGCCAGCACGCGCAGCATCTCCGGGTGCCCCACCCCCACCTCGTGCTGGATGTGGTCCGGCTCGCCCAGCCACAGCACCGAAAGCGGCGCCCGGCGCGGCAGCACCTCGGCCACGAAGCGCTCGGTCATCGCCCGGTCGCCGGCGGCATCGAGCGACACGGCCAGCGGATCGGCCACCTTCACGCGGCCGGGCCCGAACGAGCCGGCGCGGTGATACACATGCCCCCAGCCATCGGGATCATGCGCATAGGCCGCGCCGGGCGAGACGTTGCTGAACACCCACACTCCGCCCTGCGGCGCCAGGCGCTGCGCCAGGGTGGGCATGGCCAGCGAGCTTCCCGTCACCGCGCGCTTGTGCTGCAGGAACTCCGGCAGCCCGGCATCGTGCGCCACCAGCCGGCCCGCCTCCATCAGCGCGAAGGAATTGCCCTGCATGCCGTGCCGGTTCGGGAAACACCCGGTGGCCAGCGAGGAGGAGACCACCCGCGTGGCGGAGGGAAACACCGAGCGATGGGCGGCGAAGCGCTCGGCCCGCGCGGCGAATGCGTGCAGGCGCGGCGTGCGCGCCTCGGTCACGAAGTCCCGGCGCAACCCGTCCAGGATGACGATGACGGCTCGGCGCATGGTGCGTTCCCCCTTCAGCCCTTGATCCGGTCGGCGATGCGGCCGGTCTCGGCCAGGCTCGCCTCCAGCTCGGTGTCGTAGCGCCCGGCCAGCTCCAGCACCGCGGCACTGCCGGGGCGGATCGGCAGGTCGGTCAGCAGCGCATCATACGGCACGCTGCCCCAGCCGATCGGCAAATGCAGGTCGCCCATGCCATAGGCCACGTGCTCGTCGTCGGTCGCGTCCACGTAGGTGATCGGCATGCCGCAATTCTCGGTCACGTGCAGGTGGCCGACGAAGGGCGCGAAGTCCCGCACCGCGGCGAGATAGTCGAAGCCCAGCCGCCCGGCGGCCAGCCAGCCATGGCCGAAATCCAGCGTGCCGCACACGGCGGGATGGCCGATCGCCTCGACCTGCGCGGCCAGCGCACGCGGGTCGAGCGCGTAGCTCGTCATCGTCCCGGCCATCATGGTGCGGTTGGGGTTGAGGTTCTCCATCGCGATCACCTGCCCGCCTTTGGCCGCGAGATCGGCCGCGCGCAGCACCGCATCGCGCTCCATCGCCAGCAGCCGCGTGCGGGCGGCGAGATCGGCCTGCGGATGCACCCGGCCGGGATGGATCACCACGGCGCGCGCGCCGATGCGGGCGGCAAAGCGCAGGGAGCTGGCCAGCACCGCCTCGTGCAGCGCCAGGTGCGTCTCGTCCATCAGGTTGATGGCGATCGGCGCGTGCACCGACCAGCCCAGCCGGTAGCCGGCGCAGATCCGCGCGATCGCCTCCACCCGCGGCGCGTTGTCCTGGCCGGCGATGGTGATGTGCAGCGCGGTGGCGGAAAGCTCGGCATGGGTGGCGCCGGCGGTGGCCAGCCGGTCCAGCCGGGCATCGAGCGTGGCGAAGCTGCCGCCCACGGAAGCGCCGATGCCGGAGACGAGGGATGCGGTCATGGAAGGTCCTTATCGGTCCGAGAGCGTGGGGTCGAGCCGGTCGCGCAGCCAGTCGCCGAACAGGCTCATGGAAAGCGTGGTGAGGAAGATCACGAGGCCGGGCAGCACGGCGATCCACCAGGCATTCAGCAGCAGCGCGCGCCCGCTGCCCAGCAGCAGGCCGAGGCTGGTCAGCGGCGGCTGGATGCCCAGGCCGAGGAAGGAGAGCGAGGTCTCCAGCAGGATGGTGCCGGGGAAGTTCAGCGTCATCTGCACCACCAGCGCGCTGGCGATGTTCGGCAGGATGTGGCCGGCATAGGTGCGCCAGGGCCCGGCGCCCAGGGTGCGGATCGCCACCGCATAGCCGCTCTCCTGCGCCGACAGCACCAGGCCGCGGGCCAGGCGCGCATAGCGCTCCCACCCGTCCAGCCCCACGATGATCACGAACAGCACGAAGGAGTTGCCGAAGAACGCCAGCACCGCCAGGGCCAGGATGATGAACGGGATGGCCGCCTGCACGTCCACCAGCATCATGATCCCCTCCTCCGCCCAGCCGCGCCGCGCGGCGGCGAGGATGCCGAGCAGCGTGCCCACCACCGCGCCGATCAGCGTGCCCAGCACCGCGATCAGGATGGAGAAGCGGATGCCGTAGATCAGCCGCGACAGCATGTCCCGCCCGATCGCATCCGTGCCCAGCGGATAGGCCCAGCTGCCGCCCCAGAACACCGGCGGCTGCAGCCGCGCGCGCAGGTTCTGCACGGCATAATGGGTGGGGGAGATCACGTCGGCCAGGATCGCCACCGCCACCATCAGCAGGATCCAGCCCAGCGCCAGCATGATCGCCGGCGGCATCCCCGCGCGCCGTGCGGCGGCCGGAAGCGCCGTGGCGCTCATCGCCGTGCGTCCCGGATGCGCGGGTCGAGCAGCCCGTAGGC
Organism: Rhodospirillales bacterium; assembly: GCA_947458025.1. Taxonomy (GTDB): domain Bacteria; phylum Pseudomonadota; class Alphaproteobacteria; order Acetobacterales; family Acetobacteraceae; genus CAMDGX01. Next base: position 888 of record CANHCJ010000411.1, on the reverse strand, counting down.
GAGGTCGACCAGGTAGTTCGCGGCCACCATCGTGGCGGCCACCAGCAGCACGATGGCCTGCACCACGGCCAGGTCGCGGCCCTGCACCGCGCTCACCAGCAGCCGCCCGACGCCCGGCCAGGCGAACACCGTCTCCGTCACCAGCGCGCCGCCGATCAGCCCGCCGAGCTGGAAGCCCACCACCGTCACCACCGGAATCGCCGCGTTCGGCAGCGCGTGGCGGCGCAGCGCGTGGCCCTCCGTGGCGCCCTTGCCGCGCGCGGTGCGCAGGAAGGGCTGGCCCATCACCTCCAGCATCGCCGTGCGGGTGAAGCGCGCCAGCGTGCCGGCCGCGGCGGTGCCCAGCGTCAGCACCGGCATCACCATGTGCGCCCAGGTCTCGTTGCCGGAGCTGGGCAGCCAGCGCAGCTGCATGGCGAACAGCAGGATCAGCAGGATGCCGAGGAAGAAATTGGGCGTGGAGAAGCCGAACACCGCGAAGCCCATCACCGCGCGGTCCACCGCCGTGTTCCGCCGCAGCGCCGCCACCACGCCCAGCGGCACGCCGATCAGCACCGCCACCGCGAAGGTGGCCCCGCCCAGCAGCAGCGTGGCCGGCACGCGCTCCAGCACCACGCCCAGCGCATCGCGGTTGTCGGCGAAGGAGCGCCCGAAATCGCCGCGCGCCACCGCGGCGAGGTAGCGCACATACTGTTCCGGCAGCGGCGCATCCAGGCCCCAGCGGGCGCGATACTCGTCCACCGTCTCCGGCGGCGTGTTCTCCGGCAGCAGCGTCTCGGCCGGATCGCCGGAGAGGCGCAGCACCACGAACACCACCGTCACGCACAGCAGCACGGTCAGCAGCGCGCGCCCGGTCTTCACCAGCACCAGCGTCAGCATGGCGCATCG
>CANHCJ010000410.1 GCA_947458025.1 Rhodospirillales bacterium | reverse complement strand
TGACCCCGCGCCGCCCACCCACGTCCTAATTGTTACGTTATCAAAACACTTTCCCGCAGCGCAGCGAATCTCCTACACTCGCCCCATGACCCTGCGCAGCCAGTCCATCCTCCCCGCCGGCACCTGGAACCCCGAACAGGCCACCGGCGAAGTCCTCATCGATTTCGATCGCAGGCACCGCCGCCGCATCCTCCTGCAAACCCAATCCGGCCAGGACCTCCTGCTCGATCTCCCCCAGGCCGCCCGCCTGCGCGACGGCGACGGCCTCGTGCTGGAATCCGGCGGCACCATCCACGTCCGCGCCCGCGCCGAGCCGCTGGCCGAAATCCACGCCCACTCCGATGCCGAACTGGTCCGCATCGCCTGGCACCTCGGCAACCGCCACCTCCCGGTCCAACTGATCAGGGACAAGATCCGCATCCGCCGCGACCACGTCATCGAAGCCATGGTCGAACAGCTCGGCGGCCACGTGGACATCATCGAAGCCCCCTTCGACCCCGAAGCCGGCGCCTACGCCGGCGGTCACCAGCACAGCCACGACGACGACGAAGACCACCACCATCATGGCCACAGCCACTCCCATGGCTGACCCCGCCACCCTGCGCCTGCTGTCCTGGCTCTCCCCCGCCTTCCCCACCGGCGGCTTCGCCTACAGCCACGGCCTCGAATGGGCCGTCGAAGCCGGCGACATCAAGGATGGCCCCACCCTCCAGGCCTGGCTCGAAACCCTGCTCCGCCACGGCACCGGCAGGTCGGATGCCATAATCTGCCGCCACGCCCACCGCGCCGCGAACAACCCCGCCACCCTGGCCCAACTCACCGAACTCGCCCTGGCCGCCACCCCCGCCGCCGAACGCCGGGCAGAGGCGGTCCACCAGGGCAACGCCTTCCTCGCCGCCGCCACCCCCTGGCCCCCCCGCCCCCCGCTGGAGGGCAACACCCCCTACGCCATCGCCGTCGGCGCCACCGCGGGCCTGCACGAAATCCCGGAAAACACCGCCGCCGCCGCCCTGCTGCACGCCTTCACCGCCAACCTCATCTCCGCTGCCGTGCGCATCATCCCCCTCGGCCAATCCACCGGCCTCCAGGTCCTCGCCGCCCTCGAACCCGTCATCCTCCAGGTCGCCCAGGCCACCGAAACCGCCACGCTGGACGATCTCGGCACCGCCACCTGGCGCTCCGACCTCGCCGCCATGCACCACGAAACGCAGTACACAAGGCTGTTCCGCTCATGACGAAATCCCCGCACGGCCCCCTTCGCGTCGGCGTCGGCGGCCCCGTCGGCACCGGCAAAACGGCGCTGATGGACGCCCTCTGCAAGCGCCTCGCCCCCCGCTACGACATCGCCGCCATCACCAACGACATCTACACCAAGGAAGACGCGGAATTCCTCACCCGCGCCGGCTCCCTGCCGCCGGAGCGCATCATGGGCATCGAAACCGGCGGCTGCCCCCACACCGCCATCCGCGAGGATGCCAGCATCAACCTCGCCGGCGTCACCGAGATGCGCAAACGCTTCCCCGACCTCGATGTGATCCTGATCGAATCCGGCGGCGACAACCTCGCCGCCACCTTCAGCCCCGAACTGGCCGACATCACCATCTACGTCATCGACGTCTCCGCCGGCGACAAGATCCCCCGCAAGGGCGGCCCCGGCATCACCCGGTCCGACCTGCTGGTGATCAACAAGATCGACCTCGCCCCCCACGTGGGCGCCAGCCTCGAAGTGATGGACCGCGACAGCAAGCGCATGCGCGGCGAACGCCCCTACCTCTTCGCCAACATCCGCGCCGGCAAGGGGGTGGAGGAAATCGCGAGCTTCATCGAGCGCTCGGGGGGTCTTGCCGCCTAGCCTCCACGGCCTCCACCCGCGCCCGCAGGCTGTCGAGGCTCTCCGCCACCCGCGCCAGATCGGCCGCGGCATTGCCGATCGCCGCCGACAGCGTCTCGGCATTCTCCTGCTTGCGCACCCGCTCGGCATCGCGCTCCGTCTCCAGCGCGCTTACCACCACGCCGATGAACAGGTTCAGCACGATGAAGGCGGACGCCAGAACGAAGGGAATGAAGAACAGCCAGGCATAGGGATACTGCTCCATCATCGGCCGCATCAGCCCGTCGGACCAGGCATCCAGCGTCATCACCTGGAACAGCGACAGCATGGAAATGCCGATGCTCCCGAACGTGTCCGGATGCGTCGCACCGAACAGCTTGGTGGCCATCACCGCGAACACGTAGAAGATCAGCACCAGCAGCATCATGATCGATCCCATGCCCGGCAAGGCGCCGACCAGGGCGGAGACCACCGCGCGCAGCGAAGGCACCACCGTCACCAGCCGCAGCACGCGCAGGATGCGCAGCGCCCGCAGCACCGAAAGCGACCCCGTCGCCGGCAGCAGCGCGATGCCCACCACCAGGAAGTCGAACACATTCCACGGATCGGCAAAGAACTTCGGCCCCCGCACCAGCATCCGCGCGGCCAGCTCCGCCACGAAGATCGTCAGCAGCAGCCGGTCCGCGGCATGCAGCGCATCGCCATAGGCCGCCATCACGCTCGGGCTCGTCTCCAGCCCCAGCGTGATCGCGTTCACCACGATCAGCGCGATCACGACCTTCTCGGTCAGCGGATGGTCGACCAGGCGGCGCAGCATGCGATGTCTCCGGCAATCGGGGCGCGCATCTGATGGCATGCCGCCGCCGATTCGCTATCGCCGCCCCAGCATCCCCAGCCCGGCCCCCGCCACCCCCAGCACCGCCACCACCCAGCCCAGCGTCGGCCAGTCCCCGGCCGCGGCGAGCATCCCGCCCACGATCGCCGAGGTCACCCAGCCCACGCTGGCGCAGGTGATGTTGATGCCCAGCACCGTGCCGCGAATCTCCGGCGGCACCGCGCTCAGCAGACTGATCAGCGCCGGCCGGCTGATCCCGTTCACCAGCCCATACAGCGTGCCCAGCCCGATCGCCGCCACCGCCCCCGGCGATGCCACGAACAGCGCGATCGCCACCGCCCCGGTGCCCACCGCCGAGACAGCATACAGCACCCGCCGGTCCGGCACCGCATCGGCCATGCGCCCGCCGATCATGTTGCCCAGGAAGTTCCCGCCCGCCACCAGCGCCAGCGGCACCACCAGTTCCGCCAGCCCGAAGCCGTGCGCCAACTGCAGGTAGGTGGCAAAGAACGTCGCCACCAGCCCGAAGCAGGTCCGCTCCGTGATGCTCGCCCCCAGCACGGCCACGATCCGCGGCCGCAGCGCCGCCCGCATCCCCGGCGCCCCCGCGGCACCCGGGGCCCGCGCCGGCGTGGCCGGGAACACCAGCCGCGTTGCCACCGCAACCCCGAAGGCGCTCACGGCGATGATGGCGCTCACGCCGCGCCAGCCCACGAAGCTGCCGATCCCGCTCGCCGCCGGCACGCCCAGCAGCAGCGCCAGGGATTGCCCGCCGATCACCCAGCCCATCGCCCGGCCGCGCATCTGGTCCGCCACCCGGTCGGCCACCTCGCCGAACACCGTGCCCATGTAGGCCCCGCAGGAGGCCCCGCCCACCGCCACGCACAGCACCGCCTGCCAATAGGCCTGGGACAGCGCGACGCCGATCATGCTGAGCCCCAGCACGATCTGCCCCGCCATCAGCACCCGCCGCCGCCCGAACGCCGCCCCCAGCGGGCCGGTGAAGAACGCCGTGATCCCCCAGGTGACCGCCGTCACCGACAGCAGATGGGACACCATCACCAGGTCCACCGCCAGGTCGCGCGACATCTGCAGCAGGAACGGCGCCCGCGTCATGCCCGTGGCGCTCGCCATGAACACGCCGGTACCGGCAACCGCGAGCAGCGCAAGGGGATAGGCGGGAAGCTTCGTCACCCCCCATCCTCGCGCGCCCGCGCCGTATCGCCTAGCCTCGGCGCATCAGGGAGGCGGACATGGCAGACACGACACGCCGCACGGTGCTGGTCCCGGCCGGGGAGGCCGTGATCGAGAC
>CANHCJ010000409.1 GCA_947458025.1 Rhodospirillales bacterium | reverse complement strand
GGAGACCCGGCCGGCGGAGAGCAGGCCGGCCGAGGCGCGGCCGGCGGAGCCGACCAAGGGGAGCGAGACGGGGCAGCCGCTGCCGCGCTGGGCGGGGATCATGTACGACGGGGTGAAGCTGCGGGTGGGGCCGGGGCAGCGCTATCCGGTGGAGTGGGTGTACCGGCGGCCGGACCAGCCGGTGCGGATTTTGCGCGAGTTCCAGAACTGGCGGCTGGTGGAGGACCATGAGGGGGTGCGGGGCTGGGTGCACCAGTCCAACCTCACGGGGCGGCGGAGCTTCATGGTGCCGACCGAGCGGACGCTGCGGCGTTCCGGCAACGACGAGGCCGGGGCGGTGGCGGTGCTGCGGCCGGGCGTGGTGGGGCGGGTGCGGTCGTGCGAGGCCGGGTCGGCGTGGTGCCAGGTGCGGGTGGGCGAGCATCGCGGCTGGATCAAGCGCGACGGGCTGTGGGGGCTTTCGCCGGGCGAGGCGATCGGGAATTGAGGGGACGTGCGGGGATGCGCCGGGGGTGGCGGGCTTAAGCCCGCCCTACGGCGGCCGAGGGGGGCGGGGTGAAGTTCTCGTTTCCGGGTTGGGGCGATGGCGCTATTCTTGGGGCATGAGCACCGACAGCCCCCTTCCCGATCCCGCGACCCTTCCGGAAGCCAAGCCGCGCGCCATGCATGACATGGGCGGCGTTTCCAAGTTCATGTGCGAGGCGGTGGATGTGGAGCCGCATGCGCTGAGCGAGTTCGACCGCGAGGTGGATGCGATCCGCGGGCTGCTGGGCGCCAAGAAGGTGATGAGCGTGGACGAGTTGCGGCGCGGGATCGAGGCGATTCCGGAGCCGGACTATCTGCGGTTGACCTATTACCAGCGCTGGATCCGATCGATCACCGACAACATGCTGGCCAAGGGCGTGTTCACCGAGGCGGAGCTGAAGGCGGCGCTTGAGGACACGAAATGAGCGCGCTGCTGTCGCCGGGGACGAAGGTGCGGGTGCGCGACGACTGGCCGGAGACGCGCGGGCCCTGCCATATCCGCACGCCGCATTACCTGCGCGGGGCGGAGGGGGTGGTGGAGAAGCACCTGGGGGCGTTCCCGAACCCGGAGGACCTGGCGTTCGCGCGGCCGGCGGCGTCGCTGAACCTGTATCATGTGCGCTTCGTGCCGAAGGCGATCTGGCCGGATGCGGCGGGCGAGGCGCTGGTGGTTGAGCTGTACGAAACCTGGCTGGAGGCGGCGCGATGAGCGAGGTGCTGGAACATCCGTCCGACCGGCTGCTGGCGGCGGTGCGGCAGTTGCTGACGGACAAGGGCGTGATCACGCGCGAGGAGATCGCCGAGCGGATCCGCACGACGGATTCGGCCTCCTCGGCGCAGGGGGCCCGGATGGTGGCGCGGGCGTGGCTGGATCCGGCCTATCGCGCGCGGATGCTGGCCGATGGCGCCAAGGCGGCGGAGGAGCTGGGCATACCGATGCGCGGGATGCCGCCGCTGGGGGTGCTGGAGGATACGGCGGGCGAGCACAACCTAGTGGTTTGCACGCTGTGCTCCTGCTATCCGCGGGCGGTGCTGGGGTATCCGCCGTTCTGGTTCAAGAGCGCGGCGTATCGGGCGCGGGCGGTGCGCGATCCGCGCGGGCTGCTGCGGGAGTTCGGCACGGAGCTGCCGCAGGGCGTGAAGCTGCGGGTGGTGGACAGCACGGCGGATTACCGCTGGATGGTGCTGCCGCTGCGGCCGGCGGGGACCGAGGGGTGGAGCGAGGAACAGCTGGCCGCCGTGGTGCGCGAGGGCGACATGATCGGCGTGACGTTCCCGAAGGTGTCGTGACAGGAAGCAAGGATTCTTCTTTTTCTGAAGAAAAAGAAGCAAAAAGACTTTTCCCCTTTGCAAATGGGGTGAAGTTTTTTTTGCTTCTTTTTTGTTCACAAAAAAGAAGATTCTTGCTTCTGCTTGCCTTGTTCCTGCTTCCCGCCGCCTCCCGCCCCGCGGTTGAGGCCGAGGGCGGCATGGTGGTCTCCGCCCAGCATCTCGCCACGCAGGCCGGCGTTGAGATTTTGCGGGCCGGTGGCAATGCCGTGGATGCGGCGGTGGCGGTGGGGTATGCGCTGGCGGTGGTGAACCCGTGCTGCGGGAACATCGGCGGCGGCGGGTTCATGACGCTGCGGCTGGCGGACGGGCGGACGACGTTCCTGGATTTCCGCGAGGTGGCGCCGGCGGCGGCGTTCCGCGACATGTACCTGGACGCGCAGGGCAACGTGGTGCCGCGGGCGAGCCTGGATGGCTGGCGGGCGGTGGGCGTGCCGGGGACGGTGGCGGGGCTGGAGGCCGCGCTGACGCAGTATGGCTCCCTGCCCCGGGCGCAGGTGATGGCGCCGGCGATACGGCTGGCGCGCGAGGGGTTCGTGCTGGTGCGCGGGGATACCGACATCCTGGAGGCGGCGGTGGGGCGGCTGCGGCGCGACCCCGAGGCGGCCCGGATCTTCCTGAAGCCGGATGGCAGCGTGCCGAAGCCGGGCGAGGTGCTGGTGCAGCCGGACCTGGCGCGGGTGCTGGCGGCGATCGCGGCGCGGGGGCCGGAGGCGTTCTACCAGGGCGAGGTGCCGAGGGCGGTGGAGGCCTCTGCCACGGCGGGCGGGGGCGTGATCCAGGCCGCGGATTTCGCCGCCTACAAGGTGCGCGAGATGGCGCCGCTGAGCTGCCCCTACCGGAACTGGACGGTGGTTTCGGCGCCGCCGCCTTCCTCCGGCGGGACGGTGATCTGCATGGTGCTGGGGATTCTGGAGGGGTACGACCTGCGGGCGGCGGGGTTCAATTCGGCGCGCAGCGTGCACCTGCTGGCCGAGGCGCTGCGGCATGCGTATCTGGACCGGAACACGCATCTGGGCGACCCGGATTTCGTGAGGAACCCGCTGGAGCGGCTGCTATCGCGCGATTATGCGCTGGCGATCCGCGAGAAGATCAACCCGGAGCGGGCGACGCCTTCGCGCGAGCTGGCGCCGGGGGTGCCGCCGCATGAGCGGCCGGAGACGACGCATTACTCCGTGGCGGATGCGGCGGGGAGCGTGGTGGCGGTGACCTACACGATCAATGGCGGGTTCGGGGCCGGGGTGGTGGCGCCGGGGACGGGGTTCCTGCTGAACAACGAGATGGACGACTTCACGGTGAAGCCCGGCGTGCCGAACCTGTTCGGGCTGGTGCAGGGGGAGGCGAACGCGATCGCGCCGGGGAAGCGGCCGCTTTCCTCCATGTCTCCGACCATCCTGCTGCGGGACGGGCAGCCGGTGGCGGTGCTGGGGTCCCCGGGGGGGGCGCGGATCATCTCGATCGTGCTGCAGGTGATCCTGAACCTGGTGGACCACGGGATGGAGTTGCAGGAGGCGGTGAACGCGCCGCGGGTGCATCACCAGTGGCTGCCGGACGAGCTGTTCGCGGAGACGCGCGCGCTTTCGCCGGATACGCGGCGGCTGCTGGAGGCGATGGGGCACAAGGTGACGGAGCAGGCGCCGTGGGGGGCGGTGGCGGCGATCCTGCGGCCGCGGGGGCCGGCGGTGCCGACGGCGACGCGGGTGCCGGACAGCGCGCTTTCCGGGCGGATGCGGCCCGGGTTCTTCTATGGCGCCAATGACGACCGGCGGCCGGCGGGGCTGGCGGCGGGGCCCTAGGATTGGCCGGGCGGCCGAGGCTGCCAACGGCGCCGTGACCGGGGGGCGCTGGAACCAGGATTCCCGGTAATGCGTTGCCATACCGAACAGCCATGGGGCGGACCGGGCGCGGCCTGAGGAGGGCGTGCGCAACGGTTGCGCTGCGAGGAGGGTCGGGATGCGATGGCATGGAGTCGCGGCATGGGCCGCGGTGGCGGCAGCGGAGCCACGCCGCCCGGCCGGCGGGGGCCTTCGGCAGGAGGGGCGGACCGCGGGGCCGCGAGATGGGGATCGCCAGGCGGGAGGGATGATCGCGCGGCGCGCGTTGCTCCTGGCCGGTGTGCTGGCGGG
>CANHCJ010000408.1 GCA_947458025.1 Rhodospirillales bacterium | reverse complement strand
CAGGTGGCGGGGTCCATGCGCGTGCCTCCGAATCGGCACGCAGTCTGCCACGCCCGGCCCGGCAGGTCAGCGCCGCGCTAGGCGGTCCGCGCCGCCCGGGCCGCGCGCTCCACCAGCAGCCAGGAGACCAGGCCGGCGGTCAGGAACCCCAGCATGGTCAGCGCCACCCCCAGCGCCTCCAGCCGCGCGTGCATCTCCGCCACCACCACGCTGGCCAGCGCCATGCACAGCATCTGCCCCGCGCCCATCAGCGCGGCGGTGACGCCGGCGTGGTGCGGCACCGGCTCCAGCGCCGCATGGGTGATGTTGGGCGTGGTCAGCCCCCGGCAGATCCCCACCGCCACCACGAAGGGGATGAACGTCGCCACGGAAACGATGCCCGCCCCGGTCACCAGCGCCGCCCCCAGCGCGGAAAGCGGCGCCAGCGACAGCCCCACCGCCAGCGGCGCCCGCGCCGCCACGCCGCGCTTTGCCAGGATGTTGTTGATGGTGGAGCCCAGCAGGATGCCGGAGGAGGTGACGGCGAACAGCAGCCCGAACACCGTGGTGGAAACCCCCATCGTGCCCATCAGCACCAGCGGCGAGCCGGCGATGAAGGCGAACAGCCCGCCGGAGCCCAGCGTGTTCACCAGCACATAGCCCATGGTGCGGCGATGCCGGAACACGGCGGCATAGCGCCCCAGCAGGTCCAGCCGCGCCCCGGGCAGCGGCGGCCGGCTTTCGTCCAGCCCCAGCCACACCGCCACCACCAGCACCGCCCCGGCCACCGAAAGCGCGGCGTAGATCACCCGCCAGTCATGGAACAGCAGCAGCAGCAGCCCGCCCAGCGTGGGCGCGATGATCGGGGCGATGGTGATCACCATGCTCACCTGGCTCATCTTGATGCGCCCGGCCTGGCCGTCGAACCGGTCGCGCACCACCGCCATGGCCAGCGTGGTGCCGCCGGCCGCCCCGATCCCCTCCAGCAGCCGGAAGGCCAGCAGCACCTCGATCGTCGGCGCCAGGGCGCAGCCCAGCCCGGCCACGGCATACAGCGCCATGCCCCACAGCATCACCGGCCGCCGCCCGTGCCGGTCGGACAGCGGGCCCATTACCAGCTGCGACAGCCCGAACCCGGCCAGGAACAACGACAGCGTCAGCGCCGCCTGGGTGTGGGAGGCACCGAGCGACGATTCCAGCAGCGTCAGCGCCGGCAGGCCGAGGTCGATCGACAGCGGCGGCAGCGCGGCAAGCGCCCCGATCAGGAACGTGAAAGCCAAGGATTGGGGGCGAAGCGCCATAAACCTCTCTAGAACAAGCCGATATGGTTGTCATCTTGCAATCACATTTTGGTGAATGCGCAGGCATACGCCGCGGCCAAGCCGCGCTCCATCCGCTCATCGCCTGCCGCGCGGCGCCCCCCAGCTGCCCTCGCGCGTCCGTTCCGTCCGGCCCCGCCCCGCTTGTTCGGCGCGAGGAAGCCTCCCTGTCGCCGCCCCGCCGGTCCGGTTGACCCGGTCCGGCGGTCGACATCTCGTTACAGTGTTTTACCTGTATCGTGCATAACAAGCGCGAAACGGCTCCGCGATCAAGCCACGTTGCATGTCGCCACTTATCCCGGCGTTAACAAATCCTCAGCCGAGGAAGTCCCGCACCTGCGCCGCCGCATCCGCCAGCCCCACGCGCTGCACCGCCACCCCGGCCGGAAAGGCGGAGAGCAGCCGCGTCGGCGTGGAGCGGTCCAGCAGCACGAAGGCGCCGCGGTCGGTGCCGGCGCGGATCAGCCGCCCGAAGGCCTGGCGCAGCCGGAACCGCGCCAGCCGCGTGTCGTAGCCGGAGGTATCCCCGCCCGAGAGATGCACCCGCCGCTCGCGGTGCAGGATGTCGGGGCGGGGCCAGGGCACGCGCTCGAACACCACCAGCCGCAGCGCGCGGCCGGGCACGTCCACCCCGTCGCGCATCGCATCGGTGCCCAGCAGGCAGCTGTCCTCCTCGGTGCGGAACACGTCCACCAGCGTGGCGTTGTCCATCGCGTCCACGTGCTGGGCCAGCAGCGGGATGCCCGCCTCCTCCAGCGGCCCGGCGATGCGCGCATGCACCGCGCGCAGCCGGGCGATCGCCGTGAACAGCCCGAGCCCGCCACCGCCCGAGGCGGTGAACAGCGTGCGATACGCCGCCGCCAGCGCCCCGATCTCGCGCGTGTTCACGTCCGTCACCACGAAGCAGCGCGTCTGCGCGGCATAGTCGAAGGGCGAGGCCACGGCCACGCGGATCGCCGGGCTGGGCAGGTGGGTGGCGCCCACCCGCGCCTCCGCATCCGCCCAGGCCGCCTCCACGTCGTCCGCCCCGGCATCGCGCAGCGTGGCCGATGTCACCAGCAGCCCCTGCGCCGGGCGCGCCAGCGTGGCCGCGAAGGGGATGGTCGGGTCCAGCCAGTGCCGGTGCAACCCCACGTCCCGGTCTTCCGTGCCGCGCCGGTCCAGCCGCAGGAACAGCACGTGCTCCGGCCGCTCGCCCGGCGCCGGCGGCTCCGTCCCCACCGCGGCCAGCATCGCCCCCCAGGCCGAAAGCGGGTCGACGGCGCGGCGCTTCATGGACCGGCAGGCGGCCTCGATGCGCGTGCGGGTGGCCTCGTCCAGCTCCTCCGCCTCGTCCTCCAGCCGGGCCGCCAGCCGCTCCATCAGCGTCTTCAGCGGCGTGGCCAGGCGCTGCAACGCCCGCGCCAGCCCCGCCGCGCGCTCCGGCAGCTCCGGCCCCACCGGATACAGGTCGCACTCGATGGCCCCTATCGCCTCGCCATCCCCCTGCACCCGCGCCAGCGCCTGCTGGCGCGCCGCACGCAGGAAGGATTCGGTCGGGTTGGCCTGCTCGCCATCGATCGTCGGCAGTTCCAGCCCCAGCCGCTCCGCCCAGCCCGGCGCCGGCAGGGCGCGCGCGGCCATCAGCGCGGCGTCCAGCGGCGCGATCAGGTCGTCGCGCGCCGCCACCAGATCCTCCACCCGCCGCCGCAGCCCGCGCGCGCGGGAACGCCCGCCTTCGGCCCCCAGCAGCCAGCGCCGCAGCTCCGCCGCCTCCGCGCCGGAGATCACGGCCGAGAACGCCCCGTCGGCGGCATCGAAGATGTGGTGCCCCTCGTCGAACACGTAGCGGCTGGGCACGGTGGCGTCGTCGAGCCCCCCCCACACCGCCTGGGCCATCACCAGCGCATGGTTCGCCACCACCAGCTCGGCCGCCCGGGCGCGCCGGATCGTGTGCTCCACGAAGCACTTGCGCCAATGCTCGCAGCCGGCGTGGATGCACTCCCCGCGCCGGTCGGCCAGCCCGGCGGAATAGGCCGGCGGGAACAGGTCGCCGAACCAGCCCGGCAGGTCGCCGCCCTGGATGTCCCCATCGGTCGTCGCCATCGCCCAGCGCGCCACCAGCCCCAGCGGGATCACCCCCTGGTGCGAAGGGCCGGAGAGCACGATCCCCAGCGCGTCCTGCAGGTTCAGCAGGCACAGGTAGTTCTCCCGCCCCTTGCGCACCACCACGCGGCGGCGGCGTTCGGCGGCGTTGGGGAACAGCCGGGCCATCTCGCCCTCCACCTGGCGCTGCAGGTGCCGGGTGAAGGTGGAGATCCACACGCTGCCCTTGTTGCGCTCCGCCCACAGGCTGGCCGGCGCGATGTAGCCCAGCGTCTTGCCGGTGCCGGTGCCCGCCTCCGCCAGCACCAGATGCGGGTCGCCGCGCTGCTCGCGGGGCGCGAAGGCGTGCGTCACCGCCGCGGCATAGTCGCTCTGCCCCGGCCGCGCCTCCGCCGCCTCGCCCAGCATGTCCGCCAGCCGGTGCCGCGCCTCGCCCTCCTCCACGCCGAGGGCCGAAGGCGCGGGCGGCGGCGGCCCCTCCTCCCATTCCGGCAGCCGCTTCCACACCCGGAGCGGCTCGTCCGACGCCACCGCCCCCGGCAGCCCGAGCGCGGCCAGCACCGCATCGGCCCAGCCCCAGCCCGATTTCCCCATCCGCGCCGCCAGCTCCGACAGCGGCTT
>CANHCJ010000407.1 GCA_947458025.1 Rhodospirillales bacterium | reverse complement strand
TGGCCTGCGCGCCGAACACGTGCCGGCTGGAATGCACCGCCCGCAGCCCTTCCAGCGTGCGCTTCAACCCGTCCGACAGCGCGTCATAGGCCGCGAACATGCCGGCGAAGATCGTATCCCCGCCGAAGGGCGGCACCTCGCGCGCATACAGCACGGAGCCGAGCGCCGGGATCTCGTCATAGCTGTGGTCGGTATGCCAGCCGCCGCCGATGTTCTTGGTCTGCTCCGGCTCCTTGCGCACCTCGGCGATCTGCGGCCAGCCCTCCACCGCGCGGAAGAAGCGGTTGATGTTGATCTTGGCGAACTGCTCCGCGAAGGCGATGTGCTGCGCCTCGGTCAGCTGCTGGTCGCGGAAGAACAGCACCCCGTGCTCCCCCAGCGCCGCGCGCAGCGCCGCCACCGTGGTGGCGGGCAACGGGCGCGAGATGTCGATCCCGCGCACCTCGGCCCCCACGGCGCCGGAAACCGGCATCACCATCATCTGCTGCGCGTCCATCGCCGCCCCTCCACGTCGTTGCCGCAAGGATAGCGCGCGGCGCTCAGCCCGTCTCCCCCAGCGCGCGGGAGGCCTGCTCGAACGTGCCCCGGCTGAGCCCCGGCAGGTCCAGGATGCGCCGCAGCGCCGCGCGCATCAGCGCCTGCCGCCCCGCATCCTGCCGCCGCCACTGCCCCAGCGGCGTCACCAGCCGCGCCGCGATCTGGCTGTTGGCCGGATCGAGCGCGATGACCGCATCGGCCAGGAACCGGTAGCCCCCGCCCCCGGCATCATGGAACCGCACCTGGTTCCCCGGGAAGGCCGCCAGCAGCGACCGCGCCCGGTTCGGGTTGCGCAGGTCGAAATCCGGATGCTTCGCCAGCGCCGCCACCCGCGAAAGCGTATCGGCCCGCGGCGAGAGCGCCTGCAGCGCGAACCACTTGTCCAGCACCAGCTCCTCATGCCGCCAGCGCGCATGGAAATCGGCCAGCGCCGCCTCCCCCGCCGGCCCATCGCTGGCCGCCAGCACATCCAGCGCCGCGAGCTGGTCGGTCATGTTCCCCGCCGCGCGATACTGCGCCTGCGCCAGCGCCACCCCCTCCTCCCCGGCAGCGGCCAGGTAGGCCAGGCACGCATTGCGCAACGCCCGCCGCCCGATCGAACGCCCGTCGATGCGATACGGCCCGTCCTCCGCCAGCGCCGCATACGCCGCCCGCAGCCGCCCCGCCAGCGCCGCCCCCAGCGCCCGGCGCAAATCCTGCCGCACGGCATGAATGGCATCCACATCCACCACCGCCATCCGGTCCGCCACGGATGCCTCGGCCGGCAGCACCAGGCACGCCGCGGCAAAGGCCGGGTCCGCCTCCGCCCCGTCCAGCGTGGCCTCGAAGGCCGCCAGCAGCCCCTCGTCCACGCCGCGCACGCCATCGCCGATGCGCTCCAGCATCAGCTCGGCCGCATAGCCCTGCAGCGAATCCCAGCGCACGAAGGGGTCGGTGTCATGCGCCGCCAGGAAGCGCAGCCGCGCCCGGTCCATGCCGACCAGCCGCACCGGCGCCGAGAAGCCGCGCAGCAGGGAGGGCACCGGCATCGCCGCCACCCCCTCGAACACGAACTCCTGCGAAGCCTCGGTCAGCAGCAGCAGCCGCTCGGCCACCTGCGCGCCATCCGGCCCCAGCAGCCCCATCGCCACCGGGATCGGCAGCGCCCGCTTCTCCGCCTGCCCCGGCGTGGGCTTCGTCGCCTGCCGCAGCGTCAGCACATAGCGCCGCGCGGCCGCGTCGTACGTTTCGGCAAAGGAAAGCTCCGGCGTGCCCGCCTGGTCGTACCACGCCAGGAACGGCGACAGGTCCATCCCCGCCCCGTCCCCGATCGCGGCCACGAACTCCTCGATCGTCACCGCCTGGTTGTCATGCCGCGCGAAATACAGATCCATCCCGCGCCGGAACCCCGCCGGCCCGGCCATGCGGTGCAGCATCCGCACCACCTCCGCACCCTTGTTGTAGATCGTGGCGGTGTAGAAGTTGTCGATCGCGATGTAGCTCTCCGGCCGCACCGCATGCGCCAGCGGCCCGGCATCCTCGCGGAACTGCGCCGCCCGCAGCCCGCGCACATCGCCCAGCCGCTTCACCGCCGGGCTGCCCATGTCCGCGCTGAACTGCTGGTCGCGGAACACCGTCAGCCCCTCCTTCAGCGACAGCTGGAACCAGTCCCGGCACGTCACCCGGTTGCCGGTCCAGTTGTGGAAATACTCATGCGCGATCACCGCCTCGATCGCCTGGTAATCGGAATCCGTCGCCGTCTCCGGCCGCGCCAGCACGTATTTCGTGTTGAAGACGTTGAGCCCCTTGTTCTCCATCGCCCCCGCGTTGAAGTCCGAAACCGCGGCGATGTTGAACACATCGAGGTCGTATTCCAGCCCGTACACCGCCTCGTCCCACGCCATCGACCGCTTCAGCGAATCCATCGCATGCCCGCAGGCATCCTCGTGCCCGCGCCGCACCCAGATCGCCAGCGCCACGTGCCGGCCGGAGCGCGTGGTGAAGCTGTCCCGCACCGCCACCAGGTCGCCGGCCACCAGCGCGAACAGGTAGCTCGGCTTCGGATGCGGGTCGGTCCAGGTCGCCCAGTGCCGTCCGCCCTCCACGCCGGAAGCCGTCGGGTTGCCGTTGCCCAGCAGCACCGGCACCGCCGCCCGGTCGGCCACGATCGTGGTGGTGTAGCGCGCCATCACGTCCGGCCGGTCCGGAAAGAAGGTGATGCGCCGGAACCCCTCCGCCTCGCACTGCGTGAAGAACCCGCCACCCGAGGTGTACAGCCCCGAAAGCTCGCTGTTCCCATCGGGGTCGATCCGCGTCTCCACCTCCAGCACCGCCGCGTCCGGCACCCCCTCGATCTCCAGCCCGCCGGAGGGCAGGCGCCGATACCGGTTCTCCCCCACCGCCTCCCCGTTCAGCCGCAGCGCCACCAGCTCCAGCGCCTCCCCGTCCAGCACCAGCGGCGCATCGCCCTGCGCCGGATCGCGCCGCAGCACCAGGCGGGAGAGCACGCGCGTCGCCTTCGGGTCCAGCTCGAAGCGCAGCTCCACGTCCTCCACCCGGAACGGATAGGGCCGATACGCACGGCGCAGAACGGCGGCAGGCCCGGTCATGCTCGCTCCTCCGGCGAGGCCGCCAGGAACACCGAGAACGTCGTCCCCTGCCCCTCCTCGCTCTCGATCAACAGCCGGCCACGATGCCGGTTCACGATATGCTTCACGATCGCCAGCCCCAGCCCCGTGCCGCCGGCCCCGCGGCTGCGCCCGGCATCCACGCGATAGAACCGCTCGGTCAGCCGCGGCAGATGCACCCGCGCAATCCCCGGCCCGTCATCGCGCACCGCCAGCACCACGCCATTGGCCGCCGCCTGCAGCGAGACGGAAACCGTGCCGTCCGCGCGGCCGTACTTCATCGCGTTGTCCACCAGGTTGCTCAGCACCTGCGCCATCTGGTCGGCATCCGCCGCCACCGCCGGCAGCCCGGCCGCGATGTCCACCGCCAGGCGCTGCCGCCGCTCCGCCAGCCGCACCTCGAAGCTCGCCAGCACCCGCCCCGCCAGCGCGCCCAGGTCGATCCGCTCCACCGGCGGCGAATGCTCGGACAGCTCGATGCGCGAAAGGCTCAGCAAATCGTCGATCAGCCGGCTCATCCGCGCCGCCTGCTCGGCCATGATCGCCAGGAAGCGCTGCTGCGCCGGCGGGTCATCCGCCGCCGGCCCGCGCAGCGTCTCCACGAAGCCCATCAGGCTGGCCAGCGGCGTGCGCAGCTCATGGCTCGCATTGGCCACGAAATCCGCCCGCATCTGCTCCACCGCGCGCTCCCGCGTGCGGTCCGAAAGCACCACCAGCGCCTGGGTGCCGTCCGGCAGCCGCGTCTCGAACGGGATCACCGTGGCGTGCACCTCGCGCGCCACCGGCACCGGCAGCATCAGGTCGGCCGACTGCGCCGCCCGCTCGCGCCAGGCCCGGTCGATCGCCCCGCGCAGCAGCGGGTGGCGCAGCACCGCCGGCACGTCGGCACCGAAC
>CANHCJ010000406.1 GCA_947458025.1 Rhodospirillales bacterium | reverse complement strand
CCCGGGCCGGGGCGGCGCCTCCGCCGGGGCGGTGATCGCGCTGCTGGATGGCGAGCAGCTGGCCGCCATGCTGCGCCACTCCGCGCGCATCTTCGACACCGAGCTGCGGCTTTCGGGCCATGACGGCACGCTGCTGCTGGCCACCGACCTGCCCGCCGCGGCCATCGGAAGGCGCGATGCCGAGGCGCCGACCTTCGCCCACTACCTGCCCGCCCTGCCCACCGGCACCTGGCGCGGCCAGCAGGACGGGCGCGAGGTGATCGCCAGCTACGTCACCACCGCGCGCTCGCCCTTCGTGATCGCCGCGACCCAGGGCACCGGCACCGCCTTCGCCGCCTGGCAGGTGGAGGCGCTGGTGCTGTTCGCCAGCTTCGCCGCGGTGTGCCTGGTGGTGTTCGGCGCGCACTGGCTGCTGTTCCGCCAGGCCGACCAGCTCTGGCGCCAGCGCGACCACCTCTCCCGCAGCGAGCGCCGGGCGCTGGCCGACGGGCGCGCCAAGCAGGATTTCCTCGCCGCCATGAGCCACGAGATCCGCACGCCGATGAACGGCGTGATCGGCATGGCCGGGCTGCTGATGGAAACGCGGCTGGACCAGGAGCAGGCGCGCTACACCCGCACCATCCAGTCCTCCGCCGAGCATCTTCTCACGGTACTGAACGACATCCTGGATTTCTCCAAGATCGAGGCCGGCGCCTTCGAGCTGGAATCGATCCCCTTCGTGCTGGAGGAGGAGGTGGCGACGGTGACGGAGCTGTTCGCCCCGGCCGCCGCGGTGAAGGGGGTGGAGCTGGTCTGCCGCCTGGGCGACGGGCTGCCGGTGGCGGTGGTGGGCGACCCCGGGCGCTTCCGCCAGGTGCTGCTGAACATCGTCGGCAACGCGGTGAAGTTCACCGAGCGCGGCTGGGTGGAGATCACGCTGGATGCCGCCCCCCGGCCGGATGGGCTGCTGCAGCTCAGCGTCACCGTGGCCGATACCGGCATCGGCATCGACCCCACCCGGCTGCCGATGCTGTTCGAGCGCTTCAGCCAGGCCGATGCCTCCATCGCGCGCCAGTTCGGCGGCACCGGGCTGGGGCTGGCGATCTGCCGGCAGCTGGTGCAGGCGATGGGCGGCAGCATCGCCGCCGCGGCGCGGCCGGGCGGGGGCAGCGAGTTCCAGTACACCCTGGCCCTGCGCGCCCACCACGGCGCGCCCGATGCCGACCCCACCCCGCTGCGCGGCCGCCGCTGCCTGGTGGTGGACGACCTGCCGATGAACCGCGAGATCATGGTCCGCCAGCTGGAGGGCCTGGGGGCCGCCGCCGCCGACACCGCGGAGGACGGCATCGCCGCCCTCGGCCTGCTGCGCGCCGCCGCCCGGGCCGGCACGCCCTACCACATGGTGCTGGTGGACCGGGTGATGCCGGTGATGGACGGGCTGTCCTTCGCCCGCGCGCTGCGCGCCGATCCCTCGCTGGGCGGGGAGGAGCCTTTGCGCCTGGTGCTCTGCGCCTCCGGCCAGGCCGGCGAGACGCGCGAGGGGCTGGAGCTGTTCGACGCCCAGCTGCTGAAGCCGGTGCTCGCCACGCGGCTGCGCAGCGTGATCGCGATGCTGGCCACCGAGCCGGCGCCCGCCCGCCTGCCCCAGGCCGCCGCATCCATGCCGGGGCCGGCCCAGCCCCCTGCCCCGCTCGCCGGCCTGCGCATCCTGGTGGCGGAGGACAACCCGACCAACCAGATCGTCACCCGCGCCATCCTGCAGCGCGCCGGCGCGCGGGTGGAGGTGGTGGAGGACGGGGCCCAGGCGGTGTCGATGGTGCGCCGCTTCGCCTATGACGCGCTGCTGATGGACCTGCAGATGCCGGGAATGGACGGGCTGGAGGCAACCCGCCTGATCCGCCGCGACGAGCGCGAGGACCGCGACGGCCCGCTGCGCCGGCTGCGCATCATCGGCCTCACCGCCGAGGCGGGCAGCGAGGTCGGCGCCACCTGCTGCGCCGCCGGGATGGACGCGCATCTGAGCAAGCCGGTGCCGCGCGAGGAGCTGATCGCCGCCGTGGCCCGCGCGCACCAGGGCGTGGCGGCGTGAGGCGCCCCGCGGGGGGCCATCGGAACCCGCCGCGCGCGCCTTTCCGCCGCCTCGCCGCGGCCACGTGACAAATGGCGACAGGGGTGCAGCATGCGCTTGCCGGAGGCTGAGCCTGTGATATTACGTAACGCCCCGGCGTAACCCCTTCGACCGGCCCCAGACCAAGATGGCCAAGAAACCGCGCCCCACCCTGGCCGACCATGTGGAGGCCGCCGAACGCCGTGCCGCCCCCCGCGCCCAGGCGCGCGCTTCCGGCCGCAGCCTGGTACTCGCCGCGTGGCTGGGCGTGCTGGTGCTGACCGTGCTGCTGACCGCCGGCGCGATCGCCTTCCTGCGCTTCAAGCAGTATATCTGAGGCGACCCGGCGCTACCCCGCGGCGCCCAGGCGCCGGGCCAGCAGCAGCATCGCCTCCATCACCATGTGCGCGCACAGGAAGGCGGCCTGCTCGGCCACGTCCTGCGGTGGGCTCACGGTGTTGAAGTCGATCGCCACGATGTTCAGCCCGTGGCACTCGCGCAGCAGCTCGATCCCCTCGCGCGCCGACAGCCCGCCCCAGGTGGGGGTGCAGACGCCGGGCGCCACCGAGGGGTCGAAGATGTCCATGTCCCAGCACAGGTAGACCGGCCGCTTGCCGACGATGTCGCGGAACTCCGCCATCGTCTGGGCGAAGCCGCGGCGCAGCAGGTCCTCCGTGGTGACCACGCCGAAGCCCAGCCCGCGCGCGCGGGAGACGATGCCGGGCACGGAGGTGAAGCCGCGGATGCCGACATGCCAGGAGCGCGAGACGTCGATCACCCCTTCCGTGACGGCATGGGTGAACTGGGTGGAGGGGTCGAGCGGGTCGGCGTCGGGGAGTTCATAGGCGTCGGTGTGGCTGTCGATGTGCAGCGCCACCATACCGGGGTGGCGCTTGCCGGCGGCGCGCATCAGCGGCAGGGAGCCGGAGCCGTCGCCGCAGATCGCCACCGGCACCGCGCCGGCATCCAGCACCGCGCCCGCCGCCGCCTCGATCGCCGGGAAGGCCTGGAGCGGCCGGCCGGGCAGCAGGGAAATGTCGCCGCAATCGACGGCGCCGAGCTGCTCCAGCACGTTGAAGTCGCCCTGGCTCACATGGAAGGCGCGCAGGTGGCGTGAGGCGCGGCGCACCGCCGAGGGCGCCTCGCGCGAGCCGACGCGGAAGGGGTGGATCCCGCAGTCATAGGGCACGCCCAGCACCGCCGCCCTGGTGCCCGCGTGGGGCATGCCGTGCGGCAGGCCGCAGAAGGTTTGCTGGGGCTGGAACATCGGGCTCACCTCACGATGGGGTCGGCGGTCAGCGGCTGCGCGCCCGAGAGCCCGCCATAGGAACGCCCGCCATGGCCGGGCGGGGGCGCACCGAACCAGCGGTCGTCGCGCGCGGCGGAAGCCTGCTGGAAGCGGGTGTCGGCGGAGAGGCGCACGCGCCCGCCTTGGGCCTCGTTGTCCAGGCTGCCGTGGAAGAGGAACATGCCGAACAGCAGCACGTCCCCGGGGGCGAAATCGGCAGTCAGCACACGGCTGTCGCGCTGCTCCACCAGGTCGACCACGTCCTCCAGGAAGCTGCCGGTGAAGCCCGCTTCGCGGTCCACGTCGCGGCCGCGGATGCGGTCGGCCATGTCGGCCCAGGCGGTGGAGCCCTCGGCGAGCGCGATCGGCCCATCCGCCACCCGCACCTCGCCCAGCGGCACCCAGGCGGTGAGCACCTGCTCCGTGCCGCGGTTCATGAAGGCGTGGTCGAAATGGAACCGGCTCGCCCGCCCGGCGGTGACGGCGCGCAGCCAGACGAAGTCGAACGGCACCGCGGGCGCACCGAACAGCCCCGCGGTGATGCCGCGCAGCGCCGGGCCGTGCACCGCCGAGCGCAGGGCCGGGCCCTCGCACACGCCGCGCCAGAAGGCGCCGAGATCCGGGTGCCGCGCGGCACGGTCGCTGCGGCCGGTGGCGACGGGATGCGTGT
>CANHCJ010000405.1 GCA_947458025.1 Rhodospirillales bacterium | reverse complement strand
TGGCCGTGGTGCACCCGCGCCGGCTGGGGCGGCGGACGGCCTGGAGCTACTGGTTCCTGACCCGGCCGGAAACCGCCGACCGCCCGGCGGTGCGCCGGCTGCGCGAGTGCCTGGCCGCGATGCTGGCCGGCCCGCGACAGGATGAACCGGCTACAGGATGAACCGGCTGAGGTCGCCCCGCTGCGCCAGCGGCGCCACGCGCTCGTTCACGTAGGCGGCATCTCGTCGAACACCTCCAGCCCCTCCGCGATGGCGGTGGGATCCTCGGGGGCGAGGAAGGGATCGCTCATGGCCCGGATGTGCGGGCGGGGCGGCGGAACGTATAGCCGGATGCGAAGGTCAGGCTCCCAGCGCCACGATCAGGGCGACGAGTTCGGCCTGCCGTCGGCAGCCGGTCTTGCGGCGGATGCTGGCCAGATGGGTGCGCAGCGTTTCCAGCGCCACCCGGCGCCGGCGGGCATGCTGGGCGAGGCTGTGGCCAGCGGCGAGCGCCAGGACCAGGCTTGCCTCGGCCGGGGTAAGGCCCAGCATGGCTTGCACCGTGGTGGCGGAGGGCAGCGGGGCCTGGCGCGGGTCGGCCACCATCACGAGTGCGCCGGTGAAGCCGGCAAACGGGCCGGTGGCACCGGCTTGCAGGGCCGTGACCTGCACCCGCCAGGCGCCGCCGGAGGGGCGGGGCACGGCGAAGATGTCGGTGGCCGGGGCGGCGGCGCGTGGGGCTGCGGCCAAGGCGGCGTCGATCGCGCGCGAGAGCCTGGCCTGGGCCGCCGGGTCGTCTGCCAGCGGGCGGTTGGGGGAAAGGCGAAGCCCGTCGCGGCGGGCCACCATGTCGTGCAGGGCGGTGTTCACCCGGACCAGCCGGCCGTTGGGCGCGATGATCGCCACGCCGTGGCGGAGTGCGTCCAGCCCGGCGCCGGCACCCGCGGCCTGCAAGCCGGCCTCGGCCAGCCGCGCTTCGATCAGCAGGGCGCGGGAGAGATGGGGATAGATCGCTGCAAGCAGCTTTTCCTCCCGCGCACCGAAGGCGCCCGCGCGGCCATTTCGCTGGAGGGCCAACATGCCTGTCGCCTCCCCGGCCACCGCCACCCCCGCGGCCACGACGTGCTGCGCCGCGGGTTGCTGGCGGCTGGCGAAATCGTTCCAGAAGGCGCTGGCCAGATAGTCGCGCTGGGGCACGGCGTGGTCGTAGTTGTGAACGCCGGGGCCGAGACCGGCCGAGGCGATGAGCCACGGGTCGTGCTTCACCCAGTGGGCAAGGTAGTCGGCGGTGGAGGCGGGATCGAGGCCGATCTGCTCGAATCGCTCGGCGCCCGCGCACTGGTTGCCGGCAAAGGCGACGCGCGAGATCCAGGCGCTGTCGGCACCTACGCCGCGGCGGATGGCGTCCAGCACGCCCTGGACCGGCGCGCCATCGAGCACGGCGGCGTAGAGATCGAGCGCCAGGCGCTCGGGGTGCAGCGGGTTGTCGTCGGGCATGCGGCCCAGGCCTTCGGCGGATGTGGGGCGCCGACTACATCACGGGCATGGGAAAATCCGCAAGCGGAACAGTTCAGGCGCGCCGCCGACGCCGCAAGCCGGCCATGGCCAGCACGCCGGTGCCGAGCAGGGCGAGGGAGGCGGGTTCGGGCGTGTCCACACTGGCGACGGGAGTGAGAAGATAGCCCTGGCGAAAGGGGCTGCCCGAGAGTTGGCCTGTCGCGATAATTTGCCCAGAATCATTGATGCCACGCGCGTCCTCTAAAATGACGAGGCCATAGAGGGGGTCTGTGGTCGCCAGAAGAGAAGTAAGATCCTGCATCATCCCGCTATCATAGATGAAGGCGCGCTGCGATGTATTTCCGCTGATTTGGGAATAGCCAACGACTTGTCCGACAGCGTTGATGCCGAAGCCGTAGCTGTTCGTTCCTCCCAGCGTGCCAAGGTCAAGCATGGTCGTGCCATTGTGGAGGAAAGCATGTTCGGCACTGTTGCCGCTGATCCGGGAGAAGCCGGTGGTTTGGCCGCTCGCGTTGATTGCCCTCCCTTCGCTTGATGTTCCTCCGAGGGTGCCGAGACTTACCATCGCGGTGCCGTTGTAGACGAAGGCGTGCCATGCGGTGGGTGTAGCGGCGAAGCCTACAACGTGACCGCTGTCATTGATCCCATAGCCAGCACTACTAGATCCGCCCAATGTGCCGAGGTTGAGCATCGTCGTGCCGTTGTGAAGGAAGGCGCGCCGAATGGGTTGGCCGGCGATGTAGGATTCTCCGGTGACGTGTCCGCTGGCATTGACGCCATAGCCGCGGCTTAATGTTCCCCCAAGCGTGCCGAGATCGATCATCGTGGTGCCGTTGTGGAGGAAGGCATGACTCGCGGCGTTTCCGCTTGTGAAGCTTTCCCCGGTCACCTGCCCAGTGTTGTTGATGCCGTAGCCGAAACTGTGCGTTCCCCCCACCGTGCCGAGGTCCAAAATCGCGGTGCCGTTGTAGCGGGCGGCATGCGTACCGATGCCGGGGAATCCATACGTTCCGGCTACCTGCCCGTTGGCGTTGATGCCGCTTAAGTTGTTGAACGGGCTCAGTACCTCGACCGTATAGGTTATGGCGACCGCCGGCTGCGCCAGCAGCATCGCTGCCACGGCAAGGGCGGGAACCGCGGCGATCCGCAGCTTGGTTGATAATGCGCGGACGAATGACATTTTCGATCTCCCCGATGTTGCGCCAGGCACCCAGGACCACAAAGAACGCGGCAGCCCCGGGTGCAGGGCACGAATGAGGCATCGCTAGCGCGCATCGTTGCAGCACGAACATCACCCGATCGGGTGAGTTGCCAGGCAAAGAGCCAAGGGATGGGGTCTGGGGCCGCCGGCCCCAGCGGGTCGAGGGCAGAGCCCTCGCCTTGCCTTGCCGTGCCTACAGGATGAACCGGCTGAGGTCGCCCCGCTGTGCCAGCGGCGCCACGCGCTCGTTCACGTAGGCGGCATCCACCGTGGCGGTCTGGCCGCTGCGGTCGCTGGCGGTGAAGCTGATTTCTTCCAGCAGCTTCTCCAGCACCGTGTGCAGGCGCCGCGCGCCGATGTTCTCCACGCGGTCGTTGATGTCGGCGGCGAGGTCGGCCAGGGCGTCGATGGAATCCTCGGTGAATTCCAGGGTCATGCCCTCGGTGCCGATCAGGGCCTGGTATTGCTTCAGCAGGCTGGCTTCCGGCTCCGTGAGGATGCGGCGCAGGTCGGCGCGCGAGAGCGGCTGAAGCTCCACGCGGATCGGCAGGCGGCCCTGGAGTTCCGGCAGAAGGTCCGCGGGCTTGGAGAGGTGGAAGGCGCCGGAGGCGATGAACAGGATGTGGTCGGTCTTCACCGGGCCGTGCTTGGTGGAGACGGTGGTGCCCTCGATCAGCGGCAGCAGGTCGCGCTGCACGCCCTCGCGGGACACATCGGCGCCGCGCACGCCGCCTTCGCTGCTGCGGGCGATCTTGTCGATCTCGTCGAGGAAGACGATGCCGTTGGCCTCGGCATGGGCGACGGCATCGCGGGTGAGGCGGTCGTTGTCGAGCAGCTTGTCGGCTTCCTCGCGCTGCAGGGCCTCGCGGGCGGCATCCACGCGCAGCTTGCGGGCGGTGGGGCGGCCGCCGAACATGCCCTTCATCATCTCGCCGAGGTTGATCACCTGGCCGGGCGGCATGCCGGGCATGTCGAACTGGCCGATCGGGCTGGGGCCGGCTTCGGTGAGGCTGATCTCGATCTCCTTGTCCTCGAAATCGCCGTTGCGGAGCATGCGGCGGAACTTGCTGCGCGTGTCCGCGCTGGCCTGCTCGCCGCACAGCGCGGTGAGGATGCGCTCCTCCGCGGCCAGCTCCGCCTTGGCCTGGACCTCCTTGCGGCGGCTGTCGCGCAGCATGGCGATGCTGGCCTCCACCAGGTCGCGCACGATGCTTTCCACGTCGCGGCCGACATAGCCGACCTCGGTGAACTTGGTGGCCTCCACCTTCAGGAACGGTGCCTGGGCGAGGCGGGCGAGGCGGCGGGCGATCTCGGTCTTGCCGCAGCCGGTGGGGCCGATCATCAGGATGTTCTTCGGCACCAC
>CANHCJ010000404.1 GCA_947458025.1 Rhodospirillales bacterium | reverse complement strand
TCGGCGGGGCTGCCGGGGTAGCGGCGGCGGGTGAGGGTGGCCTTCGTGGTGTCGAGCGAGACGGTGGGGTGGCTGCGGGTGGAGGCCCAGCCGGAGAGGGGGACGGTGGAAAGGCCCGGGCGGCCGATGATCTCGGTGCGCAGCCGGCCGCGGACGGGTTGGCCGTTCTCGTGGGCCACCGGGAGGGCGAGCAGCATGCGGCCGTCGCCGGCGAGGAGGTCGCCCTGCCAGGCGGCGAAGACGACGCTGTAGCCGCGGCGGAACAGGAAGCCGTTGCCGGCATGGGCGGCGGTGGCGGGGTCGTTGCTGTGCGGGGCGTCGTTGAAGAACTGGATGGCGCGCTTGTTGCCGCGGTTGCCCCAGTCGAAGAATAGGCGGCGGTTGCCGCGGGCGGGGTCGGCGGGGCGGAGGATGAAGATGTCGGTGGTGTAGCGCACCAGGCCGTCGGGGCCGGTGGGGGCGAGGGCGAGGTCGGTGATCGGGCGCTGGCCCGGCGCGGCGGGGTCGACGGCGCCGTGGAAGCGGCCCTTCAGGACCTCGTAGGGGCCGGTGTCGCCGAAGGCGGTGCCGGCGGCGAAGGGCTTGCGGTCGGTGATGTCGAGCTTCATGGCGTTCCCCTCCGGCGGTGAGGCCGGAGGGGAAGGATTGGCTACTTGAGGCGGCGCGTCCAGTCGACGAGCTTGGCGAGCATGGTCTCGACGAACTTGCGGGTGGCCTCATCCGTGATGTTCGCATCGGCATCGAGGCGCTGGGCGGCGTTGCCGATGGCGACGACGGGCTGGACCAGGACGAGGCCGTTCACGTTGGCCAGGATCTGGCGCAGGTGCTGCTGGCCGCGGATGGTGCCGGTGGCGCCGGGGCTGGTGCCGAAGATGGCGATCGGCTTGCCGTCCAGCGGCTGGCTGGGCGGGCGGCTGGCCCAATCGATGGCGTTCTTGAGCACGCCGGAGACCGAGGCGTTGTATTCCGGCGAAGCGATCAGCAGGGCGTCGGCGGCGCGGACCTTCTCGCGGAAGGCGGCGACCTCGGCGGGCATGCCGGCGGCTTCGACATCGCCATCGTAGAACGGCAGCTCGCGGATGCTGGCGATCTCGATGGCCATGCCGGCGGGGGCGAGCTTCTGGGCGGCACGGAGCAGGAGGGTGTTCCAGCTGTCCTTTCGGAGGCTGCCGGAGATGCCCAGCACGCGGAGGGTTTCGGTCATGGTGGCCCCTTGCGGATCGTTGCAGGGGGGCATGTGGAGGGCGGTGGCCGGGAAGTCAATTCGCCGGCGCTGCCATTCCTGTCCGGCGCGGGCGGCTGGTCAGCCGGGTTGGCCGCGCTTGAGGGCGGGGTGGACGGTTCGGCCGATGATGTCGGCGCGGCCGATGACATGGGCGGAGGCGCCGACGATCAGCGGGTCGGGGCCGGTGACGATCGCCTCGTCCTTGTTCGGGTAGGGCAGGCTGGAGAGGAAGTGCTGCAGGCTGTTGAGGCGGGCGCGGCGCTTGTCGTCGGACTTGATGATGGTCCAGGGCGCGTCGGCGGTGTCGGTGTAGAAGAACATCGCCTCCTTCGCTTCGGTGTACTGGTCCCACTTGTCCAGCGAGGCGCGGTCGATGGGGCTGAGCTTCCATTGCTTCAGCGCATCGGTTTCGCGCGCCTCGAAGCGGCGGCGCTGCTCGTCGCGGCTGACGGAGAACCAGAACTTGAACAGGCGGATGCCGGAGCGGGTGATCATGCGCTCGAACTCCGGGCACTGGCGCATGAACTCCAGGTATTCGTGCGGGGTGCAGAAGCCCATCACGCGTTCCACCCCGGCGCGGTTGTACCAGGAGCGGTCGAACAGCACGATCTCGCCGGCCGCGGGCAGGTGGGCGATGTAGCGCTGGAAGAACCACTGGGTGCGCTCGCGGTCGGTGGGCTTCTGCAGCGCGACGACGCGCGCGGTGCGGGGGTTCATGTGTTCCATGTAGCGCTTGATCGTGCCGCCCTTGCCGGCGGCGTCGCGGCCCTCGAACAGGATGATGATGCGCTCGCCCGTTTCCTCCACCCAGCGCTGGGCCTTCAGCAGGTCGCGCTGGAGGTCGAGCATGTGGCGCTCGTAGGCGTCGGAGCGCATCCGGGTGGCGTAGGGGTATTCGCCGGTTTCGAACAGGCGGTGGATGGCCGCCGGGTCGTGCTTCATCTCGGCGATGCGGTGCAGGGCGGCGGCGGCGTCGGTTGGCGGGGCGGGTTCGGTTTCCGGCTCCGGCTCCGGCGGCGCGGCCTGCTGGGCCTGGGGTTCGGCGGCCGGGAGCGGGGCCGGCGCATCCTGGGCCGGCGGCTCCGCTACCGTGGTTTCGCTGTCTGCCTTGCCTGCCCGTGCGCGCGCCATCGCCGCCCCCACTGTTTCGGTCCCATGACGTGGTAGGCCCGGCGGCGGGGGTAGCCCTTGATCCAGATCAAGCCCGGGTCAGCTCTCCAGCAGGTCGGCCAGGGCCAGGGCGACGATGCGGGTGGCGGCGTGGAGGTCGCTGGGGCGGACGCGTTCGTCGGCGCGGTGGGCGTTGGCTTCCTCGATGCTGCGGGGGCCGGCGCCGTAGAGTTCGCCGGTTGGGATCGCGCGCCGGGCTGGCCGGTGGCGGCGCGCAAAACACGAATCAGAAACGGCCGGGCGTTTCCGCCCGGCCGTTCTTCGTTCAGCCTATCGGGTGGTTCAGAGCGTCGGACGGCGCCGGCGCATCCGGGCCAGGCCGAGCAGGCCCACGCCGAACATCGCGAGGCTGGCCGGTTCCGGCGTGCCGGTGACGGGCGGCTCGGGGTCGTCGATATCGATCTCGCGGCCGCCGGGGGCGAAGCTGGTGCTGATATTGGAGAAGCGCGGCCCTCCGCCGGGCTTGTCGGCCACATCCACCTGCGAATACAGCGTCACCGGATTGCCGAGGAAATCGGTGAAGTTGCCGGTGGGCGCGATCCCCTGGGTGGACGCGTTCGACCAGTTGGGGAAGACGTCAGCCGGGGCCACGGCGCCGGCGGTGGTCAGCAGTTCGGTGCCGGTGAACACGCCATCCGTCGACGGGTAGGTGATGCCGCTGAACGCGGCGCCGGGGATCACCGCCTGGAGCACCTGGTTCGCATCCACCTGGAAGCCCTGATGGTCGGTGCCGATCATGATGCCGCCGCCGCGGCTGGCCAGGGCCTTGACCTGGTTGGCGGTGAAGATGCCCAGCGCATCGTTGATGCCGGGGAAGTCGGTGAAGGCGTTTCCGTTGGCGCTGCGGACGTACAGCGTACCGTCCAGCAGGACGTTGCTGTTGTTCTGGTAGAAGCTCTGTACGGCGAGCAGGTCGGCGGAGTTGAACTTGGCGCTGAAGCTGGTGGCGTCGAACACGATGACATCGTAGCTGTTCGAGCCGAGCTGCGCTGCCAGGGTTCCGGGCGTCTCGCTGTCGACATAGGTGCTGGAGAACAGCGTTCCGCCGCTGAAGCCGGTGAGGTAGGTCGACATCTCCTGGCGGAGCGAATTGGCGGCCTGGGCATAGTACCCCGAGGGGTAATGCCCCCAGTACTCCGGGGTGGAATCCCACCACAGCACTTTATAGGGCGCAGCCTGGGCGCCGCTGGCGAGCAAGCACAGCCCGAGTACCGCTCCCGCGATCCGCGTTGCCATTCCCATCCGCTGAACTCCTCTGCTGTCGGCGATCGCGATCCCGATAGCGCGTGACGACGCATTATGCAAGGTGAGAACGGCGGTGGAAAAGGATGATCGGGACGCCGGCGGCGGCGTAGTGGCGGGCATCGGTGTAGAGCGGGACGCCGCCCGCGGTGATGGGCTCGCCGAGCTCGGCGCTGGCGTGGCGGCAGAGGATTTCCGTGAAGCGGCCGGCTTGGGGGGTGGGGGTGAGGGGGGTGGCGAGAAGGATGCGGCGGATGGACAGGCCGGCGCGGGGGTGGGCGCGGGCGGCGCCCTCGATGACCCCGCGGAGCTCGGCCTCGACCTCGGCGGGGGTTTCGTCCGGCACGATGCGGCGGTCGAGGCGCAGGGTGACGCGGTCGGGCACGACGTTGGTGTTGATGCCGCCCTCGATGAGGCCGACGGTCAGCTGCGGG
>CANHCJ010000403.1 GCA_947458025.1 Rhodospirillales bacterium | reverse complement strand
GGGCTGCTCGATCAGGTCGATCTCGCCCGCCTGCAGCGCCGCCGCCGCGGTGGACTGGTCGGGGATCGCCCGCCACTCGATCCGCTCCAGCTTCGCCACCTTGCCGCCCGCCAGCCCGTCCGGCGCCTCGGCGCGCGGCCGGTAGGCCGGGTTGCGGATGTAGATCGCCCGATCGCCCACCCGCCACTGATCGCGCTGGAAGATGAACGGGCCGGAGCCCATCGGGTCGGTGAAGGCCTGGTTGGCCGGCGTGCTCGCGATCCGCTCCGGCATCACGAACAGGGCCGAGGCGGTCGGCCGCGCCAGCGCCTCGGTCACCAGCGCGAAGGGGCGGCTCAGCTTGATGGTGAACGTCTTGTCGTCCACCGCCTCCATGCTCGCCGTGGCGGCGGCCAGCGCCCGGCCCACCACGTCACGCTGCGCCCAGCGCTTCACGCTGGCCACCGCATCGGCCGCCCGCACCGGCGTGCCGTCATGCCAGGCGAGCCCGTCGCGCAGGGTGAAGGAATAGCTCATCCCGTCCGGGGACTTGCTCCACGCGCCCACCATCTGCGGCTGCGCCTCGCCCTTGCTGTCCAGCGCAAACAGCTGGTCGTAGTTCAGGAACCCGTGGTTGCGCACGAAGGCGGCGGTCGAGACCACCGGGTCCAGGCTCGCCAGGTCGTTCACCAGCACCACCCGCAGGGTGGAGGGCGATTGGGCGGCGGCCATGCCCGGAAGCGCGGCCAGCGCGAAGGCGGCAAGTCGAAGCAGGCGGCGCATGGCCGTTCCTCCGTCAGACGTTTCGTTCAAGCCCCAGCGTATAGAGCCCCTCCAGCGCCCGGCACAAACCCGCGCTGTCGCAGGCCGCACCGGCCGCCAGCCGATCCCGCATCCCGGCCCGCAGCGCAGCCAGCCGCCCGGGCGTCGCGGGGTCGCCCAGCAGGGCAACCGCCTGGGCCACGAACCCGTCGAGATCCTCCGCCACCCATTCCGAAAGCCCCGCCGCCAGCAGCAGGGTCCGGCTGGTCCGCGCGGCCCAGCGGTCGCCATTCGTCGTCAGCACCGGCACCCCCTGCCACAGCGCCTCAGTGGTGGTGGTGCCGCCGTTGTAGGGGAAGGTGTCCAGCGCGATGTCGATCGCCCCGTAGCCGCGCAGGAACTCGAAATGCTCGGCGCGCCCCGAAAGCGCCACCCGCGAAGCCGCCACGCCCCGCCCCTCCAGCCGCCGCAGCAGCTCGGCCCGGTTGCCCTCCTCGTCCAGCGCCGCATTGCCCACCACCAGCCGCGCCGCCGGCACCGCCCGCAGGATCGCCGCCCAGGCATCGATCGTCTGCGGCGTCAGCTTGTAGGCCGATCCCAGGCACCCCAGTGTCGGCACCCCGTTCGCCAGCCACGGCAGCGGCGCCACCTCGGGCGTGGGATAGGCCACCTCGAACGCCAGGTAGCTCCCCGGCACACGCAGCACCTGCTCGGAATAATGCGCTTCCTCCTCCACCCGGATCACGCAGGCATCGCCCACCACGGCATCGATCCCCGGCACTGCGGAGGTCGCGAACATGTTGAACCAGCTCACCTGGAACCGCGCCGGCCGGTACGGAAACAGCCCGAGCCGCCCGGCCAGCGAGTAGCCGTTCAGGTCCACCAGCACATCCAGCTCCGCCTTGGCGATGGCGCGGGCCAGCGCCCCGTTCGGCATCCCCTTCACCTGCCACACCTTGTCCCGGTCATCCGCCCGGTAGCCCGCGGCCTCCGATGGGTCCTCCCCGTCGGCGATCAGGTGCACCTCGAACCGCTCGCGATCATGCCGGTTGACCACCCCGAACACCGGCTTCATCCAGTTGCGCGCCCCGAAGAACGCCGAGAGATACCCCACCCGGATCTTCCGCCCCGCCGGCGCCGCCCGCCGCGGCAGCGGCTGGATGGCGCCCCCGGCCCGCCCGATCCAGGCCGCCCGCACCGCCCGCACCAACTCGTGGGAGGCCGCCATGCTGCCGGGAATCAACACCGCCAGAGATGCCAGCGCCGCATCGCGCATCGCTGGCGCGCCCCGCGCGATCACCCGCTGGTACGCCGCTGAGGCGGCATCCACCTCGCCCAGGTTGAACAACGCCTCCGCCAGCAGGCACCGCGCCCCCTCCGCCTGCGGCTGCAGCCCCAGCGCCTGCACCAGCGCATCCCTTGCGGCCGCATAGGCCCCGCGCCCCATCTGCGCGCCGGCCATGCCGTACCAGGCCTCGAAGCTCATCGCATCCAGCGCCAGGGCCGCGGCATAGGCCGCCACCGCCTGCTCCCGCTGCCCGGCCAGCTGCAGCGCATCGGCCAGCCGCAGCGTGACCCCGGCATGGCCAGGATGTGCCCGCCACGCCTGCGCCAACTGCCCGAGCATCGCCGCATCCGGCCCCGCGGCCAGCACCCGCGCGGCCTCCTCGGCCAGCCCATCCGGATCCGTCACCTCGTCCATCGCCCGGCTCCATGCCTGCCCCTGCGTGGCGGCAGGTAGGGTTCCATGGCCGGGTTCGCCGCCCGCCGCAAGCGCGGCCGGTGCCGGTCCTGATCCGGGCCCGTGCAGCGGCGCCGGGCGGCCGTTGATACATCTTTCACGAATTTGCACCCGGGCGGGGTTGGGAGCCATCCCGGGCCGGTGGAGCCACGTGGTGCGGGGGCTTCAGTTCGTGCGGGAAAAATGCGTGATAACAGAGGGTTCGCCAGTTCGTGGCGCCGCGGGAGGTTGGGGGAGTGTCTCAGCGACGCTCAAAATGTCGCTAAAAAAACATGAATTGCTGTAGCTGGGATGTAAGAAACAGTCTGTTACCTAGTGCACACGGCAGGGCGGCACCGGGATGGTCCGGGTCGCCCACACCGGGGGCTTTCACTTCATTCATCCTAGAGAGACACATCCATGTTCCAGACCGTGATGCAGATCCTGAAGAGCGCCGCTGCCGACCGCCGTGGCGTGACCGCCATGGAGTACGGCCTGATCGCCGGCGTGCTGGCCGTGGGCCTGGCCACCGCGTTCACCGCGCTGTCCGGCCGCCTGACCAACGCCTTCAACGTGCTGGCGTTCTGATCCCCGCACCGGGCGTTCCCGCCCGAGGCCGACGGCCCTCATCCGAAAGGATGAGGGCCGTTGCCGTTTGCGGGGCATCGAGGAAAGGACGGACGGGTCTTCCTTTTCTGAAGAAAAAGAACGGCTTGCTTCCCTAGAACAGCCCCTCGATCCCGCCGAGATCATTCAGCGTGATCGTATTGGCCGCCGGAACCCTTGGCAGGCCGGGCATGGTCATGATGTCGCCGCAGACGGCCACCACGAAGCCGGCGCCGGCGGAGAGGCGCACGTCGCGCACCGTGAGGGTGTGGCCGGTGGGGGCGCCGAGCAGGGTGGGGTCGCTGCTGAAGCTGTACTGGGTCTTGGCGATGCACACGGGCACGTCGGCGAAGCCGGCCTTCTCGTAGCTTTCGAGCTTCTTGGCCACGCCGGAGGCGAGGTCGATATCGTCGGCGCGGTAGATGCCTTGCGCGATGGCGCGGATCTTGTCGGCCAGGCGCAGATGGCTCGGATAGAGCGGCTTGTAGGCGGCGGTCTTGGCGGCGATGCGGGCGGCCACGGCGCGGGCGAGGTCTTCGGCGCCGGCGCCGCCATCGGACCAGTGGGTGCAGAGGAAGACCTCGGTGCCCAGGGCTGCCATGGCCTCGCGGATGGCGGCGATTTCTTCGGCGGTGTCGGTGTTGAAGCGGTTCAGCGCCACCACCACGGGCAGGCCGAACTTGCCGAGATTCTCCACGTGGCGGGCGAGGTTGACCACGCCGCGGGAGACGGCGGCGACGTCCTGGGTGCCCAGGTCCTTGCGGGCCACGCCGCCATGCATCTTGAGCGCGCGGACGGTGGCGACGACGACGGCGCAGGAGGGGGCGAGGCCGGCCTGGCGGCACTTGATGTCGAGGAACTTCTCCCCGCCCAGGTCGGCGCCGAAGCCGGCTTCGGTGACGACGACGTCCGACAGCTTCAGGGCGAGCTTGGTGGCGATGACGGAGTTGCAGCCATGGGCGATGTTGGCGAAGGGGCCGCCGTGGATGAGGGCGGGGGTGCCCTCGAT
>CANHCJ010000402.1 GCA_947458025.1 Rhodospirillales bacterium | reverse complement strand
GGGCAACGTGGCGCGGGAGGATGCCTTCCTTACCACGAAGCTCCGCCAGGCCGGGCTCAACATCATCGGCCGCACCACCACGCCGGAATTCGGCACCTGCGGCTCGGTGGAGAACGAGCGGGTCTATGTCTCGAAGAACCCGTGGGACCAGGCCTACACCACCGGCGGCTCCTCGGCCGGCACCGCCGCCGCGGTGGCGGCCGGGGTGCTGCCGATCAGCCATGCCAGCGACGGCGGCGGCTCCATCCGCATCCCCGCGGGAATCTGCGGCAATATCGGCCTCAAGCCCTCGCGCGGCGTGTTCTCGGCCGCCCCCGGCGGGTCGGACCTGATGGCGCTGGTCTCCACCCAGGGCTGCCATTCCCGCAGCATCCGCGACACCGCCCTGTTCTTCGATGCCTGCCGCGGCGGGGCGCCGGGCGAGTTCATGCCGTTCTGGTCGCCGCCGGAGCCCTATGCCGCGCTGGTGCAGCGCGACCCCGGCCGGCTGCGCATCGCGGTGTCGCATGAATGGGGCGACTACAAGGCCACGCCGCACATCGCCGCCGAGCTGGAGAAGGCCGGGCGGTTCCTCGAAGGGCTCGGGCACCATGTGGAGTGGAAGGTGCCGGAGGTGGATTTCCGCGCCGGCTATGCGGCGCAGACCACCTGCTACATCACCAACATCGCCCAGAACGTGGCCCGGCTGTCGGCGCTGCGCGGCCATGCCAGCCCGCCGCGCGAGCTGATCGAATCGATGAACTGGCGCATCTGGGAGTACGGCCGCGACCTCACCTACACGGCGCGGGCGGACATGCAGGCGGGGTTCAACAGCACCAGCCGGGCCTTCGGCCGGTTCTTCACCGAGTGGGACGTGATCCTGACGCCGATCTCCACCCAGACCACGCATCGGCGCGGCACGATGGACTTCCTGACGCTGAACGACACCGACACGCCGCTGGCCTGGTTCGAGAAGCTGTGGGGCATGTATGCCTACACGCCGCTGGCCAACCTTACCGGCACGCCGGGCCTGTCGCTGCCGATGGCGCAGCACGAGAACGGGCTGCCGCTGGGCATCCAGGCGCTGGCGGCGCAGGGCAACGATGGGCTGCTGCTGCAGCTCGGCGCCCAGATCGAGCGGGCACTGGGCGGCAAGTGGAATGGCGGGCGGGTACCCGGTGTCCACGTGACCGCGTAGTGGGGCGGGCGATTCACGGCTCCGGCGGTTCCGCCTCCGCCGATCGCACGCCGGCTATTCCTCCGGCTCGGTGGTGAAGGTGAGCGGATGGCCGGCCTTGCGGCCGGCTTCGGTGGCGCGGGTGGCCTTGGTTTCCGCCACGTCCCGGGTGAACACCGCCACCACGCAGGCGCCGCGCTGGTGGGCGGTCATCATCACGCGGCTGGCGGTGCCCTCGTTCATGCCGAACTCGGATTTCAGCACCGTCACCACGAAGTGGCGCGGGGTGTAGTCGTCGTTCAGCAGGATCACCTTGTGCAGCTTCGGCCGCTCGGTCTTGAGAACGGTCTTGGGCTTCCGGGTGGTGTTGGTGTCGGACATGCGGGGCACCTCCGGCGGGAATATAGGCGCTTTCAGCGCCGGCGCAGCAGCAGGCCCTGCACGGCACCCATCACGGCCAGCTGGGCGGCACAGAGCAGGAAGGGGATCTCCCAGCCCCAGTGCGGCACGGCGGCGGCGAACAGGGTGGGGCCGATCACGTAGCCCATGAAGCACAGCATGGTGGAGCCGGCGGTGGCGTCGGCCACGCCGCCGGGGGCGGCGAGGCGGGCAACCTCGGCCAAATAGATGCCGTTCCAGGAGGCGCCGAAGAAGCCGGCGATGGCGGCCAGGGTGGCGATCCACCAGAGCGGGGCATCCGGCGGCATCAGGGCATAGGCGGCCATAGCGGCGGCGGCGAGGAAGGCCTGCACGACCAGGTTCATCGTGGCATGGCCGGTGCGGTCGGCGACCCAGCCGAGCAGGATGCGGGCGATGGTGCCGGCGGCCTGCAGGCAGGCGAAGGCGAAGCCGGCGGCGGCGAGGCTGAGGCCGCGCTGGGTGAGAAAGGTGACGGAGAAGCTGAACAGCGCGCCCTGCAGCACGGCAAAGGAGAAGGCCAGCGCCGTCAGCGGCAGCAGGGCCGGCGAGCGGGCCAGGGCGCGGAACGGGACGGCGAGGTTGCGGCGGCTGAACAGCACGCGGGGATGGACGGAGGCGGTACGGTCGCGGTCGGCATCGAGGGTTCGGCGGAGCGGGTTGGTGGCCAGCACGCAGAGCAGGCCGGCGACGATGGCGACCATCAGCGCGGGCAGGCCGCCATGCAGGGCGGCGACGGGGGCGATGACCAGGCCGGCGAGGGCGCCGCCGGCGGGGGCGCCGGCCTGCTTGATGGAGAAGATGAGCGAGCGGTGGGCGGGCGGTGCGGTGGCCTGCAGCATGCGGCTGCCGGCGGGCGGGGTGGGGCCGTAGCCGAGGCCCATCAGCAGGGCGCCGGCGAGCAAGGCGGGCCAGGTGCCGATGGCGGCGACGGCCAGGCCCAGCACGGCGATGGCGGTGCCGAGCTGGAGGCTGGCCACCGCGCCGAGGCGGGCGAGGATGGGGGCGCCGAAGGCCATGTAGGCGATGGAGGCGAAGGAGGAGAGCGAGGACAGGTTGCCGATCCGCTCCGGCGCGACGCCGGCCGAGGCGGTGAGCAGGGGGGCGAGCACCGGCAGGGACTGGCCCATGAAGGTGGAGATGGTTTGCGCCAGCATCGCGGCGCCGAGGGCTTGCAGCCAGAGAGGGAACTTCATTTCCGGCACGGTGGGGCGGCATTCCGTGCCGGTCAACCGGGGGATTGACCGGCATCAAGGCGGGGGACCTATCGGCGTGCGAGGCGTTGCCCTGGCAGCAACGCAGGAGGACGCCATGGCCAAGCGCATGAAGGCCGCCGTGTTCGTGGAACCCGGTCGGATCGTGCTGGATGAGAAGCCGATTCCGGAGCCGGGGCCGCTGGATGCGCTGGTCCGGATCACCACGACGACGATCTGCGGGACGGACGTGCATATCCTGAAGGGCGAGTATCCGGTGCAGCCGGGCCTTACCATCGGGCATGAGCCGGTGGGGGTGATCGAGAAGCTCGGCTCGGCAGTGGAGGGGTATCGCGAGGGGCAGCGGGTGATTGCCGGGGCGATCACGCCTTCGGGGCATTCGGCGGCGTGCCTGTGCGGGTGTTTCTCCCAGGACGGGAAGGGGACCAGGCACGGGTTCAAGGCGATGGGCGGGTGGCGGTTCGGCAATACGATCGATGGGTGCCAGGCGGAGTACGTGCTGGTGCCGGATGCGATGGTCAACCTGGCGGTGGTGCCGGACGAGCTGACCGACGAGCAGGTGCTGATGTGCCCGGACATCATGTCCACCGGGTTTTCCGGGGCGGAGCGCGGGGGGATCCGGATCGGCGATGCCGTGGCGGTGTTCGCGCAGGGGCCGATCGGGCTGTGCGCGACGGCGGGGGCGAAGCTGATGGGGGCGACGACGATCATCGGCGTGGACGGGATCGGCAAGCGGCTGACCATGGCGCGGTCGGTGGGGGCCGATGTGGTGATCGATTTCCATGACCGCGATCCGGTGGAGGCGATCATGGAGATCACTGACGGGCGCGGGGTGGACGTGGCGATCGAGGCGCTGGGGACGCAGGCGACGTTCGAGGGGGCGCTGCGGGTGCTGCGGCCGGGGGGGACCCTGTCCAGCCTGGGGGTGTATTCGACCGACCTGCGGATTCCGCTGGGGGCGTTCGCGGCGGGGCTGGGGGACCACACGATCGTCACCACGCTGTGCCCGGGGGGGAAGGAGCGGATGCGGCGGCTGATGGAGGTGATCCGCAGCGGGCGGGTGGACCTGAAGCCGATGGTGACGCACCGGTTCCGGCTGGATGAGATCGAGGCGGCGTATGAGCTGTTCAGCCACCAGCGGGATGGGGTGCTGAAGGTGGCCATTACGCCTTGATGTGGAATTTTTTGATAGTGTAATAAATTGGCCGCGGCTGGGGGTGCTCAGTCGCGGCCGTATTTTTTGCGCCAGTAGCGGATGGCGCGGATTTCGTAGGGGCGGAGCTTCAGCTCGGGGTCGGTGAGTTTCCAGGTT
>CANHCJ010000401.1 GCA_947458025.1 Rhodospirillales bacterium | reverse complement strand
CGGGGGGGCCGGCGCAGTTCCTGGCGACCGAGATGGGGGTGTGGGTGAACGGGCACGAGGCGGACCCGGACCTGGCGGCGATCGCGGCGCGGCGCATCCAGCGGGCCGGGGCGGCGATGGCCAAGCGGGCGAGCGTGGCGGGGTGGAACCGGCATGCGCCGGCCTTCGCGCCGCGGGCCAGCCACCATGCGCTGGCGCTGGATGCGATCCGCGATGCGCCGGTGGTGCCGGTGCTGGCGGCGATCGCCCAGGCGTTGAAGCCGCACGGGCAGGTGGTGCTGGTGGAGACGGTGGCGCAGGAGCCGTTGGACCCGGCCGACCCGGCGATTGCGGCCTGGTGCCGGCTGGAGGGGCGGGTGCCGGTGCTGCCGCAGCCGGAGCCGATCACGCGCGGGCTTTCGCGGCTGGGCTTCGACGTGCGGGTGGCCGAGGATGTCTCGGCGCGGCATATGCGGCTGGCGGTGCTGGGCTGGCGCCACCTGGTGCGGCAGATGGCGCGCGACCGCCCTGCCCCGGAGCGTGCCGCCGCCGTGGTGGCGCAGGCGGAGCTGTGGACGCGGCGCATCCGGCTGATGCATGCCGGGCGCATCCGGATGATGCGCTGGCATGCGATCGGCGGCTCGGCGCTGGGGTGAGGCGCTTGACAGGGCGGCGCCGCGCCTCTAGTTCCCGCGCCTCTGTATCCATGCCCCTTGTGGGCGTTGAAGGCCGCTTCCCATGAAAGTCCGCAACAGCCTCCGTTCCGCCAAGGTGCGCGACAAGAACTGCCGCGTGGTGCGCCGCCATGGCCGCGTCTATGTGATCAACAAGAAGAACCCGCGCATGAAGGCCCGCCAGGGCTGAGGCGGCCGGCTTCCTGTTGAGCTGATCGCGCCCCGGGGGGAGACCTCCGGGGCGCCTTCGTTGTTGCGCCTCCTGCTCTCAGGCGCCACATTCCGCGCGCCGATCCGGAGGCCGCCATGCTCCCTCAGCCCGCCCCCAAGCCGGGGATTCTTGCGCGCCGCGACGCCATCGTCGCCGGGCTGCGCGAGCTGCTGCCCGATGACGGGGTGATCGCCGAGAAGCTGCGGCTGAAGCCCTATGAGACCGACGGGCTTTCGGCCTATCGCCAGGTGCCGCTGGCCGTGGTGCTGCCGCGGACGACCGAGGAGGTGGCGGCGGTGATGGCGTTCTGCCACCGCGAGGGGGTGCGGGTGGTGCCGCGCGGGGCGGGGACGTCGCTTTCCGGCGGGGCGCTGCCGATGGCCGATTCGGTGGTGCTGGGGCTGATGCGGATGAACCGGATCACCGAGATCGACTATGCCGATCGCTGCGCCACGGTGCAGGCCGGCGTGACCAATATCGGGATCACCCAGGCGGTGGCGGGAGAGGGGTTCTTCTATGCGCCCGATCCCTCCAGCCAGTTGGCCTGCATGATCGGCGGCAACGTGAACATGAACTCCGGCGGCGCGCATTGCCTGCGCTATGGGGTGACGGCCAACAACCTGCTGGGGCTGAAGGTGGTGACGGTGGAGGGGGAGGTGCTGGAGATCGGCGGCGCCCACCTGGATGCCGCGGGGTACGACTGGCTGGGGCTGATGACCGGCAGCGAGGGGCAGCTTGCCATCGTGACCGAGGTGACGGTGCGCATCCTGCGCGCGGCGGAGGGGGCACGGGCGATGCTGGCGGCGTTCCGCAGCAACGAGGTGGCGGGTGCCTGCGTGGACAGCATCATCGGCTCGGGCATCATTCCGGTGGCGCTGGAGTTCATGGACCGGCCGGCGATCCATGCCTGCGAGGCCTTCGCCCATGCCGGGTATCCGCTGGATGCCGAGGCGCTGCTGATCATCGAGGTGGAGGGATCGACGGCGGAGCAGGATTTCCTGCTGGACCGGCTGAAGGAGATCTGCGCGCGGCATGATCCGATCAGCCTGAAGGTTTCGACCTCCGCCGAGGAGTCGCTGGCGATCTGGAAGGGGCGCAAGGGGGCGTTCGGGGCGGTGGGGCGGATCTCGCCGGACTACATGTGCATGGACGGGACGATCCCGACCAGCCAGCTGCCGCATGTGCTGCGGCGGATCGGGGAGATGAGCGAAAGCTACGGGCTGCAGGTGGCGAACATCTTCCATGCCGGGGACGGCAACCTGCACCCGCTGATCATGTTCGACGCCAACGACCCGGCGAGCTTCGCGCGGGCGGAGAAGTTCGGCGCCGAGATCCTGACGCTGTGCGTGGAGGTGGGCGGATGCCTGACCGGGGAGCACGGAGTGGGGGTGGAGAAGCGGGACCTGATGGGGGTGCAGTTCACCGAGACGGAGCTGGACCAGCAGCGGCGGATCAAGTCCGCCTTCGATCCCGGCTGGCTGCTGAATGCCAACAAGGTGTTCCCGCTGAAGGGCCTGGCGGCGGAATGATGCCCGGCAGCGAAGAGGGCGTGATCGAGGCGATCCGCCAGGCGCATGAGGTGGGCGAGCCGCTGGCCGTGGCGGGGCGCGGCAGCAAGCAGGGGCTGCTGCGGCCGGTGCAGGCGGCGCGCACGCTTTCGACCGCGGGGCTTGCGGGGATCACGCTGTATTCGCCGAGCGAGCTGATCATCTCGGCGCGGGCGGGGACGACGCTGGGGGAGATAGAGGCGGCGGTGGCGGCGAAGGGGCAGCACCTGGTGGCGGAGCCGCCGGATTTCACCGCGCTGTTCGGGCAGAGCCAGGCGCAGACGATCGGGGGGGTGGTGGGGGCCAATCTTTCCGGCCCGCGGCGGGTGGCCTGGGGGGCGATGCGCGACCACGTGATGGGGGTGCGCGCGGTGAACGGGATGGGCGAGGCGATCCGCTCCGGCGGGCGGGTGCTGAAGAACGTGACGGGGCTCGACCTGTGCAAGCTGCTGACCGGCAGCCACGGGACGCTGGCGGTGCTGACCGAGGTGACGCTGAAGGTGGCGCCGGTGCCGGAGCAGCGCGCCACGCTGGTGCTGCGCGGCCTGGCGCCCGGGCAGGCGGTGGCGGCGCTGTCGGCGGCGCTGGGCTCGCCCTATGCGGTGAGCGGGGCGGCGCATTTGCCGGCGGCGCTGGCCGGGTTCGTCCCCGGCATCGGGCCCGGGCCGGCGACGCTGATGCGGCTGGAGGAGTTCGCGCCTTCGATTGCCTATCGCAGCGAGAGGCTGCGGGCGGATCTTGCCGGGTTCGGCGCGGTGGAGGTGCTGGACGACGCGGCCTCGCGCCTGGCCTGGGCGGCGGTGCGCGACTGTGCGCCGTTCGCGGGGATGCAGGGGGCGATCTGGCGGGTTTCGGTGCGGCCCTCGCGCGGGCCGGCGGTGGCCGCGGCGCTGGAGGCGGCGTTCGGGGCTTCGTGGTTCCTCGACTGGGGCGGCGGGCTGGTGTGGGTGGCGGGGCCGGCGACGACCGAGGCGCATGATGCCGTGGCCGCGGCGGCGCGGGCGCAGGGCGGCACGCATACGCTGTTCCGGGCGCCCGAGACGCTGCGCGCGGCGGTGGCGGTGATTCCGCCGGAGCCGGCGGCGCTGGCGGCGATCGCGGCGCGCGTGAAGGCGGCGTTCGATCCGCGCGGCATCCTCAATCCCGGCCGCATGCACGCGGGGACCTGACCATGCAGACGACGTTCACCGCGGAGCAGCTCCGCGATCCCGATACCGCGGAATCGAACAAGCAGCTGCGCACCTGCGTGCATTGCGGGTTCTGCACCGCGACCTGCCCGACCTTCGTGCTGCTGGGCGACGAGCTGGATTCGCCGCGGGGACGCATCTACCTGATCAAGGACATGCTGGAATCCGGGCGGCCGGCCACGGAGGAGGTGGTGCGGCATGTCGACCGCTGCCTTTCGTGCCTTTCGTGCATGAGCACCTGCCCTTCCGGCGTGAACTACATGCACCTGGTGGACCACGCGCGGCACTACATCGAGAATACCTACCAGCGGCCCTGGCATGAGCGGATGCTGCGCGGAGCGCTGGCGATGATCCTGCCCTACCCCAACCGGCTGCGCGCAGCGCTGATGGCGGCCAGTGCGACGCGGCCGCTGGCGGGGTTGATCCCCGGCGAGTCCATGCTGGCGCGGCGGATGCGCGCGCTGTTCCGGCTGGCGCCGCGCACGATCCCGGCGCCGAGCCCGCTG
>CANHCJ010000400.1 GCA_947458025.1 Rhodospirillales bacterium | reverse complement strand
GCGGCCATGGGCTTCCTGCTCATGCCACCCCCCGCTGGTTTTTGAGGCCAAAGAAGGTGAAGCCGTTCCACCTGGTCCCGGTGATGGCGCGAGCCACGGCCGAGAGCGACTGATAGGGCCGCCCCTCCCACTCATAGCCATTGGCGAGCACCGTGACGGTGTGCTCGACTCCCTTCCACTCGCGGATGAGCCTGGTGCCGGCGATCGGCTTATTCTGGTGGCGGATGCGGCGGACGATGGCGTTGCCGCCATCGAGTTGCCCGCCGATGGCTTCCAGCTTCGCGACCGTCTCGGGCTTGAGGCCCCCGTATGCAAGCTCCTGTATGCGGTAAGATAGCCGGCTCTGGATATAAGTCCGGCTGAACGGTGGCGGCTCTTTGCCAAACAGCTCGCGCCACTGCTGCTTGAGCTGGGCGATCGGCATGGCGTGCAGCGCGGCAAGCCGCGCCAGGACCGTGTCCTTGGGGATGGAGGTGATCAACGTGGTCATGCGACTCCCTTTCTCTTAGGGTTCGCATGGACGCGCTGCCGGGCGGTGGAGTGTAGGCGAATGTCTCCACGCTCCCGAGCTTTTCGGCTGGCGCGGCTGCTGAGCCACAGGTTCACCCGCGACAAGCCCAACGCCGGGAACGTCGCATGGCGCGTTGATCGACTTCCCACCGTCGGGGATTCGATCCGCGTGCTTCCGCGCATTGCCGTGCCGAAATAACAAGCCTGCTTCCCGCTGGTGGGAAGCAAGTGAGCGCGGTGCGGCACGGACGTGGGACAGATCGCCCTTTGCTTCGGATCCCATCACGCTACCCCCAATGCTGCTGAATCATCGTCCGCGCCTTCGCCAACGCCCGGCGCCTGCCGCACCCGTGCCAGCGTCGCGGCAATGCGCGCCTTCGCCTGCTGCCGAGCCATGCGCTCCTCCGTTGCACGGCGCGCAAACCGCTCCCGCACCAGCGGGTTCACCTCCCAGGCCGTCGGCGGCCGCGCCGGGTTCTCCTGCGGCTCGGCCCTCAGCCAGCCCATGGTCTCCAATGACTGCATCACGCTCAGCAGTTCGTGGCGCTGTTCCGGCGCCTTCAGTGGGCCGTAGGCGCGCACCACGTCGCGCAGCGCGAGGCGCCCGTCCTCGCGTGACAGGATGAACCCCGCGATCCAGCGCGCATGACCCGACTGCACGCTGGAGAACATCACGGCTTCGGCCCGCAGGAGATGCGGCAGCAGCACATCGCGCAGATAGGCCGCGCTGCGCCGCGCCACCGTCTCCGGTACCACCATGACATCCGGCGGCTCGACACCCTCACGCAGCGCATCCGCATGGTCGATCAGCTGGAACAGCAGTGTCATCCGGGCGAACAGCCCCGGCCATTTTCCGAGCGCCGATTTCAAGCGGCTGGAGGTGTCCGGCATGGCGGCGACCGCCTCGGCCAGATCCAGGATCGCCGCGCGATGGACCTGCGCATCCGCATGCAGCACCACCACCCGCGGCTCGGCGCCTGGAAAGGCCGCCGGCGGCAGCAGCCCCGCCATCGCGTTCACCAACCCGTAGTAGCGCTCCGTGGAGGCGTGATCGGGCTTGCGGTCGATACCACGATCCTGCCGCGCCGGCACCGCGTAGCAGAAGCGTTGCAGCAGGCCATCATCGGCGGCTTCCCGTGCAATCCGCTGGATCGGCTCCGGCTGGATCCCGCCGATGATGCAGGCCGACCAACTCGAGAGCGACAAGGTGCCGCGGCCGACGCGGTCCACCACGAAGCGCGTTCCATTGTACAGTCGGAGATAGGCACCGCGATCACTGCCGCCACGACCGCCGGCACGATAGCGGTCCATGTTGGCGAGCCATTCGCTCATCTCGTCCTGCCGGATCAGCACCTTGCCCATCGGCACCCGCTGCTTGGCCTCGGGGTCGTCGCGCAGCACTTCTGTCAGTGCTTCGACGGTGCTGTTCTCGACGAGGTAGCGGTCGAGCCGTGGGGGCGGCGGCCCGCTGCCGGGCGGCGCGTTGTCCGCCTTGAGCGCGGCCATCTCGGCGCGATGCTCGGCCATCGCCAGCCCGTGTCGGCCGCGGGCCAGGATGTCGATATTGTCGATCGGCCGGGTCGCGGCCTGGATCACCGGCGTCTTGAGGATGCTGGGGTCGCCGACGATCGCCCCCCAGATGCGGGCGCCCTCGCGCCAGGTGTCGTCGATCTGCTTGGGCTGCAGCCGCCACGCCTCGTGCGCCACGCTGGAGAGCGTCACCAGGGCGGCGAGCGCCACGGTCGCCGGATCGACGCCCATGCGTGCCGCCGTGTCGGCGACGAATGGCGCGATGGCGGGCGGCAGATGCTCGGGGCGCAATTCGGGGGCGCCGGTCATCTCGGCATCGGCGAGGAAGTCGATGGGCTCGGGCCAGGCGCCGTCGGTCGAGGCCTGGGATGCATCGCCGCATTCCGCCATTGTACCACCATCGCCGAGTTTTCGGCACGCGGTGCTGACGGCGCGCGGCACGTCGTCATGGCGGGCCTGCCAGCGCCCGGGCACGGTGCTGCCGTCCTTGATGTCGCGCTGCGCCTCCGGCACGGCGAGGAGCAGGCCGCGCAGGGTCAGGACCACCTGGGCAGGCGCCAT
Organism: Rhodospirillales bacterium; assembly: GCA_947458025.1. GTDB lineage: Bacteria > Pseudomonadota > Alphaproteobacteria > Acetobacterales > Acetobacteraceae > CAMDGX01. Next base: position 1,516 of record CANHCJ010000400.1, on the reverse strand, counting down.
GCCGCCCTTGAGATAGCGCATTGCCAGCGCCACCAGCGGCGCATGGTAGTCTGAGCCGGTGAGGATCTGCTGGATCAGGACCGAGGTGTCGCGGGTCTCGCCTGTCTCTGGTTGCACGGTGACGCCGGTCGCAGGGAGTGCCCTGCCGGTTGTCTCTGCCAACGGCGACGCATTGGCGAGCCTCTCCAGCGCGTCGTCAAGATCGAGCTCTGCGTCGCTCTCCGCGATGATCACCGCGAGCCTGGGGCTGGCCTTGCGATGCCAGCTTCCTGGCCAGCGGATGGGATGGACCGGCGGGGCGTTGCTACGATCGCCGCCGACCAGGCAGGCTGCCAAGGATCGCGCCTGCTTGAGCGCAGCATGCGCGGCGGCATCCCGTGTTGGCTCGTTCAAGCGCCAGTGGAGATGCAACTTGTCCTGCACCTCGCCGGTCTGGTCGTTGATCCAATGCCCGCCGCTGCGCACCACCAGCGTGGCGGGACCCAGCAGCCACTCCAGTCGCGCGCGAGCATCATTCGGCGCCGCGTCGCATTCGACCGACAGCGCCAGGCCGTTGACGAGGTCCTGCTCGCGGGCCTGCGGTCCCTCGGTAAACGTGGCGACGGGCGGGCAGAACACCACCGGGCGCGGATGCTGCGCGCAGCGCGTGGCCTGCTCCGTGGCGGCGGCAACCAGCCCCTCCAGCCCGTCGCCGATGCGGCAGAGGCCCATCTGATGGACCGAGGAGGCGTCGTCGAAGAAGGAGCGGAGCGCCACGATGCTGTCCGGATCCGCGTAGCGGAATAGCGCGTGCACGAACCGGGCGATCTGCGCGGTATCGGCCGCGAGCATGGCTGGGGCTATGTCCATCATTCACCCACTTGCCAGTCGAGGAAGGCCAGCGCGTCCTCGACCTGTCCTTTGCGCAGCAAGGCGCGGACGTGGCAGAGATTGCGAAGCAGTGTCGTGCCGGCCTCAACGTCGCCCATGCCGTAGAACGCCGCGAAGGCGGTCAGGTCACCGCCGCAGACGCGCTCCGACAGATCGGTCGGGCGAATGTCCTGCCAGCGCTTGATCCCCAGAAACAGCAGCGGCACCGGCTTCATGCCGCGTCACTCCCGGCCTGGGGCTCGCGGCCGGCCCGGCGCGCCTGGAGACGGCTGCGCGCCCAATCCAGGGCGGCACCCCAGCGGTACAGCGCCCGGCCGGCGAACAGTCCGTAGGGCGGCCCGCCACCGCGCGTCGCCTTGCCGCTTAGCGTCTTGGCGGAGATGGGATAGCCGGCCGCGGAGAGCGCAGCAGCCGTCGCGTCGCGCGTCAGCAGGGCATCCGGGTCGTCGGGGATCGGGGTCGGCATCGCGTCACCATTGGTCGGCACGCTGCGGCGTGCGGTTGTCAATCGGCACGCAAAAGTGCCCCCTCATCGGCGTCCAAAAGGGACCCCACTTGATGCGCGTTGTGCCCGCGCTGGTCTGTGCCCCGCAGCCGTAGGCGGAGGGGCACATACCAGCGCGGAGCGGGCAGCGAGCGGGGGGGG
>CANHCJ010000399.1 GCA_947458025.1 Rhodospirillales bacterium | reverse complement strand
CGGGGGCGGCCGGTGGCGGAGCGGCGGGGGTGAGGCCCGGCATCGGAAGCTCGGGCGCATCGGAGTGGGGCGCCATCGCGGCGGCCTGGGCCTCCTGGTCCTCGCGCTCCTCCGGCGACGGCGGCGGGATGTCGTCGGACAGCTTGCCGCCGCCCTCGCGCAGCAGGCGCTGCACGCCCTTGATGGTGTAGCCCTGGATGTACAGCAGGTCGGAGACGCGGCGCAGCAGGGCGATGTCGTCCGGCCGGTAGTAGCGCCGCCCGCCGCCGCGCTTCAGCGGCTTCACCTGCGGGAACTTGGTTTCCCAGAAGCGCAGCACATGCTGCGGGATGTGAAGCTCGTCGGCCACCTCGCTGATGGTGCGGAAGGCGTTGGGGGCCTTCTTCGGCTTGCCGCGGCCATCGCCGTCATCGGCATCCGCGCCATTGGCAGGCACGGCGGCAAGGGCGGCCGCGGCCGCGCGGCCACTCATTCATCGTCTCCGCCGGCCGGGGGCGCCATGTGGTTCACGTGCGCGCGCAGCACCTGGCTGGGGCGGAACACCAGCACCCGGCGCGGCAGGATCGGCACCTCCACCCCGGTCTTGGGGTTGCGCCCGATCCGGCGGCCCTTCTGGCGCACCGAAAACGTCCCGAACCCACTGATCTTGACGGATTCCCCAGCCTCCAGCGCGGCGGCCATCCTGGCCAGCACAACCTCCAGCAGGTCGGCCGATTCGTTCCGGGAGAGACCGACCTGGGTGTAGATCGTCTCGGTCAGGTGGGCGCGAGTGACGGTGTTCATCCGGGCACGCTATGCACATGCCGCCCCGTCGTCAAGAATACTCTGTAATCAATCCCTTGGATCAGCCGGGTCGAAGGCCGAGGGAACCTCGCCGACTACAGCCGCACCAGCGCGCTGCCCCAGGTGAGCCCGCCGCCGAGCGCTTCCATCAGCACCAGGTCGCCGCGCTTGATCCGCCCGTCGCGATAGGCCTCGGCCAGCGCCAGCGGGATGGAGGCGGCCGAGGTGTTGGCGTGGCGGTCCACCGTCACCACCACGCGCTCGGCCGGCAGGGCGAGGCGCTTGCCGATGGCATCGATGATGCGCTGGTTGGCCTGGTGCGGCACCAGCCAGTCCACGTCCGACGCCGCAAGCCCGTTGGCCTCCAGCGCCTCGGCCACCGCGCCGGCCAGCTTGGCCACGGCGTGGCGGAACACCTCGTTGCCCTTCATCACGAGATGGCCGGGCTTGTCCGGCTGGCCGACCGCGCCGTCCACATACAGGATGTCGCCGAGGTCGCCTTGGGCGTGCAGGTGGGTGGAAAGGATGCCGGGCTCGCCCGCCGCACCGCTCCCCTGGCCCGCGCGCAGCAGCACCGCGCCGGCGCCGTCGCCGAACAGCACGCAGGTGCCGCGGTCCTCCCAGTTCATGATGCGCGAATAGACCTCGGAGCCGATCACCAGCATGCAGCGCGCCTGGCCCGCGCGCATCATCCCGTCGGCCACCGACAGCGCATAGACGAAGCCGCTGCACGCCGCCGACAGGTCGAAGCCGAAGCCCCCTGCCCCCAGCGCCGCCTGCACCCGCACCGCCGCGGCCGGGAAGGCCTGGTCCGGCGTGGCGGTGGCCACGATGATGCCGTCCACCTCGGCCGCCTCCACCCCGGCATCGGCCAGGGCGGCGCGCGCCGCCTCGGTGGCCATGAAGGCGCAGGTCTCGTGCGGGGCGGCGAGGTGGCGCTGGCGGATGCCGGTACGCTCGCGGATCCAGGCGTCGGAGGTGTCCACGCGCTCGGCCAGCTCGTCGTTGGTCACCACCCGGGCGGGCAGGTACGATCCGATGCCGGCCAGCAGCGTGCGCGGCCGGGCGCCGCCGCTGGGCATGTCAGCGCGCCGTGGCGAGGCGTGGTCCGCCTTCGGGGTCTGCTGGTCCATGTCCAGATCCGTTTCCTGTCGTGGCGGAACCGGGCGCGGGGGTGAGCGCGGCAATGCGCCCGAGCCCCTCGCGAATCCCGTCGTTGAAGCGGTGCACCACCATGTCCATAGCGACGTCCACGGCGTGCGCGAAGCCCTCCGCATCGGTTCCGCCATGCGATTTCACCACCACGCCCGACAGGCCAAGCATGACCGCGCCGTTGTAGCGCCGCGGATCCAGCCATTCGCGCAGCCGCTCCAGCTGCGGGCGCACCAGCAGGTAGCCGATCTTGGCGGCGATGGAGGCGGAGAACACCTGGCGCAGCATCTGGCCGACCAGCTTCAGCGCCCCCTCCCCGGTCTTGAGCGCGACATTGCCGGTGAACCCGTCCGTCACGATCACGTCCGTGGTGCCGGCGGCGATGTCGTGGCCTTCCACGAAGCCGTGGAACTGCGGCGAGAGGTGGGACTGGCGCAGCGCCTCGGCCGCCAGGCGCAGCGTCTCGCTGCCCTTCAGCTCCTCGGAGCCGACGTTCAGCAGCCCGATCGTGGGTGCGGTGAGGCCGAGCACGGTGCGCGCGAACACGTCGCCCATCACCGCGAATTCCACCAGGTTGCGGGTGTCGCAGGCCACGTTGGCGCCGAGATCCAGCATCACCACGTCGCCGCGCGCCGAGGGGCCTATGGCGGCCATGGCCGGGCGGTCGATGCCGGGCAGGGTCTTGATGACGATCTTGGCCAGCGCCAGCAGCGCGCCGGTGTTGCCGGCCGAGACCACGCCCGCGGCCTCGCGCGCCGCCACCGCGTCGATCGCCACGCGCATGGAGGCGTTGCGCATGCGCAGCGCGGCGGTGGGCTTCATGTCGCCGGAGATCACGTCCAGCGCATGGCGCAGGGTGCACAGCGCCTGGGCACGCTTGTAGCGCGCCAGCAGCGGCGCCACGCGGGCCTCGTCGCCCACCAGCAGGAAGCGCGCGCCGGGATGGCGCTCGGCGGCGATGTCCAGGCCGCGCACCACCACCTCGGGGGCGGCATCGCCCCCCATGGCATCCACGGCCAGGGTGAACTCGCCGCTCACGCGCCGCGATCCCCGATGGCCCAACGCTCGCTGGCTGGGGACGGGTGCTGGCTACCGTCCGGCATGGTCGGTCCGATGCCCGACGCTGCCCGCGCCAGGCTCAGGCGCGGACGGCACCCTTCAGGGCCTTGCCGGCCGTGGCCACTTCGCGGCCGTCGTAGTGGCCGCAATGGCTGCACACGTGGTGCGGGCGCTTCAGCTCGCCGCAGTTCGAGCACTCCGCGTGGGCGGAGGCCTTCAGCGCGTGGTGGCTCCGCCGCATGCCGATGCGCGACGGGGAGGACTTCTTCTTCGGTACGGCCATGGGACCACGCAACTCCGGGCAGCGTGACGATCCGGTCGGCTCGGTCGGGCAAGGCGGGCGTGGCGGGCGGAACCCGGCACCAGAACCTAGCCGCTCCGGCGGATGCGTTCACAGTAAGGCAAAAACGCGAGGGGCGCCCACTAGCAGAGGTGTGATCCCCCCGCAAGTGATGGCGCGACATGCCGGGCATCCTACCCTGGCCGCGGCCGCCGCGCCAGGGCGGCGAAGGGGGAGGCGGGGTCCTCGTCCGGGTCGCCCGCCACGCCGGCCTCGTCCAGCGTGGCGCCAGGCTTGCGCGGATAAGGGTCCAGCGCCAGGGCCAGCTGCTCCACCGCGGCCTCGCCGAGGTCGATCTGGTTGCCGGGATAGGGCAGCTCGTCATCCGCATCGAGGTCGAGCAGCGCGTCCTCGTCCGGCTCCACGAAACGCTCCTCCGGCACGAAGCGAACATGGAACGACTCGCCCAGGTCCGCCTCGAACGGATCGGAGGTGAACACGCATTCCTGCGTCACGCGCGCGGCGAGCACCCCTTCCGCGGCCACCACCCCGTCGCCCAGCGGCACCAGGCGGAACCGGCACGACAGCGCCGCCACCGCCGGAATGCGCAGCCGTGCGGCGATCGCCACGCATTCCGCGGCGGTGGCAACGACCTCGCGCTCCAGCCCGGACGGGCCGATCTGGCCGACCACGACCGGGCGGTGCAGTTCCACCGGCACGCTCATGCCAGCATCCCCTCGGCCTCGGCGAAGCGCACCCGCCCGGCCAGCAGTTCCTCGTCCGGCTGCGCCCCGAGCGCAGCGGCATGCCGCAGCACCACCCGCGCCAGGCGCAGCGGCGCGTCG
>CANHCJ010000398.1 GCA_947458025.1 Rhodospirillales bacterium | reverse complement strand
GGCCAGCGCGGGGGCGCGGCGCCTGCGCGCGGAGGGGCTGGGCGTGCAGGTGGCGGAGGTGGCTGATTGGTTCCTGAACACCTGGCCCGACGTGCGCGGCAGCGAGGCGCTGGAGACCTTCGCCACCGAATACGATTGCCAGGGGCTGGAGCTGGATCTCGTCGGCCTGGCGTGGGATGGCGACTTCATGCGCGGGCCTGCGGGATGGGTGCCGCGGCGCTTCGCCGGCAGCCAGTGGCAGACCGTGCGCAGCGCGGAAGAGCGGCGCTTCATCCGCAACACCTATCGCGTGCTGCTGACGCGGGCGCGCTATGAGACCATCATCTGGGTGCCGCGCGGCAGCCCCGGCGGGGCGTGGCACGACGAGACGCGGGATGCGGCGGACTACGACGCCATCGCGGCCTATCTGCTCGCCTGCGGCGCGCGGCCCCTGGCGCTGGAGCCGGAGTCGGCCGTGGAGGCGGCGCCGACGTTGCTGTAGCGCCGGTCGGCTACTCCCACTCGATCGTGCCGGGCGGCTTGCTGGTGATGTCGTAGGTGACGCGGTTGATGCCGCGCACCTCGTTCACGATGCGGTTCGCGACGCGGCCGAGGAAGCCCATGTCGAAGGGGTAGAACTCCGCCGTCATGCCGTCGGTGCTGGTGACGGCGCGCAGCGCGCAGGCCATGTCGTAGGTGCGGCCGTCGCCCATCACGCCCACGGTGCGCACCGGCAGCAGCACGGCGAAGGCCTGCCAGATCGCGTCGTACAGGCCGGCGTTGCGGATTTCCTCCAGGTAGATCGTGTCCACCTTCCGCAGCAGGTCGGCCTTCTCGCGCGTCACCTCGCCGGGGATGCGGATGGCCAGGCCCGGGCCGGGGAAGGGGTGCCGCCCCACGATGATCTCCGGGATGTCCAGCTCCCGGCCCAGCACGCGCACCTCGTCCTTGAACAGCTCGCGCAGCGGCTCCACCAGCTGCATGCGCATCCGCTCCGGCAGGCCGCCGACATTGTGGTGGCTCTTGATGGTCACGCTCGGGCCGCCGGTGAAGCTCACGCTCTCGATCACGTCCGGATAGAGCGTGCCCTGGGCGAGGAAATCGGCGCCGCCGACCTTCGCGGCCTCCTCCTCGAACACCTCGATGAACAGGCGGCCGATGGTCTTGCGCTTCACCTCGGGGTCGGTGACGCCCTTGAGCTGGCCGAGGAACAGGTCGCTCGCGTCGCGGTGCACCAGCTTGATGTTGAAGCGGTCGCGGAAGGTGCGCACCACGTCCTCGCTCTCGCCGGCGCGCATCAGGCCGTGGTCGACATAGATGCAGGTGAGCTGGTCGCCGATCGCCTCGTGGATCAGCACGGCGGCCACGGAGGAATCGACCCCGCCGGAGAGGCCGCAGATCACCCGGCCGGTGCCGACCTGGGCGCGGATCTTGGCGATCTGCGTCTCCTTGAAGCCGGCCATGGTCCAGCCGCCGGTGCAGCCGGCCACCTTCAGCACGAAGTTGCGCAGCAGCTGGGCGCCGTGCGGGGTGTGCACCACCTCCGGATGGAACTGCACGCCGTAGAAATGCCGCGCGTCATCGGCGATGGCCGCAAAGGGCGCGCCCTCGCTGGTGGCCACCACGCGGAAGCCCGGCGGCAGTTGCGTCACGCGGTCGCCATGGCTCATCCATACCTGCTCGCGCGCGCCCTGGGCCCAGACGCCGTGGAACAGGTCGCACTCGGCGGCGACCTCCACGAAGGCGCGGCCGAACTCGCGGTGGTCGCTGCCCAGCACCTCTCCGCCCAGTTGCGCGCACATGGTCTGCTGGCCGTAGCAGATGCCCAGCACCGGCACGCCGGCCTCGAACACCGCCTGCGGCGCGCGCGGCGAATCGCCTTCCGTCACGCTCGCCGGGCCGCCGGAGAGGATGATGGCGCGCGGGTTGTAGGCGGCGATGCGGGCGGGGTCGGTGCTGAACGGCCAGATCTCGCAGTACACGCCCGCCTCGCGCAGGCGGCGGGCGATCAGCTGGGTGACCTGGCTGCCGAAATCCAGGATCAGCACGCGGTCGGTTGTGGACTGGCTCATGCGGAGGCACCCCGATGCTGCGGTGCGGCGTCTTGCACCACGCCCCGCACCGAACCGCAAGCGCTATGGCGAAGGGGCAGTCGCCTGCACCAGCTTGTCCAGCGGCGCCCAGGCATAGGCCAGCTGCGGCACCGCCTGCCCGCCGACTTCCACCAGCGACTCCATCGTGGGCTTGCCGCCCAGCCGCTCATAGAACCACCGGCTCGGGTTCTCGCGCAGCACCCACAGGAAGGCGCTGGCGCAGCCGATGGCGGCCAGGTGCCCCGCCGCCGCGCGCATCAGCCGCCGCCCGATGCCGCGCTCGCGCCAGTCATCCAGCACGTACAGCGTCTCGATCTCGCCCTGGCCCAGCAGCTCCGCCGATTGCGGCGCGCGCGCCGGGCCGCTGGTGGCGAAGCCCACCACGCGCGGCGGCCCGCCCCCCGGCCCCAGATCGATCCCGGAGGCGGTGGCCACATGCACCCCCACCCCGGCACGGATCGCGCGCTCGTAATGCCCCGCCTGGCGCGGCACCGACAGGCGCGCGAGGTAGCCGTCTGGCAGGATGCCGGGATAGGTGCTGCGCCAGGCCGCCACGTGCACGGCGGCGATCGGCACCGAATCGCTCAGCCTCGCCCGCCGGATCGTGATCATCCCGCCCGCTCCAGCACCGCCGTGAAGAACCCGTCCGTGCCGTGCCGCCGCGGCGTCAGCGACAGGTAGGGGCCCGGCCCGGGTACATCCCCCTGCCCCGCCCAGGCCTCGCCCAGCGGAACCACGCGGAAATCGGGATGCGCCTCCAGGAAGCCCTGCACCTGCGCCTCGTTCTCTTCCAGCAGCACGGAGCAGGTAGCGTAGACCAGCCGCCCGCCCTTGCGAACCAGCCGCGAAGCCGCCGAAAGGATCGCCGCCTGCTTCGGTGCCAGCTCCGCCAGGTCGCGCTCCGCCAGGCGCAGCCGCGCATCGGGGTTGCGCCGCCAGGTGCCGGTGCCGGTGCAGGGGGCATCCACCAGCACCCGGTCGAAACTCTCCGCCCGGCGCTTGGCCCACTTGTCGCCGGGCACGATCAGGTGGCGCTCCACGTTGTGGACGCCGGCCCGCCGCAGCCGCCGCACCGCACCCTCCAGCCGCTTATCGTGCACGTCACAGGCCACCACCTGGCCCTTGTTCTCCATGCCCATCGCCAGCGCCAGCGTTTTGCCGCCGGCACCCGCGCACCAATCCGCCACCCGCATCCCCGGCGCCGCGCCCACCATCAGCGCCACCAGCTGGCTGCCCTCGTCCTGGATCTCCACCAGCCCGCTCTGGAACGCCGCCCCGGTCGTCACCGGCCGCCGCCCCTCCACCCGCAGCCCCCAGGGCGAGAGCGACGTCGGCACCGCCTCGATCCCCTCCGACTTCAGCGCGGCGATCGCCTGCTCGCGCGTGCCCTTCAGCAGATTCACCCGCAGATCGAGCGGCGCGGCCGTGCCCATCGCCGCCATCTCGCCGGCCAGCGCCTCGCCGAACCGCGCCTGCAGATGCGGCAGCACCCAGTCCGGCACCTCCAGCCGCACCGCCTCCGGCATCTCCGGATGGTCGAGCGTGTGGCCCTCCACCCGCCGCAACGCCGCCACCTCGGCCCGGTCCAGCGGCGTGGGCGCGAACTGCCCGCCCGAAAACGCCTGGCGCACACCGTCCAACGCCCACCCCTCCAGCAGCAGCGCCGCGGCCACCAGCAGGCGCGGCGTGACCACCACCCCCTCATGCTCCAGCCACCAGCCCAGCCGCCGGCGCGAGCGCATCACGCCCCACACACGCTCCGACACCGCCCGCCGATCGCCCGAACCGATGAACCGACGATCCCGGAAGAACGCATTCGCCACCGCATCCGCCGGCTTGCGCGACGCCGCCTCCACGGCCGCCAACAACTCGATCGCCGAAGCTATCCGGGCAGACGGGGTCATCGGTGGTGCTCCTGAAGAAAGGCCAGGGCTCCGCCGTCGCGGCGCGAAGCCGCGCCACGGAGGACCCGGTCAGGGGCTTTGCCCCCGACACCCCCACCAGGGACCTGAGGTCCCTGGACCCACATCTGTTTGCCGGTTGCGAGGGGGGGGCTCTCCGGACG
>CANHCJ010000397.1 GCA_947458025.1 Rhodospirillales bacterium | reverse complement strand
GGCCGCGCCGGCCCCAATCGCTGAATCGCCGCCGCGGTCGTAGAGCCAGGCGGCGTTCATGGTCATGAGGCGGGCGGCCTCCAGCTCCATCCAGTTCTCCGCCAGCGGGTGCTGGATGCCCTGGTTCTGGCCGATGGGCCGGCCGAACACGCGGCGCTCCTTGGCATAGGCGGTGGCCTTCTCCAGCGCGACCATGCCGACGCCCACGGCTTCCGCGGCGATCAGGATGCGCTCGGGGTTCATGCCGTGCAGGATGTATTCGAAGCCTCGGCCCTCCTCGCCGATGCGGTCCTCGATGGGGATTTCCAGGCCATCGAAGAACACCTGGTTCGAATCGACGGCCTTGCGGCCCATCTTCTCGATGCGGCGCACTTCGACCTTGGCGCGGTCGAGATTTGTGTAGAAAAGGCTCAGGCCCTCGGTCTTCTTGCGCACGCCTTCCAGCGGGGTGGTGCGGGCGAGCAGCAGGATCTTGTCGGCCACCTGGGCGGTGCTGGTCCAGATCTTCTGGCCGTTCACCACATAGCGGTCGCCGCGGCGCTCGGCGCGGGTCTTGAGGCGGGTGGTGTCCAGGCCCGTGTCCGGCTCCGTCACGCCGAAGCAGCTTTTCTCGCGCCCGGCGATCAGCGGCGGCAGCATGCGGCTTTTCTGCTCGTGGGTGCCGAAGACCACCACGGGGTTGAGGCCGAAGATGTTCATGTGCACGGCCGAGGCACCGGACATGCAGGCGCCCGATTGCGCGATGGCCTGCATCATGATCGCCGCCTCGGTGATGCCCAGGCCGCTGCCGCCGTATTCGGCGGGGATGCACATGCCGAGGAAGCCTTCCGCCGCGAGCGCCTGGTGCAGCTCGTGCGGGAAGGCGCCGTCGGCGTCGCGGGCGAGCCAGTAGGCGTCGTCGAAGCGTTCGCAGAGCTTGGCCACCGCGTCGCGGATGCTCTGCTGTTCCGGGCTCAGCGCGAAATCCATTTGTCTCTCGGCGTTTGTGGTGGCACCCATCCTGCCGAGAAACGCGGGAACTCGCCATGGCCCACCCCACCGGACCGATCGTCATCGACCAGGCGCGCACGCAGGCGGCGCTCGCCTTCCCGCGGCTGATCGCGGCATTGCGGGAGGCCTTCGTGGCCGGGGCCGAAGTGCCGCTGCGGCACCGGCATGCGGTGGCGGGCGGGGAGGGGACGCTGCTGCTGATGCCCTCCTGGCAGGGCCGCGCGGCGATGGGGGTGAAGCTGGTGACGGTGTTTCCCGGCAACGGGGCGCTGGGGCTGAATTCGGTGTTCTCCACCTACCTGCTGTGCGACGGGGCGACCGGGCAGCACCTGGCGGTGATCGACGGCAACGAGATCACCGGGCGGCGCACCGCGGCGGCGAGCGTGCTGGCCGGCGACTACCTGGCGCGGCGGGATGCCTCGACGCTGCTGATCGTGGGGGCGGGGCATATCGCCGGGATGATGGCCCAGGCGTGGTCGGCGGTGCGGGGGATCAAGCGGGTGATGGTGTGGAACGTCCGGGCGGGGCGGGCGGAGGCGTTGGCGGCTTCATTGCGGGCGGAGGGGTTCGACGCGGTGGCGGTGGAGGACCTGGAGGGGGCGGTGCGGATGGCGGACATCGTCTCCTGCGCCACGCTGGCCAGCGAGCCGATCGTGAAGGGCGGGTGGCTGCGGCCGGGGACGCATCTGGACCTGATCGGCGGCTACCGGCCGGACATGCGCGAGGCCGATGATGCGGCGGTGAAGCGGGCGCGGGTGTTCATCGATACCGAGGCGGCGCTGGCCGAGGCGGGCGACCTGACCCAGCCGATCGCGGCCGGGGTGATGACGCGCAACGACATCGTGGGCGACCTTGCCGCGCTGTGCCGGGGCACGGTGGGTGGGCGGGGTGCGGAGGGGGAGATCACGCTGTTCAAGTCGGCCGGCAGCGCGATCGAGGATCTGGCGGCGGCGGCGCTGGTGTGGGCGGATTTCAGTTCCTGATCGCGTGATTCACGGCGCCGGCGTGCCGCCTCTGCCGATCACGCTCAGCGCATCCAGGTGAAGAGCTGTTCGCGGACGGTGGTGCCCCAGGATTGGGCTTCCTCCTCCCGGGTGAGGGTGAAGCCGGCCTGTTCGTAGAGGCGGCGGGCGGCATCGAGGCCGGCGAAGGTGGTGAGGTAGCAGCTGGCGAAATCGTGCCGGTGGAGGTGGTCCATGCCGGCCTGGACCAGCTGGCGGCCGAGGCCGCGGCCGCGGGCGGCATCGGTCATGATGAACCAGCGCAGGTGGGCTTGCCCTGGTTCCAGGGCGGGGTCGGTGCCGTCGATGGTGAGCGAGCCGAGGAAGGTCTCCCCGTCCCAGGCGGAGAGCAGCAGGTCCGGTGGGGCGAGGCGGGCGAGGAATTCGCCCATCTCGCGCGCCACCTTCGCTTCGAAGAAGGCCGGAAAATTCCATTCGCGGGCGTAGTAGGTGCCGTGGGCGCGGATGATCTCGCCCACCAGGCCCGGCTGCCACCCGTGGCGGATCATGCCCGCTTCACGCCCCAGAAGACCGGGGTGACGGTTTTCGCGATGCCGGAGAGGGTGTCGCGGTAGGCCTGCGGGTAGAACCAGTGGCCCATCGGCAGGAAGGGGACGGTTTCGAAGGCGTGCAGCTGGATCTGTTCGCAGATCGCCTTTTCCTCCGCGGGGGAGGCGGCTTCGAACCACTTCTCGCGCAGGGCTTCCATCTTCTCGTCCGTGGGCCAGCCGAACCAGCCGCCGAAGCCGTTGCCGCGCAGCGGGGGGGCGTTGCCGGGGTTGATGAAGTTGATGCCGGTCCAGGTGGTGGTGAAGGCGTTCCAGCCGCCGCGCTCCGGCGGTTCGCGGTTGGCGCGGCGGGTGATGAGCGTGCCCCAGTCCATGCTGGTGTAGACGGAGTTGATGCCGATGGATTTCAGCATCGCATCCGTCACCTGCGCGATGGCCTGCAGGCTGGGCAGGTCGGACGGCGACATCAGGACGACGCGTTCGCCCTTGTAGCCGCTTTCGGTGACCGCCCTGCGGGCGGCGGCGATGTCGCGGCGGCCCATGATCTTTTCCATGCCGGCCTGGCTGGCATTGGGGGTGCCCATGGTGAAGAAGCCGGCGCCGACGCGGCCCAGCTCGGCGGCGTCGCCGAGGACGGCATCGACCACGTCCTGCTGGTTGATGGCCATCAGCAGGGCCTGGCGGAGCTTGGGGTTGTTGAAGGGCGGGTGCAGGTGGTTCATGCCGACGACGGCGATGACGCCCAGCGTGTCGAACACCTCCACCTTGAGGCCCGGGGCCTTCCGGAGCTGGGGGACGAGGTCGAAGATCGGGTTGTCGACCCAGTCGACCTCGCCGGTGATGAGGGCGGAGGCCTTGGTGGAGGCGTCCGGCATCACCTTCCATTCGACCCTGTCGAAATGGGCGATCTTGGCGCCGGCGTAGCTGTTCGTCGGTTCGGTGCGGGAGACGTATTTGTCGAAGCGGGCGTAGCCGGCGGAGGCGCCGGAGACCCATTCGCCGGGGAGGAAGCGGTAGGGGCCGGAGCCGACATATTCGCTGATCGACCTGAAGGCGTCGGTCTCGGCCATGCGGGTGGGCATGATGAAGCTGGAGCCCAGCGCGATGGCGAAGCGCATGTGCGGGAAGGGCTTCTTGAGGCGGATCTGGATGGTGCGGTCATCCGGGGCGGTGATCTCCTCGGTCTGGGCGGCCATGCGCTGGCCGAAGCCGTCGCGCTTGGCCCAGCGGGCGAGGGTCGCGACGCAGTCGCGGGCCAGCACGCGCTCGCCGTCGTGGAAGAGGAGGCCTTCGCGCAGGGTCATGCGCCAGGTGAGGCCGTCGGCCGAGACCTCGTCGGCGGCGAGCATCTGCAGGCGGGGGACGAGGTTTTCATCCAGGCCGTAGAGCTTGTCCCAGATCATGTTGGCGTGGATGTTGGTGACCGAGGCCGTGGTCCAGACCGGGTCGAGGCTGGTGAGGTTGGCGTGGGGGACGAATTTCAGGACCTTGGCCGGCTGGGCGATGGCGGGGCGGGCGAGGGGGCCGGCGAGGGCGGTGGCGCCGAGCGCGGCCCCGGTGGCGAGGACGGTTCTGCGTCGCATGGCGGTCTCTCCTGGCTGGTCGATGGTGTGTGCCGGAGAGTAGAGGCGGGGGTGGG
>CANHCJ010000396.1 GCA_947458025.1 Rhodospirillales bacterium | reverse complement strand
GCAGCCGCCCGGGCCGCTCCAGCACCGCCCGCTCGCCCCCGCCCACCGGCCGCCAGGAAACCCCGAACTGCCGCGCGATCGCGGCCAGCTGCGGCGCCTCCACCACAATCCGCGCCCCCGGCGCCGGCCCCGGCCCCAGCACCAGCTCGCCGCCGGAAGGCAGCCCGTCGAACAGGTCCGCCAGCCGCACCACCGGGGCGGACAGTGTGGTGATCGGCCGCAGCGTCGCCCCCCAGGCGGGCGTGGCCAGCATCGTCGCGGCGAGGATCGGAAACAGGATTCTCATGGCACCCCTCAGCGCAAATTGGTCAGCGTGGACAGCATCTGGTCGGAGGTCGTGATCACCTTGCTGTTCATCTCGTACGCCCGCTGGGCGGTGATGAGGTTGGTGATCTCGGCCACCACGTTCACGTTCGAGGTCTCGACGAACCCCTGCAGCACGGAGCCGAACCCCGGCGAGGCCGGCGTGCCGGTCACCGCCGCCCCGCTGGCCGTGGTCGCCAGGAACAAATTGTCGCCCTGCGCGTCGAGCCCGGCGGCATTCGGGAACACCGCCAGCTGCAGCTGCCCCACCAGCGCCGGCGCCTGCTGGCCGTCCAGCGTCACCTGCACCTGGCCGGAGGCGTTGATCGTGACGTTCGTCGCATTCGCCGGCACCGTGATGCCCGGCTGCACCACATAGCCGTCCGCCGTCACCATCTGCCCCTCGGCCGACAGCGCGAAGGTGCCGTCGCGGGTATAGGCGGTCTCGCCCGAAGGCAGCGTCACCTGGAAGAACCCGTTGCCGCGGATCGCCATGTCGAAGGCGTTGGAGGTCTGCTGCAGGTTGCCCTGCTCGTTGATCCGGTAGATCGCCGCCGTCTTCACGCCCAGGCCCACCTGCGCGCCGGCCGGCACCACCGAGCCCGCATCGGAGCTGTTGGAGCCCACGCGGCGCAGGTTCTGGTAGATCAGGTCCTGGAACTCGGCCCGCCGGCGCTTGAAGCCGGTGGTGGTCATGTTGGCGATGTTGTTGGAGATCACTTCAACATTCGTCGCCTGCGCCTGCATCCCGGTGCCGGCGATATCAAGGGACCGCATGGTCTCAGCTCCGCTTCTGGGTCAGCTTGTCGATGGCGGTCTGCTGCCGTTCGGCCTCGGACTGCACCATCTTGCTGGTGAACTCGAACTCCCGCAGCTCGCGCATCATGCGCGTCAGCTCCACCACCGGGGCGACGTTGCTCTGCTCGATGGCGCCCTGGATCATCTTCGGCTTCTCCACCGCATCCACCTGGCCCTCGGCGGCGAACAGCCGCCCGCCCTCGGCCTTCAGCCGATAGGGATCGGCCGGCTGCACCACCCCGATCCGCCCGATCCGCCCGTTCTCGCTGCTGATCGCGCCGTCGGCGCTGATGGAGATCTCGGTGTCCGTGGTGGCGATCTGCAGCTTCTGCCCGTTGGTATCCAGCAGCGCATGGCCGTCGCTGTTCACCACGTTGCCGTTGGCCGACAGCTCGAAATGCCCCGCCCGGGTCAGCCGCGGGCCGCGCGGCGTTTCCACCTGGAAGTAGCCGTCGCCGACCAGGGCGATGTCGAAGGTGTTGGCGGTATGGGTGATCGGCCCGATCTGCCGGTCGCGCCAGGCGGCGCGGTCCTGGGTGAAGTGGATCGTCTCGGCCCCCGGCGGCACGTCCCGCCCGCGGGCGCGGACCAGGAAGTCGCTGAAGGCCAGCCGCTCGGCGCGGTAGCCCGGGGTGTTGGCGTTGGCGATGTTGCCGGCGGTCACGTCCAGCGCCCGCTGCTGGGCGGTGAGGCGCGAAAGCGCGACGTTGGTGGTGTTCTGCATCACTGTCCTCGGCGGGATCGGTCGGGATGCCCTACGCAACCGCCGTGCCAGCCCGATCCGCCCGCCAAGGGCCGAGTCGCGGCCCGGTTTGGCCCTTCGGCCGGCAGGAGCTGCCCGGCGCGGGCGGGGGCACCCGGCAGTTTCCGCCCGGCAGGAAGCGCCCGGGGAAAAGGCTTCGTTAACCCGGCCCCGCCAATGTGCGCCCGCGGCCAGGCAGGCCGTAGGCGCGGCATCAGTCGCACGCGAGGGAATCATGGCGGCAGCGGCAGAGGCGGCGGCGCCCGGCGACGACGCCGAGGCCCCGCCGGCCAAGAAGGGCGGCAAGAAGAAGCTGATCGTGCTGGCCGCGCTGGTGCTGCTGCTGGTCGGCGCCGGCGCGGGGCTGTGGTTCGGCGGGATCCTGCCGCCGCTGCTCGGCATGGGCCCCAAGCCCGAGGCCAAGGCCGCCGAGGGCAGCGCCGACGGCAAGGGCGATGCCAAGGGCGACGGCAAGGCGGCCGCCAAGCCGGAGGCCCGGCCCCAGCCCGTGTTCATGGACCTGCCGGAGATCGTCGCCAACCTCAATGCCGGGCCGCGGCGCAACAGCTTCATCAAGCTGCGCCCCAAGCTGGAGCTGGCCCGCGCCGAGGACGAGGCGGCGGTGCGCGCAGCCATGCCGAGGCTGATGGACCTGTTCCAGACCTACCTGCGCGAGATGCGCCCGGAGGAGCTGCGCGGCAGCGCCGGCACCTACCGCCTGCGCGAGGAGCTGCTGGCGCGCGGCAACATCGCGGTGGCGCCCGCCCGCATCGTGGACGTGCTGTTCCCGGAGATCATCGTGCAATGAGCGGCAGCCAGTCCGAGGAGGAACTCGCCGCCGCCTGGGGCGCCGAGCTGGAGGAGGAAGGCCAGGAAGGGCAGGGCGGCGCGGAGGGGGCGGATGGCGCGCCGGCGGTGGCGCCGCAGCGCGTGCTGAACCAGGCCGAGATCGACAGCCTGCTGGGCTTCGATGCCGGCCCGGCGGACGGCGAGAACCGCACCGGCATGCAGCGGATCATCAGCTCGGGGCTCATCAGCTACGAGCGCCTGCCGATGCTGGAGATCGTGTTCGACCGGCTGGTGCGCATCATGTCCACCAGCCTGCGCAACTTCACCAGCGACAACGTGGAAGTAGGCATCGACAACATCCTGTCGCTGCGCTTCGGCGACTACCTGAACTCCATCCCGCTGCCGGCCATGCTCGCCGTGTTCAAGGCCGAGGAATGGGACAATTACGGCCTGATGGTCGTCGACAGCGCGATGATCTACTCCATCGTGGACGTGCTGCTGGGCGGCCGGCGCGGCACGGCGGCGATGCGCATCGAGGGCCGGCCCTACACCACCATCGAGCGCACCCTGGTGGAGCGGCTGATCCAGGTGGTGCTGGCCGACCTGTCGCAGAGCTTCGACCCGCTCTGCCCCGTGACCTTCCGCTTCGAGCGGCTGGAGGTGAACCCGCGCTTCGCCACCATCTCCCGCCTTTCCAACGCCGCCGTGCTCGCGCGGCTGCGGGTGGACATGGAGGACCGCGGCGGGCGGGTGGAGCTGCTGCTGCCCTATGCCACGCTGGAGCCGGTGCGCGAGCTGCTGCTGCAGCAGTTCATGGGCGAGAAGTTCGGCCGCGACTCGATCTGGGAAACCCACCTGGCCGAGGAGCTGTGGCATACCGACATCGACCTTGAGGTGGTGCTGGACGAGCAGGTGATGCGCCTGTCGGACGTGATCGACCTCAAGCCCGGCAGCCGGATCGTGCTGAATACCTCCCCGGGCGGGACCGTGCAGCTGCGCTGCGGCACGGTGACGCTGTTCGAGGGCCAGGTGGGCCGGCGCAAGAGCAAGCTCGCGGTGCGCATCGAGCGCGAGGTGCCGCGCGCGCCGGTTGCCGAACGATGAGCGTGCAACGGCCCGCTCTCAAGGAATCCTTCATCAGTGCGCGCCCAGGATGGGAGCGGGATGGCAGGCATGGAATGGCTTCTGGAAATCGCGCTGATCGGCCTTCTGCTGGCCACCATGTTCCACGCGGTACGGCTGGAGCGCGCGCTGGGCGTGCTGAAGCGCGACCGCGCGGCGCTGGAGGAGCTGGTGGCCGGCTTCAACGCCTCCACGCAGGCGGCGGAGCAGGGCATCGACCGGCTGAAGCAGGCGGCGGATGGGGCCGG
Source organism: Rhodospirillales bacterium (assembly GCA_947458025.1). Classification (GTDB taxonomy): domain Bacteria; phylum Pseudomonadota; class Alphaproteobacteria; order Acetobacterales; family Acetobacteraceae; genus CAMDGX01. The sequence goes on along the minus strand of CANHCJ010000396.1, from coordinate 148 downwards.
GCGGCAGATCGCCCGGCAGGTGGAGGCGGCCAACCGGCTGAAGGACGACCTGGTGTTCCTGAACGAGCGCGGCACGGTGGTGGCGGACCGGCTGGACCATCTGGTGCGCGCCGGCCGCAGCCTGGACCTGGCGGCGCGCCCCGCCCCG
>CANHCJ010000395.1 GCA_947458025.1 Rhodospirillales bacterium | reverse complement strand
CGGAGGCGTGCGACTTCAGCCTGGCGGTGCCGTTCGACTTCCCGCCGCTCTCCGCGCCGGCGCCGCGCATCGCGGTGATCTGCCACCTGTTCCACCCCGAGGTGGCCGCCGAGCTGCGCCACTACCTGCCCAACCTGCCCGATGGCGCCGGCCTGTTCCTCTCCACCGACACCGCGGAGAAGGAGCGCGCGATCCGCGCCACCCTGGCCGGCTGGACCGGGCCGCTGGAGGTGCGCGTGGTGCCGAACCGCGGGCGGGACATCGCGCCCAAGCTGGTGGGCTTCGCCGACGCGCATGACGGGCACGACCTGGTGCTGCACCTGCACTCCAAGAAATCGGAACACGCGCCGTTCCTGGCGCCGTGGCGCGGCTTCCTGTTCGAGGGCCTGATGGGCTCGCGCACAGTGGTGGCCAGCATCCTCGATGCCTTCGCGCGCGTGCCACGCCTGGGGATGGTGGCGCCGCAGCACTACGAGGCGGTGCGGCGCTGGATCGGCTGGAACGGCAACTTCGCCGCCGCCCAGGCGCTGGCCGCGCGCATGGGGCTGGCGCTCGATCCCACGCGGGCGCTCGATTTTCCCTCCGGCTCGATGTTCTGGGCGCGGCCGGCGGCCCTGCGGCCGCTGCTGGATCTCGGCCTGCGCTTCGAGGACTTCCCCGAGGAGGCCGGGCAGCAGGACAGCACGCCGGCGCACGCGATCGAGCGGCTGTTCTTCCTGGCCTGCGAGCGCAGCGGTCATCTGTGGCTCAAGGTGGCGCAGCCAGCCCTGTATGCCGATACGGCAACGATCCTGCCCGCCCGCACCCCGCAGGAGCTGGAGCGCTTCGTGGCCGCGCATGCGGTCTCGCTCACCGGCCCGGTGCTGCTGCCGGTGCGCGCGGCGCCGGCGCCGATGCGCACGCAGGTGCCGCCGGGGCTGGCGCGCCGCCTGGCCGCGCGGGGGCTGTGATGTTCGGCGCGCTGTTCCGCAGGCGCAATGCCAGGCTGCGCGCCGGGGTGGGGCGCGTGAGCGCCGTTGTGCCGCTCTACAACCATGCCGAGTACATCGAGGCGGCGATCGCCAGCGCGCTGGCGCAGGGCGAGGTGCTGCACGAGCTGGTGGTGATCGACGACGGCTCCACCGACGGCTCGGCCCGCGTGATGGAGCGGCTGGCGCGGGGCGATGCGCGCATCCGCTTCCGCAGCCAGCCGAACCAGGGCGCGGCGGCCACGATCAATGCCGGCGTGCGGGCAAGCGGCGCGGAGTTCGTCGCCATCCTCAATTCCGACGACGCCTGGCTGCCCGGGCGGCTGGATGCGCTCGTGCTGGCGCTGGAGGCCGATCCGGGCGCCGCGATCGCCGCCTCTGGCATCGCCTTCATGGATGACAGCGGCGTGGCGGCGGCGAATGCCTGGCACGAGGCGGCGTTGGCGTTCCGCGCTGGGCACGGCCTGGCAACCGCGCTGGTGAACGGCAATTTCCTGATGACAACGTCGAACTTCCTGTTCCGCCGCGCGCTGCCGGACGGGGTCGGCGGGTTCGCGGAGCTGCGCTACGCGCACGACCTCGACTTCGCGCTGCGGGTGCTGGCGCTGGGGCACCGCATCGCGCTGCTGGAGGAGCCGCTGCTGCGCTACCGCGTGCATGCGCGCAACACCATCGCCGAGGACCATCGCGGCGTGCGCGCGGACTGGGCGGCGGCGACCGCCGGGTACCTCACGCTGCTGTGGGATCGCCCGGGCGCGGCGGAGCCGGACTGGCAGGAGGCGGCGGCGCTGGAGGCGGTGCTGCTGCGGCATGGGCTGTCGCGCGCGGTGCATCTGTGCATGGCCTTCCTGCGGCACCACGCCGCCGCGGGCGCGCAACCGGGCCGGCTGGACCAGGCGCCGTTCCTGGCCGAGCCGCGGTTCCGCACCCTGCTGGCGGGATGGGCGTGATGCGCATCCTGGTGCTCAGCAACCTGTTTCCGCCCCATGTGGTCGGCGGCTACGAGCGGCTGTGCCATGCGATGAGCATGGAGCTGGCCGCGCGCGGCCATGCGGGCACGGTGCTGACCAGCAACTACGGCGGCACGGCGCCCGACCTCCCCGGCCTCGCCGTGCGGCGCGAGTGGGAGCTGCGCACCGGGGCGGACATCTACGCGCCCTACCAGGGCAGCGCCGAGGAGTCGGCGGCGCTGGCCGCGCGCAACCTGGCCGCGCTGAACCGCGCGCTGGAGGCGGTGCGGCCGGATGTGGTGTTCGCCTGGAACCTGTTCTTCCTGGACCCCTCGCTGCTGGATGCGCTGCAGGCGGGGCCGCATCGCACCGTGGTCATGCTGACCGACAACTGGCTGCTGGTGATGCGCAACCCGCAGTTCGTGGCAGGGTTCTTCCAGACCATGGTGCATGGCCCCGGCGAGTGCGCGCCGCCGCCACAGCCGGCGGGCTGGCGCGCGCTGCTGGGCCGCGCGTTGGGCCGCAGGCCGGCGCCGCGTGGGCTGGAGGCGATCTTCGGCTCGCGCTTCATGCGCGACCTCCACGCCGCCGGCGGCATCCGTTTCGTGCGCGAAAAAGTGGTGCACAACGGCGTGAGCCTGCCCGCTGCGGGCACCCCGGCCGATCGCACCGCCCTGGTGCGCCCCGGCGAGCTGCGCCTGCTGTTCGCCGGCCGGCTGGTGGACCTCAAGGGCGCGCACACCGCGGTGGAGGCGCTGGGCCGGCTCGATCCCGCGGCGCTCGGCGTGGCGCGCGTGGTGCTGACGGTGGTGGGGGATGCGCAGGACGAGGCCTATCTGCACCGCTTCCGCGCGGCGGTCGCCGCCAGCGGCCGCGCGGCGGATATCGCGCAGCACAAGGCGGTGCCGGAGGCGGCGCTGCCTTCGCTGTTCGCCGCGCATGACATCTACCTGTTCCCGTCGCTCTACGAGCCCTTCTCGCTCACGCTGATCCACGCGCTGGCCTGCGGCATCCCCACCGTCGCCTCCCGTGTCGGCGGCAACCCGGAAATCGTGGCCGACGGCGAGAGCGGCCTGCTGTTCCGCAAGGGCGACCCGGCCGACCTCGCGCGCGCGGTTTCGCGCCTGGCGCGGGAGCCGGCGCTGCGCGCGCGCGTTGCCCGGCAGGGCAGCGAGGCAGGCCGGCGCTTCACCTTCCGGCGCATGGCCGACGGCATGGAATCCTTCCTGGAGGACGCGGCATGAGTGCGAGCCGGCCGCACGGCGCGCTTTCGGGCGCCACCTGCCTGGTGCTGGGGGCGGGCGGGTTCATCGGCGCCAATCTCTGCCGCGGCCTGCTGCAGGCCGGCGCCTCGGTGCGCGGCTTCGGGCGCAGCGTGGCGTTCCCGCTGGCGCTGGCCGGCACGCGCATGACGCTGGGGGAACTGGAAGACCGCCCGGCGCTCACCGCCGCGCTGCAGGGCGTGGGCGTGGTGTTCCACCTGCTCGGCGGCGGCTTCCCCGCCACGGTGGAGGCCGACCCGGTGGCAGACCTGCGGCACAACGCCGCCGCCTCCATCACGCTGCTGGCCCTGTGCCGGGAGGCCGGCGTGCGCCAGGTGGTGTTCATCTCCTCCGGCGGCACGGTGTATGGCCTGCCGCGCCAGCTGCCGATCCCCGAAGACCACCCGACCGACCCGATCTCGGCCTACGGCATCCACCTGCTGCTGGTGGAAAAGCATCTGGGCCTGCTCGCGCATCGCCACGGGGTGCGCGGCGTGGTGCTGCGCGTGGCCAACCCGTTCGGCCCGTTCCAGCGCCCCGGCCGCGGCCAGGGGCTGGTGGCCACGCTGCTGGCCCAGCGCCTGGCCGGCCGCCCGGTGGAGATCTGGGGCGACGGGCGCGTGGTGCGCGACTTCTTCCACGTGGACGACCTGGTGGACGCCGCGATCCTCGCCGCCGGCTACGCGGGGCCGGAGCGGGTGCTGAACGTCGGCTCCGGCATTGGCCGCTCGGTGCTGGAGGTGGTGGCCGCGATCGATGCGCTGCTCGGCACCGCCGGCGCCGGGGTGGTGCACCGCGCGGCGCGCGCGGTCGATGTGCCGGTGAACGTGCTGGACATCGCGCGCATCCGCCGCGTGCTGGGCTGGCGGCCGCGGATCGACTGGCAGCAAGGGCTGGGCGACACGGCGCGGTGGCTGCAGTGCCAGGCCCAGCCCGGGGCGGCGCGCGTGGCCGCCCTGGCGTGGGGCGCGGCATG
>CANHCJ010000394.1 GCA_947458025.1 Rhodospirillales bacterium | reverse complement strand
CTCGCGCAGCGCCAGCCACAGCCCCACCCCCAGCACGGCCAGCCCGGCCACGCCAAGCACCACCCCGCGCAGCGCAGTTCCGCGTGGCGGCGCCGAAGTCTCCGGCTGGGGTGTCGCCATGGTCGCGCGCCTCCGACGTCAGCGGCCCGGGAATCAGACCCGCCAGGGCCGGCGGCACCTCGCGCAGCGCCGTTGGGCCCATCTCACGCCATCATATCTAGCAGAGGCGCCGGGGGCTGCAATCTCGCGGCAACATTTCCGCCACGGAAACAAGGCCCACCCCCGCATGCGCAGGCAGTTCGGCCTTTACAGCCGCAACCCGCGCCACCTTAATCGTTCCCGACCCCGCCCGACCCCCTTTGCGCGCCGGAGATCCCCATGGCGACCCGCCCCACCCAAGCCACCCCCCCGCGCGGCCTGCCGCCGAAGCCGGGCATGCTGCTGCCGATGCGCGTGTGGGATGGGCCGGTGCGGCTGTTCCACTGGGCGCTGGTGGTGGCGTTGCTGACCAGCTGGCTCAGCATCGAGGTGCTGAACAACCTGCGCATCCACATGCTCGCCGGCCAGGCGCTGCTCGTGCTGCTGCTGTTCCGCGTGGTCTGGGGCTTCGTCGGCAGCGAGACCTCGCGCTTCAGCCACTTCCTCGGCAACCCGTTCCACGCCGTCACGCACCTGATGCACATGACGAAGAAGGAACCGGACACCCAGGTGGGCCACAACGCCGCCGGCGGCTGGATGGTGCTGGTGATGCTGCTGGTGCTGTTCGCCCAGGTCGGCACCGGGCTGATCATTGCCGACGAGGAAAGCTTCATCGAGGCGCCGCTGAACCACCTGGTCGGCTCCGAATGGGGCGCCTGGGCCAAGAAGCAGCACCGGCTGATCTTCACCGGCATCCAGGTGATGGTGGCGCTGCACCTGGTGGCGATCTTCAGCTACGCCATCCTGAAGCGGCACGACCTGGTGCGGCCGATGATCACCGGCAAGAAGCGCCTGCCCGCCGCCACGCCGCAGCCGCGCATGCGCAGCCCGTACCTGGCGCTGGCGATCCTGGCCGGCGCGGCGCTGGCGGTCTGGCTGCTGATGACGAAGGTCTGATCCCGCGAACGGCCGGGCACCCCAGGCGGGGCACCCGGCCGGCCGGTCCGGCGCCTATTGCGGCGCGCGGTAGGGGCGGTGGCACACGCCGCACTGGGCGGTCATGGCCCCGAAGGCGGCGGCGGTGGCGGTGCGGTCGTTGGCCTTCAGCGCCGCGGCCAGCCGGTCCGCCTCGCGAACCATGATGCCGGCATTGGCGTCGAAATCCGACTTGTTCTGCCAGATCGCCGCCAGCGCGCGGGTGCGCTGCCCGCTCTCGGTGCCGCTGCCCGTCGGGAACAGCGCCGGGATCCGCTTGCCGAAGGCGCTGACCTCCTCCGCCTTGGCGGCCACGGTGGTCAGGTCGCCGCTGGCGTCCATCACCCGCTTGATGTCGCCGGTGGCCGCGGCGATGGCCTTGAACCCGGCCTGGCGCTGGTTGATGGCGTCGGCGGCGCTCTGCGCCCATGCCGTGCCGGATGCAACTCCGGCCAGCAGCGCGGCCGTCAGGATCATACGTTTCATCGTTTTGAGTTCTTCCCCTCGGTGGTGGCCGCGAGCAGGCGCGACGCAGAACGGAAGCATTTCGTCACGCTCTCCGGCAAATGAAATCTTTGGCACGCGCATGCATGTGAGTTGACAGCAACGGACGCTTCACGTCCGCGCTACCCGCACGGCGCGATCCCGGCTATGCCCCGCGCAGGAGAACGCCATGCCGAACATCACCTCCGTCGCCGTCTTCTGCGGCGCCAGCCTGGGCCATTCGCCCGCCTTCCGCGCCGCCGCGCAGGCGCTGGGAACCGGCATCGCCCGCGCCGGCTGGCGCCTGGTCTATGGCGGCGGGCAGCTCGGCCTCATGGGCGTGGTGGCCGATGCCGCCCTGGCCGCGGGCGGGGAGGTGGTGGGCGTCATCCCCGAATTCCTCCAGCGCCGTGAGGTCGCCCATGCCGGCGTCCGCGACATGATCGTCACCGACAGCATGCACGCCCGCAAAACAGTGATGTTCGAACGCGCCGACGCCTTCGTCACCCTCCCCGGCGGCCTCGGCACGCTGGACGAGACGGTGGAGATCATCACCTGGCGCCAGCTCGGCCTGCACCGCAAGCCGATCCTGCTGTGCGACGTGATGGGCTCCGCCGCCCCGCTGGTCGCCGCCATCGAGGCCGCGATCGCCCACGGCTTCGCCCGCCCCGACGCCCGCCACCTGTTCGAGATCCACGAGGGAGTGGAGGCGGTCCTGGCCCGCCTGGCCACCCTGCCGGCGCAGCCCCAGGCCGATGCCGACCGCCTCTAGCCCGCCGATCTTTCCTGCGCCGGCCCGGCTTGCCGCCGCCGCGGGAGGGGTCTATATGCGCGCCTCGGCCGGAGTGTAGCTCAGCCTGGTAGAGCACTGTGTTCGGGACGCAGGGGCCGGAGGTTCGAATCCTCTCACTCCGACCATTCCCCCCCGCTTGACTTCCGGCGCACCTGCGCCACCCTGGCGCCCCGTCACCCACCGGGATCAGGGGCGGAGGCGGCGGAACCCGTGCGCAAGAAGCCGGAATTGCAGGACCGCGAGGACCTGGCGCGCAAGCTGCGCCTGGCGCTGCACGCGCGCGACTGGAACCAGTCCGACCTCGCCCGCGCCGCCGGCCTCCCGCGCGAGCTGATCTCCACCTATTGCCGCGGCGCCAGCTACCCCACCGCCCGCAGCCTGCGCCGCATCGCCGAGGCGCTGAAGATGAAGCCGGAGGAACTCGCACCCCAGGCCCCCGGCCTGTTCCAGTGGGAGCCGCCGCCCACGGTGGAAATCACCGGCATGGCCAACGGCATGGCGCGCATCACGGTGAACACGGTGGTTCCGATGGGCGTGGCCCTGCGCATCGGCCAGCTGATCGAGGAGGCGCAGCCAGAGTAAGCAAGGATTCTTCTTTTTCTGAAGAAAAAGAAGCAAAAAGACTTTCCACCTTTTGCACCCGTTCCTCCTGTCGAACCAGGCACCAAAGTCGGAAAAGTTTTTTGGTTCTTTTTTTCAAAAAAGAACACGCTTGCTTCCTACCCCTTCCGCGCCGCCCACACCATCAGCGCCCGCGTCGGCCAGGCCCACACCGTCCCGGCCACCAGGAAATACACCGCCTGCACCGTCCAGTGCAGCTTCAGCACATGGTCGGCCAGCACCACCGCGGCGGCGATATAGGCGGTGAACCCGGCCAGGAAGACCAGCACGGCAATCGGAATGCGCGACATGCACGCGATGTGGCCGCGAATTTGCCCCGGCGCAACCGTGGCGTATACACGCCCGTCATCGCCCCGCCCGACAGGAGAGCACCGCGCATGGACCTCAAGGAGCACATCCGCGGCATCCCCGATTTCCCGAAGCCGGGCATCCTGTTCTACGACATCTCCACCCTGCTGCGGGATGCCGATGCCTGGCAGGTCGCCATGGGCCGCCTCGCCCGCGTCTGCCGCGCCTGGCAGCCCGATCTGGTGGCCGGCATCGAATCGCGCGGCTTCCTCATGGCCGCCCCCCTGGCGCTCAAGCTCGGCTGCGGCTTCGTCATGCTGCGCAAGCGCGGCAAGCTGCCCGGCAAGGTCATCGGCCTCGACTACGGCCTGGAATACGGCAGCGACCGCATCGAGATCCAGGAAGACGCCGTCCACAAGGGCCAGCGCGTGGTGGTGGTAGACGACCTGCTGGCCACCGGCGGCACGCTGGCGGCCGGCATCCGCCTCCTGCGCGGCATCGGCGCCGAGGTCCCCGGCGCCTCCGCCCTCATCGAGCTCACCTTCCTCGGCGGCCGCAGCAAGCTCGACGTGCCGTTCGAATCCCTGGTGTCGTACGATTCCTGACCCCACGCCCCGTTTGCCCGCGGCCGCTCCTTGCCTGTAGGTAGGGCAAGGCTGGTCCCTGGCCCGCATCCGCGCCCAGGACTTCCGTCCCTGGCCATCGCCCCGCGCGGGCGATGCCTGCAGGAGGATGCCGCGATGCCTGATGCCCCGATGCCCCGCCGTACGCTCCTGGCCCTCGCCGCCGCCCTCGCCGCCGCCCCCGCGCGCGCCGATGCCGTGCTGGCCGACGAGCCGGAACTGCTGGTGGCCGGCCCCGCCGAGGGGCG
>CANHCJ010000393.1 GCA_947458025.1 Rhodospirillales bacterium | reverse complement strand
GCCGCCCCCGGCGCCCCCCAGGCCGCCACCCTGCGCGGCATTCCGCCCAACACGCTCATGGTCCTGCTCTGCGCCGCCGGCGTCCTCTGCTGCGTCGCCATGTCCATGCCCCAGGTCCACATCGTCGCCTACTGCGCCGACCTCGGCTACGGCCCCGCCCGCGGTGCGGAGATGCTCACCCTCATGTTCGGCTTCGGCATCGTCTCGCGCCTGGCCACCGGCTGGATCGCCGACCGCATCGGCGGCGTCCCCACCCTCATGATCGGCTCGGTCCTGCAGGCCGTGGCGCTGATGATGTATTTCGCGGTGGACGGCCTCACCTCCCTCTACGTCGTCTCCGCCCTGTTCGGCCTGTTCCAGGGCGGCATCATCCCCAGCTACGCCATCATCGTGCGCGAATACTTCCCCGCCCGCGAAGCCGGCACCCGCGTCGGCATCGTGCTGATGATGACCATCCTCGGCATGGCCCTCGGCGGCTGGATGTCCGGCGCCATCTTCGACCTCACCGGCTCCTACCGCGCCGCCTTCCTCAACGGCTTCGCCTGGAACCTCGTGAACATCGCCATCGCCGCGCTGCTCCTCGTCCGCAGCCGGCCGCAAAAACCAACAACAGCCCTGGGAGTAGCGTAATGACCGACGAATCCCTCCGCGCCAAAGGCACCGAAATGCGCACGAAGCTGATGGGCGAAGGCTTCGCCCAGCAGCTCAACGCCACGCTCTACGCCGACCCGATCATGGTGAAGTTCCGCGAGCTCGCCACCGACATCGCCTTCGGCGCCGTCTGGACCCGCCCGGGCCTCGATCTCAAGACCCGCGCCCTGATCTGCGTCACGTCCGATACCGCCACAGGCCGCTACCCGGAGCTCAAGGTCCACCTGCGCATGGCCCGCAACCACGGCTGGACGGAGGAGGAGCTCACCGAGGCCATCCTCCACCTCTCCGTCTATGTCGGCCTGCCCTTCGTCCGCGAGGCCCTCATCGTCGCCAGCGAAACCTTCGCCGAGCTGCGGGCAGAGGCGAAATAGGCCCCCGCCCTTCCCCTACGCCACGTTCAGCAGGCGGATCAGCAGAACGCTGATCACGCCCAGCATCAGCAGAGAACAGGTCACCGCGGCCGTCACCCGCCCGCCGGCGCGGGCCACCGTGCGCAGATCCACCCCCAGCCCCAGCGCGGCCATGGCGATCGTCGTCAGCGCCCCGGCCAGCAGCTTCACCGGGTCCAGCAGCACCTCCGGGATCAGCCCCAGCGACCGGATCGCCAGCATGCCGAGGAAGCCGATGATGAACCACGGCACCATCTTGCCGAAGCCCAGCTTCGCCGTGCCCCCCGCCCGCATGCCAATCCGGTGCACGATGATCGCCAGAACAACGCACACCGGCCCCAGCATCAGCACGCGCACCAGCTTCACCAGCGTGCCCATCTCCACGGCTTCCGGCCCCACCGGCACCGTCGCCGCCAGCACCTGCGGCACGGCATACACCGTCATCCCCGCCAGCGTGCCGTACTGCGACAGCGTCATGCCCAGCAGGTCGCCGAGCAGCGGCAGCAGCAACACCGTCGCCACGCCCAGCACGGCGGTGAAGGCGATCGAAGCCGCCACGTCCGCCTGCGAGGCGCCGATCACCGGCGCCACCGCCGCGATCGCCGAATTGCCGCAGATCGCATTGCCGCTCGCGATCAGCGTCGCCATCCGCGCCGGCAGCCCCAGCGCCCGCCCGATCAGGAAGCTCGCCGTCAGCGCGCCGACCACCACCAGCACCACGCAGGCCATCAGCACCGGCCCCGCCGCCACGATCGTCACCGCACTCACCGACGCGCCGAGCAGCACCACCGCGAACTCCAGCATCTGCTTGCCGGCATAGGCAATCCCGCTCTGGTATGCGGCCGGCGGGGTCCACAGGCTGCGGATCGCGGTCCCTAGCAGGATCGCGATCACCAGCGTCTCCACCCAGGCCCGGCCCAGAATCCGCACCTCGACCCAGGCCAGCGCCGCGGCCGCCAGCGTCACGGCCGCACACAGCGCGATGCCCGGCAACAAGGTGCGCGTCTTGCTGAGAAAGGGCTGGATCGTTGTGGTCGACATCGCATTTCACGCCGGTAAGGTTTGTCGCGACCCTGGCAAGCACCCTCCGGCGCGTCAACCCGCCCTCCCGCGCCGGCGGCCATCCCCGGCTTCCAGCCCTGCAAACTCTCCGCGCGAACGACGCTCCCGCCCGCGCTAGTCTCCCGCCGATGGCGCCCCCCCGAATCGAGCCCCCGGCGTGACCCACCCAGAGGCCCCACCCTCCGCGCTCGCCCCCCTGCGCAACCGCACCTTCCGCGCCGTCTGGCTCTCGATCCAGGTGGCCAGCCTCGGCTGGCTCATCCAAACCGTCGCCATTGCCTGGCTCATGGCCACCATCTCGCCGTCCGATCTCATGGTCGCCCTGGTCCAGGCCGCCACCACCCTGCCCGCCTTCCTCCTCTCCATCCCCGCCGGCGCGCTCGCCGACAGCTACAGCCGCCGCCGCGTCATCCTCGCCGGCCGCATCATCTTCACCATCAGCTACGCCGCCCTCGCCCTCCTCCTCTTCCTCGGCCTCGCCGGCCCCTGGACCATCCTCGCCCTCATCTGCCTCGCAGGCGTCGGCGCCTCCCTCATCGACCCCGCCTGGCAGGCCTCGGTCGGCGACATCGTGGAGCGCGAGCAGATCCCCGCCGCCGTCTCCCTCAACTCGCTCGGCTTCAACACCGTGCGCAGCATCGGCCCGGCACTCGGCGGCATCATCGTCGCCGCCTTCGGCCCGCTCTTCGCCCTCGTCCTCAGCGTCATCAGCTACGCCTTCCCCATCGCCGTGCTGATGCGCGTCGACTGGACCACCCGCTCCGCCGGCCCGCCGCGCAAGCGCATCCTCGATACGATGATCGACGGCCTGCGCTTCACCGCCCGCTCCCCCGCCATCATGGCCGCCACCGTCCAGGGCACGTTCTACAGCATCGGCGGCATCTCCATCCTCGCCCTGCTGCCGCTCATCGTGCGCGACACGCTGTCCGGCAACGCGGTGGCCTTCGGCATCATGATGGCCTGCTTCGGCGCCGGTGCCTGCGCCGGCGGCCTGCTGAACGCCGCCCTGCGCCGCGCCCTGCGCCCGCACACCATGTTCTGCCTCGCCAGCGTCGCCGCCGCGCTGTGCTGCCTGGCGCTGGCCTTCACCACCTCGCTCGTCGTGGCCGGCATTGCGCTGGCCACCGGCGGCTTCGGCTGGGTCACCGGCTGGAACGTCCTCAGCGTCAGCGTGCAGATGTCCAGCCCGCGCTGGATCGTCGGCCGCACCATCTCGATCTACTACGCCGCCACCTTCGGCGGCCTCACCCTGGGCAGCTGGCTCTGGGGCGCCGTCGCCCAGGGCCATTCCCTCATGCTCGCCATGGCCGGCTCCGGCCTCGCCCTGGCCATCGTCGCCGCCACCGCCCTGCTCTTCCCGCTGCGCGAGACCACCCCGGCGGAATAGAACCCGCTCAGCCCGCCCCCACCTTCTGCGCCAGCACCGCATCCAGCTCCGGCAGCATCACGATCCCGTCCTGGTCGTCGCCAGAGGAATGCACCACCACCCACCGGCACGGAAGCCCGCTCTCGTTCGAAGGCGCATGCGGCACGCCGCCGGGCAGGTACACCTGCTCCCCCGCCCGCACCGTCACCTGCTGCGCCAGTCGGTCGCCGTAATGCACCGTGCACTCCCCCTCCAGCAGCAGCGCGATCGTCTCGATCCCCTCATGCAGGTGCACCTTGGCCCGCGCCCCCGGCGGCATCGGCAGCACCACCATGCTCACCCCCCGCGCCCCCACCGTGGCGCGCGAGGCCCCGGTGCCATAGGTGAAGCCCTGCTTGCCGGCATGCGTCTGCCCCGGCGCCACCACCCGCACGCCCTGCGTCGCATCCTCAACCATTCGCCTTCTCCTCCCCTGCCGGATCAGCCTGCCCCCGCCCCGAAGGTCCGCGCCAGCCCCTCCTCCAGCCCCACCGGCGCGCGCCCCAGCAGCGCCGCCGTCCCGGCCTCGGGAAACGCCTTGTCCTCCAGCAGTCGCCGGATCTCCGCCGGGCGGATGCGCGGCAGCCCCGGCAGGCGCGTCAGCGGGCTCGCCGCCATCAGCATCCAGGCCGGCACCGGCAGGATCGCCGGCGCCCGCAGCCCCGCCGCCGCCG
>CANHCJ010000392.1 GCA_947458025.1 Rhodospirillales bacterium | reverse complement strand
CGAGCCGGTGTGCCAGCCACAAAATGCCTAACAAGAGCCTCCTGGCTAACAACCGGGAGGCGGCTCCGCCGACGTGACGTAACCATCTGATCTAGATAGCCTTTCTTCGCTATCTAGGCCAGCCCCAAAACTTTTCCCCCCTTTGCGCCGGGACTATCCCGGGCACAAAGGGGGAAAGTCTTTTTTGCTTCTTTTTTCTTCAGAAAAAAGAAGATTCTTTCTTCAGCCCACCGGCATCGTCTGCGCCATCGGCGGCAGCTTCACGACCCGCTCATACCACGCCGTCAGCTTGGGGTGGCCGGGGCGCCAGGGCTCGTGCGGGAAGCGGAAATCCAGGTACCCCAGCGCGCAGGCCACGGTGATCTCGCCGTAGGTGGCGAGGTTGCCCAGCGTGTCGGCCTCGGCCTCCAGCGCGTCGATCGAGCGGACGACCTTGCCCTTCTGCTGCTCGATCCAGGTGGTGCGGCCTTCGTCCTGCGGCAGGGTGAGCTCGCGGCGGCGGGGCTGGCTGGCGTCCATGATGCCGTCGCCGAGGGCGGCCAGGCGCAGGGCGTTCCAGCGGGCCGGGCCGGCGGGCGGGAAGGTGCCGGGGCCGGTGCCGAGGCTGTCGACGTATTCGCAGATCACCGGGCTGTCGTACAGCGCCATGCCGTCGTCGGTGACCAGGGAGGGCACCTTGGAGAGCGGGTTCATGGCCAGGAGCGCGGGGTCGGTGGTGCCGATCTTGGCCTTTTCGATGCGGCTGTCGACGCCGCGGGCGATGGCCACGGCCATGACCTTGCGGACATAGGGGCTGGCGGCGGAGAAGGCGAGTTTCATGGGCGTTTCCCGGTTGGTTGGCGGGGGGACTGTGCGGCGCTGGGCGCGGTCAGGCAAGCAGGGCGGCGGCTTCGGCGGCGCCCAGCGGCGGGGGGCGGGTGATCGTGGGAGCCAGGGTGACGGCGGTGCCGCTGGCGCAGGCGGCGAGGATGCCGTCCATCACCTCCAGCACGTGCAGCGCCAGGTGGGCGGAGCTGCGGTGCGGGGTGCCGGCGCGCAGCGAGGCGGCGAGGTCGGCGATGCCCAGGGCGCGGTAGTTGGCCTGGTCCGGCCGTTCGGCGGGCCAGTGCGGGCCGCGGTAGTTGGGGGCGCCGAAGGGCAGGGTGTGGCTGGGCAACGGCTGCCAAGGGCCGTCGCGCTCGCTGATTTCGGGCGTGCCGCCGAACCAGTTCGGGTCCGGCACGCGCAGCGAGCCCTCGGTGCCGTACAGCTCGATGGGCGGGTGGCCGTTCTTCCAGATGTCCCAGCTGGCCATGAGGGTGATCTGCGCGCCCGCGGCGAAATGCAGCAGGGCGGTGACGTGGGTGAGGGTTTCCACCGTGATCCGCTGGCCGTGGCGCGGGCCGGGGGCGGTGACCAGGCGCTCGGCATTCCCGACCTGGCCATGGGCCTGGATGCGGGCGACGGGGCCGAGCAGGTTCACCAGCGCGGTGAGGTAGTACGGGCCGAGATCCAGCACCGGCCCGCCGCCGGGCTTGAAGAAGAACTCGGGGTCCGGGTGCCAGTGCTCCATGCCGTGCGAGAGCACCATGGCGGTGCCGCCGAGCACGCGGCCGATGCGGCCGGAATCGATGAGCTGCCGGCAGAGCTGGTGGCCGCCGCCCAGGAAGGTATCGGGCGCGCAGCCCAGCGCGAGGCCCCGGGCTTCGGCCAGGGCAAGCAGGGCGCGGGCATCGGCCACGGAGACGGTCAGCGGCTTTTCGGAATAGACGTGCTTGCCGGCTTCCAGCACGGCCCGGGTGAGGGCGGCGTGGTCGTTGGGCGGCGTGAGGTTCACGACGATGTCGATGTCCTCGCGCGCCAGCAGCTCCGGCACCGTCACGGCGGGAAGGCCCAGCGGCTCGGCGGCGCGCCGGGCGCTCGCCATGCTGCGGCTGGCGCAGGCGCGCAGTTCCAGCCCGGCGAAAAGCGGGATGTTGCGCAGGTAGATGCCGGAGATGTTGCCGCAGCCGAGGATGCCGACGCCGAGGGTTCGTGCAGCCATGGCGCGTTCCTTCCTGCTTGACCCGGCCGGGCGGGGGCCGCAAGGGTAGGGGAGAGATCGATACGCACCAAGGGAGGGCGTGATGGAGCTTTCGGCGCAGCAGATCGAGGCGTTCCACCGCGAGGGCTACCTGTTCCTGCCGGAGCTGTTCACGGCGGAGGAGGTCGCGGTGTTGCGCGACGAGGCGGAGGGGATCTACGCCGCGGACCGGCCGGAGATCTGGCGCGAGAAATCCGGCGCGCCGCGCACGGCCTTCGCGGCGCACGAGTACAACGAGGCGTTCGGCCTGCTGGGGCGCCATCCGCGCATGATCCGGCCGATCGAGCAGGTGTTCGGCGAGAAGCTGTACATGCACCAGTTCAAGATCAACGCGAAGTCGGCCTTCACCGGCGATGTGTGGCAGTGGCACCAGGACTACGGCACCTGGGCGCGCGATGACGGCATGCCGGAGCCGCGGGCGATGAACATCGCGGTGTTCCTGGACGAGGTGATGCACATCAACGGCCCGCTGATGCTGGTGCCGCGCAGCCATACCCACGGCACGCTGGCGGCGGGGCACGACAAGAGCACGACGAGCTACCCGCTCTGGACGCTGGACGAGGCGACGGTGACCAAGCTGGTGGCCGAGGGCGGGATCGTGACGCCGGTGGGCCAGCCGGGCGGGCTGCTGATGTTCCACGGCAACCTGGTGCACGGCTCGGCGGGGAACATCACGCCGTATCCGCGCAAGATCGTGTACCTGACGCTGAACGCGTGCTCCAACTACATCCGCACGCCGACTCGGGCCGAGTATATCGCGCATCGGGATTTCACGCCGATCGAGCCTTGCGAGGATGGGGCGCTGCTGGCCTATGCGCGGGGGCATAAGGCCAAGGCGGCGTAAAGCGGTTCTTTTTTGAAAAAAAGAACCAAAAAACTTTTCCCCGCTGGCACGCGAGCCAGCGGATAAAGTCTTTTTGCTTCTTTTTCTTCAGAAAAAGAAGATTCTTGCTTAAGGAAACTCGACCGTGAACCTCCACGCCCTGCTCGCCACCCGCGAAACCCCGGTGCGTGTCGGCCTGATCGGCGCCGGCAAGTTCGGCTCCATGTTCCTGGCCCAGGTGCCTGGAATCGCGAACCTGGAAGTTGCGGCGATCGCGGATCTCGACCCCGACCGGGCCCGGGCGGCGGTGCGCGCCGTGGGGTGGGACGAGGCGCGGGTGGCGGCCACGCGCTTCGTGGACAGCGGGGCGGCGCTGATCGGGATGGACGCGGTGGAGGTGGTGGTGGAGGCCACCGGCAGCCCCGCCGCCGGGATCGCCCATGCGCGCGCGGCGATCGCGGCCGGCAGGCACATCGTGATGGTGAACGTGGAGGCCGACGTGCTGGCCGGGCCGCTGCTGGCGGCGGAGGCGCGGGCGGCGGGGGTGGTCTATTCCATGGCCTATGGCGACCAGCCGGCGCTGGTGGCGGAGATGGTCGATTGGGCGCGGGCGAGCGGCTTTCGCGTGGTGGCGGCGGGGAAGGGCACGAAATACCTGCCGGCCTATCACGAGGTGACGCCGGATGATGTCTGGAGCCATTACGGGCTGACGCCGGCGGCGGCGGCTTCGGCGGGGATGAACCCGCAGATGTTCAATTCCTTCCTGGACGGGACCAAGAGCGCGATCGAGATGGCGGCGATCGCCAATGCGTGCGGATTGGATGTGCCCAGTGCCGGCCTGGCGTTTCCGCCCTGCGGGGTGGACGACCTGCCGCATGTGCTGCGGCCGCGCGCCGCCGGCGGGCAGTTGGAGAAGGCCGGGATCGCCGAGGTGGTCTCCTGCCTGGAGCGGGACGGGCGGCCGGTGTTCCGCGACCTGCGCTGGGGCGTTTACGTGGTGTTCGAGGCGCCGACCGACTACGCCGCCGCCTGCTTCGCGCAGTACGGGCTGAAGACCGATGCCTCCGGCCGCTATGCCGCGATGTACAAGCCGTATCACCTGATCGGGCTGGAGCTTTCCATCTCCGTGCTGTCGGCGGCGTTGCGCGGGGAGGCGACGGGGCAGTCGCGCGAGTTCCGGGCGGACGTGGTTTCGGTGGCCAAGCGCGATTTGCGCCAGGGCGAGATGCTGGATGGCGAGGGCGGCTACACGGTGTGGGGGCGGGCGATGCCGGCGGCGGAGAGCCTGCGCGCGGGCGCGCT
>CANHCJ010000391.1 GCA_947458025.1 Rhodospirillales bacterium | reverse complement strand
GGGAGGGGCCGCCCGGGTCTCTCCACCGCCTCGACGGCCCCTCCCCGCCGAAGGCGGAAAAAGTCGAGGGGTCTGGGGCCTGAGGCCCCAGCGGGGTCCAGGGGCAGAGCCCCTGGCCTTACTTTCCGGTCGGCCGCACCCCGAGGATGTGGGCGATGGCGTAGGTGAGGTCGGGGCGGTTCAGGGTGTAGAAGTGGAATTCGTCGATGCCGTTGGCCTGCAGGGTGCGCACCTGTTCGGCGGCGATGTGGGCGGCGATCATGCGGCGGGTTTCCATGTCTTCCTCCACGCCTTCGAAGTAGCGGCCGAGCCAGGCGGGCACGCGCACGCCGCTGACCTGGGAGAACTTCACGATCTGGCTGTAGTTCGACACCGGCATGATGCCCGGCACGATCGGCGCGGTGATGCCGGCAGCCAGCGCGAGGTCGAGGAAGCGCAGGAAGGTGGGGTTGTCGAAGAAGTAGTTGGTGATCGCCCTTGTGGCGCCGGCATCGAGCTTGCGCTTGAGGTTGTCGAGGTCGGCCAGCGGGCTGGTGGCGGTGGGGTGCACCTCCGGATAGGCGGCCACCGAGATCTCGAAATCGGCGACCTTCTTGAGGCCGGCGACGAGGTCGGCGGCATAGGCATAGCCCTGGGGATGCGGCTCATAGGCGCCGCCGCCGGGCACGTCGCCGCGCAGGGCCACGATGTGGCGGATGCCGGCATCCCAGTATTGCCGGGCGACATCGTCCACCTCGCCGCGGCTGGCGCCGACGCAGGTCAGGTGGGCGGCGGGCGTGAGGGTGGTTTCCTTGACGATGCGCGCCACCGTGGCATGGGTGCGCGCCTGGGTGCTGCCGCCGGCGCCGTAGGTGACGGAGACGAAGTGCGGCGCCAGCGGCTCCAGCCGGCGGATGCAGGCCCAGAGCTGCTGTTCCAGCGCCTCCGTGCGGGGCGGGAAGAACTCGAAGGACAGCAGCGGCGGCGGCAGGTCCTCGCTTTGGGCGGGCATGCCGGCGAAGCGCGGGCCGGTGAGCCATCGGGCAAGCGGCGAGGAGGGGGGAGCGGCGTTCATCCGGGGCTCCTGATGGAGGACATAAAGACATTTATATGTCTTTTTGCGGCGAACGCAAGATTGCGTGCGCAGCGGTTCGGCGCTTGGCGGGGGGCGGGGGGCGGGCGTATGAACCACGGCGTGTTCCTGCGAGGACTGTGATGCGCTTGGCTCTGCGGACCTGCCTTCCCGCCATGCTGCTGCTGCTGGGCGCGCTCGCCGGCTGCGCGACGCCGCCCGATCCCGCCGACCCCGATGCGGTGGAGGACTACAAGGCCGCCAACGATCCGCTGGAGCCCACCAACCGCGTGATCTACGAGGTCAATGACGGGCTGGACGCGGTGATTCTGCGGCCGCTGGCGCTGGCCTACCGCAACGTGGTGCCGCCGCCGGCGCAGCAGGGCGTGCGCAACGTGCTGGACAACCTGGCAAGCCCGGTGGTGCTGGCGAACGACATGATGCAGGGCAAGCCCAAGCGCGCCGGCGACACCTTCATGCGGCTGGTGATCAACTCCACCCTGGGGATGGGCGGGCTGCTGGACCCGGCGACCGGGATGGGCTGGCCGCGGCACGATGCGGATTTCGGCATGACGCTGGCGGTATGGGGTGCGGGCGAGGGGCCCTACCTGTTCCTGCCGGTGTTCGGCCCGTCCAACCCGCGCGACGCGCTGGGGCGCGGGGTGGACATGGCGATGGACCCCTTCGCCTGGATCGGCAAGGGCGGCACGGTGGAGGCGCTGGGCTATGCGCGCACCGGGGCGAACGCGGTGGACACCCGCGCGCGCTTCCTCGGCGACCTCGACCGGATGCGGGCGCAGGCGCTGGATCCCTATGCCACGCTGCGCAGCCTCTACCGGCAGAACCGGCAATCCACCATCGACGGGGTGATCGCCGACGAGCGCGGCGTGTCCCGGGCGCCGCGGCCGGCTTCCATCCGGCCCTGAGGCCGGCGGCGCCGGGCTTGCCTTGCGGCGCCTTGTTCTGGCCAATGCGGCGCCGCAGCCCCGCCGCGCGCCGGTGCAAGGCTTGCGCGGACCGGCGGGCGATGCCACCTCCGGGCCAGGCATGAGGACCAACGGGACCATGAGCACGACCACCCGCCGCCTGCTTCTCGCCGCCCCGGCGGCACTCGGGCTTGGCCTGCTGGCACGACCGGCCCGCGCGGCCGATCCGGACAGCGCCACGGCCTTCGTGGATGCGATGCTGCGTGAGCTGCTGGCCATCGCCAACGGCAACCAGCCGCAGGCGGCCAAGCGCGCGGCGCTGGCCCGCGTGGTGGAGACGCGGGTGAACCTGGATGCGGTGGCGCGGTTCTGCCTGGGCCGGTTCTGGCGCACCGCCACGCCGCAGCAGCAGGCGGACTACACCCAGCTGTTCCGCCGCTGGCTGATCCGCAGCGTGAGCGACAAGGTGGGCGAGTACCAGGGCGTCACCTACACGATGGGCCGCGCGACGCGGCGCGAGGGGGACATCTCGGTCTCCACCGTGGTGAACCGGCCGGGCAACGCGCCGAACCGGGTGGAGTGGGTGGTGGACGCCGAAGGCCCGCCGATGGTGATCGACGTGATCGCCGAAGGCACCAGCCTGCGGCTGACGCAGCGCAGCGACTATGCCTCCTTCCTGAGCCGCAACGGCAACAACGTGCAGGCGCTGATCGATGCGCTGCGGCAGCAGGCGGCGGCGGCGGGGTGAAGCAAGGAAGCATGTTCTTTTTTGAAAAAAAGAACCAAAAAACTTTTGCCCCTTTGCGCGGGGGACTATCCCCGGCGCCAAGGTGGAAAGTCTTTTTTGCTTCTTTTTTCTTCAGAAAAAAGAAGATTCTTCCTTGCTGAAGACAGTCCGCACGCCCGTGCTGGAGATCGGTTATCTCGAGCACGGCCCGCCAGGCGGCCCCCCCGTGGTGCTGCTGCACGGCTTCCCGGACGACGTGCACGCCTATGCCGAGGTGGCGCCGGCGCTGGCGGCGCGCGGCTTGCGCGTGTTGGTGCCGTGGCTGCGCGGCTATGGGCCGACGCGGTTCCTGGAGGCCGCCACGCCGCGCTCCGGCGAGCAGGCGGCGCTGGGGGCGGATTTGCGGGATTTCCTGGCGGCGCTGGGCCTCGGGCCTGCGGTGCTGGCGGGGTACGACTGGGGCGGGCGGGCGGCCTGCGTGGTTTCGGCGCTGTGGCCGGAGCGGGTGCGCGGGCTGGTTTCGATCGGCGGCTACAACATCCAGAACATCGCCTCCGCCGGGAAGCCGGGAACGGCGGCGCAGGAGCTGGCCTACTGGTACCAGTGGTATTTCCACACCGCGCGCGGCGAGGCCGGGCTGGTGGCGAACCGGCGCGAGCTTTGCCGGCTGCTGTGGCGGCTGTGGTCGCCGAACTGGCGGTTTTCGGAGGCGTTGTTCGATCGCGTGGCCGCGGCCTGGGACAATCCGGATTTCGTGGCCGTGGTGATCCAGTCGTACCGCCACCGGCACCAGGCCGCGCCGGGCGATCCGGCGCTGGCGGGGGTGGAGGCGGCGCTGTCGGCCTGGCCGCGCATCGGGGTGCCGGCGATCAACCTGGAGGGCGCGGCCGACGGGGTGGGGGCGCCGCGCTTCCCGGATCCGCACCGGGCGTTCTTCACCGCCGGCTACGAGCGGCGGGTGCTGGACCGGGTGGGGCATTTCCTGCCGCACGAGGCGCCGGGGGCGGTGGTGGCGGCGGTGCTGGAGCTGGCGGGGCGCTGATCCCGTTCACCAATGCGTGATCGGCGGGGCAGGGGGGCTGCCGCTTCACGGCCATGATGGCGGGGCATAGGCTTGGCGGCGTTTTTCCGCCGGTGGAGTGATCGACATGAAGCTGCTCCTGGCCATCGCCCTTGCGCTGCCCCTGGCGGTGGCCGCGGGCATGGCGCGCGCGCAGGAGGTGGTACGGATCGAGGAGCGCCAGTTCAAGGCCGGGGCAGGGCGGATCACCTTCAGCGAGGTGCCGCTGGGCGCGGTGAACCCGACCTATCCGCCCTCCCTGTATCGCGGCGGGCCGGACAGCCCGACGGTGCGCTTCGGCGGGCATTTCCGCGGCCGGCGGCTGGGCACCCCGGCGGAATGCCCGCGCGATGCGCCGCTGACCGGGTGCCTGGCGGGCGCACCCTCGGCACCGCGCATCCTCGATCCCGCCTCGCCGCAGGTGGCGACG
>CANHCJ010000390.1 GCA_947458025.1 Rhodospirillales bacterium | reverse complement strand
TGGCATCCAGCTCCACCACCAGCACCGCGGCGCCATCCGCGCGCAGCCCCGCGGCCACCGGCGCGCCCACCGTGCCATGCCCCACCACCACGCTGTGGCCGGTCAGCGCCGTGGCCACCAGGTCGTTCTCCTCCGGCTCCGGCTCCGGCGCGGGCGCGGCCGGCGCCGGGGCAGGGCGCCCATACCGCGTCGCCAGCACGAACAGCAGCGGGTTCAGCAGGATCGACACGATCGCCCCGCCCAGCACCAGGTCCCGCCCCTCCGGCGGCAGCAGCCCCAGCCCAACCCCCAGCCCCGCCAGGATGAAGCTGAACTCGCCGATCTGCGCCAGGCTCGCCGCGATCAGCAGCGCCGAGCCCACCGCGTGGCGGAAGGCGCGCATGATCACGAACGCCGCCACCGCCTTGCCGCCCACGATGATCGCCACCGTCGCCAGCATCGGCCACGGGTTCTCCACCAGCGCCGCCGGGTTGAACAGCATGCCTACCGAGACGAAGAACAGCACCGCGAAGGCATCGCGCAGCGGCAGCGTCTCGTTCGCCGCGCGCTGGCTCAGCTCCGATTCGCTCAGCACCATCCCGGCAAAGAACGCCCCCAGCGCGAACGAAACCCCGAACAGCGTCGCCGCCCCGAACGCCACGCCAAGCGCGATCGACAGCACCGCCAGCCGGAACAGCTCGCGCGAGCCGGTATGCGCCACGTAGTGCAGCACCCACGGGATCACCCGCCGCCCGATCACCAGCATGAACGCCACGAAGGCGCCCACCTTGCCCAGCGTCACCGCCAGCGCGCCGAGCCAGCCGGGCAGGGGCCCCATTGCCGGCAGCGGCGTGCCGGTCGCGGCCGGCGCCAGGGCCGGGATCAGCACCAGGGCCAGCACCATCGCCAGGTCCTCCACGATCAGCCAGCCCACCGCGATCGTCCCGCGGTCGGTCTGCACCAGCCGCCGCTCCTGCAGCGCGCGCAGCAGCACCACCGTGCTCGCCACGGACAGCGACAGGCCGAAGATCAGCCCCGCCGTCACCGTCCAGCCCATCAGCAGGCCCAGCCCGAGCCCCAGCGCGGTCGCCACCCCCATCTGCACCACCGCCCCCGGCAGCGCGATCGCGCGCACCGACAGCAGGTCCTTCAGCGAGAAATGCAGCCCCACGCCGAACATCAGCAGCACCACGCCGATCTCGGCCAGCTCCAGCGCCAGGTGCTGGTCCGCCACGAACCCGGGCGTGAACGGCCCCACGGCAATCCCGGCCAGCAGGTAGCCCACCAGCGGCGACAGCCGCAGCCGCTGCGCCAGCGCGCCCAGCACGAAGGACAGCACGATGCCGGCAACGATCGTGGCGATCAGCGGCGTGTGGTGCGGCATCCCGTCGGCTCCCTCTCCAGCGCCCCCCGCATATGGGGCGGCCATCGCCCCGCCATGGCGCGGCCGTGGCGAAAAAACACGCCGGCGTGCCTTTTGTGATAGCCCTTGAACGTGGGGAAATTGGCGTTTAAATCATCCGCAAGCGTGAAATAGGAAATCCACAATGCCACACGATGGCGTTCCCCACGACCACCACCACGATGGCGCCCCCGCCCCCGGCACGGTCGACTGGAAGACCCATGGCGTGAAGGTCATCCCCGCCAGCAGCCTCGACACCAACACCGCCCAGACCCCGGGCATGAACCGCGCCGCGGCCATCAACCTCGCCCGAGTCGGCGCGCAGAAGATCTGGGCCGGCACCGTGCACATCCACGCCGGCGCCAAGACCGGCGTGCACCACCACGGCGAGCTGGAAAGCGTCATCTACGTGCTGAATGGCAAGGCCCGCATGCGCTGGGGCGAGAACCTGGAATACGTCGCCGAGGCCGGCCCCGGCGACTTCATCTTCGTCCCGCCCTATGTCCCGCACCAGGAGATCAACGCGTCGGACGAGGAAACCCTCGAATGCGTCCTCGTCCGCAGCGACAACGAGGCCGTGGTGGTGAATATCGCGGGCGTCCAGCCGGTGGAGAAGCCGGAGGAAGTGCTCTGGATCGACCCGATCCACAAGAAGGGCGGCATGTAGCCGCCCGGGCCGGGCCTACCCCAGCCCGGCCTCCCGCCTGGCCTCGGCCACCTCGTCCTCGTCCCAGTAGCCGATCAGGATGCCGGCCTTCAGCTGCGCGGCCCGGCTGTATCCCGCGATCCGCGCATCCGGCATGGTGATCCGGTTGTGGTCGCGCAGCGCCCAGTCCAGCAGCGCCGCCTTCAACCGCGCCCGCTCCGCCTCGAAGCGCGGATCGGCGCCGAGGTCATGGAACTCCTGCGGATCGCTCTCCAGGTCGTAGAGCATCGGCCGGAACCCCACGGCATGGACGTATTTCCACCGCCCGTCGAACACCATGAACAGCCGGCACTCATCCACCCCGCGCCCCAGCGTCTCGCGCGCATCCTGCATCGCGTAGTCGTATTCGCTGAACACATGCCCGCGCCACGCCGGCTTTTCCCCGCGCAGCAGCGGCAGCAGGGAGCGCCCCTCCATCACGTTGCGCGCCACCTTGCCCCCGAACGCCTCCACGAAGGTGGGCGCGAGGTCGATCGCCTCCACCAGCGCATCGCACGTCGTGCCCCGCGTCGCATCCGCGGCGGGCGAGGGGTCCGCCACGATCATCGGCACCCGCACCGAGCACTCATGGAACAGGTCCTTCTCCCCCAGCCAGTGGTCGCCGAGATAGTCGCCGTGGTCGGAGGTGAACACGATCGTCGTCGTCTCCAGCTCCCCGCGTTCCTCCAGGAAGCGCATCAGCACGCCGATCTGGTCGTCGATCTGCTTGATCAGGCCCATATAGGCCGGCAGCACCCGCGCCCGAACCTCATCCCGGGAAAAATTGCGGCTCACCCGGAACTGCTGGAACGCCGCGAACACCGGATGCGCCCCGTCGCGCTCCGCCTCGCTGCGCACCACCGGCACCAGGTCGTTGTGCCCGTACATGTCGTGGTACGGCGCCGGCACGATATAGGGCCAGTGCGGCTTGATGTACGAAAGATGCAGGCACCACGGCCCGTCCGCCCCGGCGATGAACTCCATCGCCCGCCGCGTCATGTACGGCGTCTCGGAATGCTCCTCCGGAATCCGCGCCGGCTTGTCCGCATGCGCCAGCAGCCAGCCGTTCAGCAGCGCGTCCGGGTCGCCGCCGGAATTCGCCCATTCCTCCCACGGGTTCTCGCTCTCGAACCCCAGCTTGCGCAGATACTCGTCATAGGCCGGCCGCGGCCGCGACGGGCCCGGATGCAGCCCGTCATCGCGCTCATAGGGCTCGAACCCGCACTCGCTCGCCAGCACGCCCAGCCGCGAATCCGGGTCCACCCCCAGCCGCTTCATCCCCTCCGCATCGGCGGCCATGTGCGTCTTGCCCACCAGCACGCTGCGCACCCCCAGCGGCCGCAGCGCATCCCCCAGCGCCGGCTCACCCACCCGCAGCGGATAGCGGTTCCAGTTGCTGCCATGGCTGCGCATGTAGCGCCCGGTATAGAAGCTCATCCGGCTCGGCCCGCACACGGGGCTCTGCACATAGGCCCGCGTGAAGTTCACCCCGCGCGCCGCCAGCGCATCGATGTTCGGCGTCTGCAGCGTCGGATGCCCGTTGCACGACAGGTAATCCCAGCGCAGCTGGTCGCACATGATGAACAGCACGTTGTTCGGCTTGGACACGCGGCATCTCCCCCGGGCGCGCGACTATGCCGCGCCCGCGCCTACCGCGCCACGTCCGGGCTGTGCATCACCGTCGGCCAATGCGCATCCGCCCGCGCGATCTCCCGCGCCCGGTTGCCCTGCCACAGCCCCGCGATCGACCGGTTGTAGTTGAGGTAAAGCTTCCCCCCGGCCACCGTGAACGCCGCCGGGTCGATCACCGCCTTGTAGCCCCGCGCCATCCCATAGGCGCAGTACCCGCCATATTGCGGCAGATACTTCGCCGGATCGGCCAGGAACGCCGCCCGGTTCGCCTCCGAGGCGAAGCGATACGTCACCCCCGCATGCACCGCGCTCACCTCCGCCCGCCCCGCCACCGCCCGCGTCTCGGTGAAGTAGGCCACCGGGTCGAACCCCCCGATCCCCACCCCGTCCTCGGCATTCACCACCCCCGCCCGGGCCTGCGCAGCACCATCACCCCGCACGCCAACCACGGCGGCAAAGGCAAGCAGCAACACGAAGCGGCGACGCATGGCGGAGTCCCCC
>CANHCJ010000389.1 GCA_947458025.1 Rhodospirillales bacterium | reverse complement strand
GCCGCGCCCGGCAGGCGCAGGGTCAGCATCGCGGTGGCGGCCGGATCGGCGACGGTGTTCTCCCGCCAGCCCAGGTGGCGGCAGACATGGCCGGATTCCCACAGGCACACCACCACGCCGGCAGTGTCGAAGGCCACGAAGCTCTCCTCCGACCGCTTGGGGCGCAGGCCGAGGACCCCGGTCATGAAACCCATGTGCGGCGCGTTGTCGCGCGGCATCAGGCAGAAGGCATTCAGCGGGGGGCTCATGCGCCGACGCCGTCGCCCGGCGCGTCCTCGGCGATGTCCTCCGCCCAGAGCGCCGGCCTTTCGGCGATGAAGCGGCGCATCAGTGTGATGCAGTCGGGGTCCTCGGCCACCACCACCTCCACGCCGCGGCTGCGCAGGAACTCCTCGTTGCCGCCGAAATTCGTGGCCTCGCCCACCACCACGCGCGGAATGCCGAACTGCACGATGGTGCCGGCGCACATCATGCAGGGCGACAGCGAGGTGTAGAGGGTCATCCGGCGGTAGCTCTTCTGCCGGCCGGCGGTGCGCAGGCAATCCATTTCGCCATGGGCGATCGGGTCGCCGTTCTGGACGCGCCGGTTGCGGCCCTGCGCCACCAGCCGGTCGCCCTCGGCCAGCACGCTGCCGATGGGGCAGCCGCCCTCGTCGAAGCCGGTGCGGGCCTGGTCGTAGGCCAGGCGGAGGAACATGCGGTCGAGGTCATCCAAATGGCCCGGCATGCGGTCACTCCCACCCCTTCGGCGCGCGGAACCCGCCCAGCAGGTCCTCCAGCATGCCGGCCACCGCGATGGTGCGGCGGTCGGCGTGCATCGGGCCGACGATCTGGCAGCCGATCGGCAGGCCCGCCGCGCTGCGGCCGATCGGGGCGGCGGTGGCGGGCAGCAACATGGCGCCGATGACGCCGGGCCAGAACAGCAGCTCGTCCCAGGGCTCGCGCACGCCGTCGATCTCGGCGAACTTCTCCCACGGCTCCAGGCCGGGCATGTGCTTCTGGGCCGGCACGGCGAAGGCGGGGCAGATCAGCACGTCCCACTCGCGGAAGAAGGCGCCCCACAGGCGGCGCATGCGGGTGCGCTGGTCGTTCAGCGTGAGCCAGTCGCCATGCGACATGCCGAAGGCGCGCAGCAACTCGGCATCGGCGCCCTGGTCCTCCGGCTTGAGGCCGGCGACGTGCGCGGCCATGCGCGCTTCCGCCTCTGGCGGGAGGCGGCTGAGCGTGACGGCGCCGAGCAGGCGGAGATAGGTGCGGAAGGCCTGGCGCTGGTCGATGGCGGGGCGGGCGGTGGTGCTCACCACGGCGCCCGCCTTGGCCAGGGCGGCGCCGGCGGCCAGCACGGCGCGGGTGATCTCCGGGTCCGTGCGGGTGGCCTCGTCCTCCGCCCAGATGGCAACGCGCAGGCCCTTGGGGGATTTGGGGCCCTTCGGGAGCGGCGCGGCGGTGATGCTGTCCAGCGCGTCGGGCCCGGCGAGGATCTCCAGCGCCAGGGCGAGGTCGGCCGCGCTGCGGGCCATCGGGCCGATGCAGGCGATGTCCACCTGGCCCTGGCCGTCGGCCACCGGGGCGTGGCCATAGAGCGGCACCAGGGCATGGCTCGGCTTGTGGCCGAACACGCCGCAGGCATGGGCGGGCTGGCGGATGGAGCCGCCGATGTCGCTGCCCAACTCCAACCCCGTAAGCCCCGCGGCCAGCGCCGCGGCCGAGCCGCCGGAGGAGCCCCCGGGGGAGCGCGCGAGGTCCCACGGGTTACTGGTGGTGCCATGGATCGGGTTGCTCGCCTGCCAGTCCTCCAGCATCGGCGGCACGTTGGTCTTGCCCAGCACCACCGCGCCGGCATGGCGCAGCCGCTCCACCGCCAGGGCATCCAGCGTGGGGATGCGATGCAGCGCCGGCACGCCCCAGGTGGTGGGCAGGCCGGCGACGTCGAAGCTTTCCTTCACCGTCATCGGCACGCCATGCAGGGGGCCGACCGGCGCCTTCATCCGGTCGAGCGCCTTGGCGCGGCGGCGCGCGGCCTCGAAATCGCGGACCACCACGGCGTTGAGGCTGGGGTCCAGGCGCTCGATGCGGGCGATGTAGTGGTCCAGCAGTTCCACGCAGCCGAGCTTGCGCTTGCGGATCTGGGCGGCGAGATGTTTAGCCGAGCGGAAGGCGAGGTCGGCCATATGCGCCTCCAAGAAAGGATCTTCTTTTTTCTGAAGAAAAAAGAAGCAAAAAAGACTTTCCCCCGTTTGCGCCCGCCTCAGGGCGAGCCGCAAACGGACAAAAGTTTTTTGGTTCTTTTTTTCAAAAAAGAACCGCTTGCTTCCTTACCCCATGGACGAGTTGAACGACCCGCCATCCATCACGAGGTTCTGCCCCACGATGAACCCGGCGCTGGCGCTGCACAGGAAGGCGCAGGCATCGCCGAACTCGGCGGGGTCGCCGATCCGCCCCGTGGGGTTGCTCTTGCCCACATCGGCCATCGCTTCCTCAAAGGTCTTGCCGGCCTTGGCGGCCACCGCGGCGGTGGTGCCGCGGATGCGGTCGGTGTTGAAGGGGCCGGGCAGCAGGCCGTTGATCGTCACGTTGTGCTTGCACACCTGGCGCGCCAGGCCGGCGACGAAGCCGGTGAGGCCGGCGCGGGCGCCGTTGCTCATGCCCAGATGCGGGATCGGCGACTTCACCGAGGCCGAGGTGATGTTCACGATGCGGCCGAACTTGCGGTCGATCATGCCGTCCACCACCGCCTTGATGAGGAAGATCGGCGTCAGCATGTTGGCGTCGATCGCCTTGATCCAGTCGTCGCGCTCCCAGTTGCGGAAGTCGCCGGGGGGCGGGCCGCCGGCGTTGTTCACCAGGATGTCGGGGTTGGGGCAGGCGCCCAGCGCGTCGGCGCGGCCCTGTTCTGTGCTGATGTCGCCCACCACGGTGGTGACGTTCACCTGGTACTTGGCGCGGATCTCGGCCGCCGTGGCCTCCAGCGCCTCGGCGCCGCGGGCGGTGATGACGAGGTCGACGCCCTCGCGCGCCAGGGAGATGGCGCAGGCGCGGCCGAGGCCCTTGCTGGCGGCGCAGACGATGGCCTTGCGGCCGCGAATTCCGAGATCCATGGGTCAGGTCTCCTCCAGGTTGGCGATTTTTTGCAGCTCCGCCCGGATCGCATCCGGGATCGGCACCGGCCGCATCGTGGCGCGGTCGACATAGACATGGACGAAATGGGCGTGGGCGGAGGCGCTGTCATCCTCGTTGCGGAAGATGCCGATGCCGTAGCGCACCGAGGAGCGGCCGAGCTTCGTGGTGGCCAGGCCCACGGTGACGTCGTCGGGGTAGGCGATCTGGGCGAGGAAGCGGCAGCCGGTGTCGGCGACGATGCCGACGACGGGGCTCTGGCCGATCACCAGGCAGCCATGGTCGATCAGGAAGCGGTTCACCGCCGTGTCGATCCAGGAATAATAGACCACGTTGTTCACGTGGCCGTACACGTCGTTGTCCATCCAGCGCGTGCCGATGCGGTGGAACCAGCGGAAGGCGGCGCGGGTGGGCACGGGCGGGCGGGCGTCCGGGGCCATGGGGGTCCTGGTGCGGTGGGCGGCCAATGAACACGGTTCGCGCGCGCCGGTCCAGCGTGGGGCGGCCCGGGAGGGGGCGGCGATTGGACAGGGCGCGGCGGCTTGGGTAGACCGCGGACGAATTCAGCGAGGACACCGCGCGCCGTGATCCGCTTGCCCCGCCGCCGCTGGCTCGGCCTGCTCGGTCTTGCCGCCCTGCCCAGCCCGGCGCGGGCGCATGCGATCCTGGTGGAAAGCGACCCGCGGCACGAGGCGGAGGTGCCGGCGGGCGAGCGTGTGCTGACCTTCCGCTTCAATTCCCGCATCGACCGCGCGCGCTCGCGCCTCACGCTGATCGGGGCTGACAGGAAGCAGACCGTGCTGGCGCTGCTGCCGGGGCCGGACGACATGCTGTCGACGCGCGCGGTGCTGGCGCGCGGGCGGGCGACGGTGCGCTGGCAGGTGCTGGCGCTGGACGGGCACATCACCCGCGGCGATGTGCCGTTCACCGTGGTAGGCGGCTGACGTGGAGCTTCTGGTCGATCTCTTCAGCTACCTGACCATCGTGCTGCATGGCGCCACGCTGGCCACGCAGGCGATGGCGCTGGGCGGCGCGCTGTTCCTGGTGCTGCTGGCGCAGCCGCGCGCCTGGCTGCTGGGGCCG
>CANHCJ010000388.1 GCA_947458025.1 Rhodospirillales bacterium | reverse complement strand
GTCGAGTGGGTCCAGGGACCTCAGGTCCCTGGCCTTGCTTCCTACTCCGCCCCCACGCTTTCGGTGCCGTTGAGGTGGGGTCCGTTGCTGTTGGCCGGGGTGGGGCGGGGGATGGCGCGGAACAGGCTGGGGTCGGCGATCATGTAGCCCTGGCGGCGGGCGGAGAGGATCACGCGGTCGGACGCGCCCTGGCTGGCGAGCTTGCGGCGGAGCTTCATCACCAGCTGGTCCACGGCGCGGTCATCGGCGTGGAGCGGGCGCTTCAGCGCGATGCGGCTGAGCCATTCGCGCGAGACGGAGACGCCGCCGGCATCGAGCAGGGTGTCGAGCGCGGACATCTCGGCTTCGGTGAGGGCGGTGCGTTCGCCGGTGGCGCCGATGAGGCAGCGCTGGGCGGGGTCGATGTAGATGCGCAGCATGCGGTCGGACTGGGGCCGGTTCATGCGGCGGTGCAGGGCGCGGATGCGGGCGACGAGCTCGCGGGCCGGGGCGGGCTTGACCATGTAGTCGTCGGCGCCGGTTTCCAGCGCCATGACGCGGGCGGATTCCTCGTCGTTGGCGGTGAGCAGGATGATGCCGCAATCGCCGGCGGCGGCGAATCGCTCGACCAGCTCGAAGCCTTCGACATCGGGCAGGCCGAGGTCGATCAGCGCGATGTCGGGGCGGAACTCCTCCTTGCGGTCCCAGGCCTCGGCGCCGGTTTCGGCGAGCTCCACCTCCATGCCGGCCTGGAGCAGGACGGCCTGGACGGCGATGGCGACCGTGCGGACATCCTCCACCATCAGCACGCGGATCTGCTGGGCGGGCTTGCGGCTGGTGGGGCGGAGCAGGACGGGTCTGGGCGGGGCCATGGGGGGAGTGGTCCGTTCAGGTTGGCATGGCTCCGCCATCATGCCATCGTCATTGCAGAATAGCACCATCCTTCGTGGCCAGCCGCGGCCCGGGAGCGCGCGGCGACGGCACGGAGCGCTTGGCGCGTGGAAGCGGATCGGCGGATTCTGTCTTCCACCGCGTTAAAATAGGATCAATGGCGTTCCAGAGAGGTTACACCGGCTCAGCAATCCGACACCGGGATCATGCGCCGGCCATGTCGCGCCATTCCTGCTCCGAGACCGTGCGCACGCCGAGTTCGGCGGCCTTTTTCGCCTTCGAGCCGGCATCGGCGCCGAGGACGACGAGATCGGTTTTTTTCGACACGCTGTCGGTGACGCGGGCGCCGAGGGATTCGGCCAGGGCCTTGGCCTCCGGGCGGGTCATGGTGGTGAGGGTGCCGGTGAAGACGACGATCTTGCCGGCGAGCGCGCCGTTCGCGGCGGCGGGGGCGGTGGCGGGCTCGATGGTGCGGAGCTCGGCCCGCAGTTCGGCCAGGGTTTCGCGGTTGTGCTGCTCGGCGAAGAAGGCGGTGAGCTCGTCGGCGATGGCGCCGCCGATGCCGGTGATGCTGCCGAGGTCGGAGCGGGCCTCGCTGCCGATGATGACGGCCTGTTCCATCTGGGTGGCCCAGTTCTCGTAGGTGCCGTAGTGGCGGGCGAGCAGGCGGGCGTTCTGCTCGCCGATGCGGCGGATGCCGAGGCTGAAGATGAGGCGGGCGAGCGCGATGGTGCGGCGCGCCTCGATGGCGGCCGTGAGGTTGCGGGCGGAGAGCGCGCCCCAGCCTTCGCGGGTGGCGATTTCGGCCTCGCGCGCGGGGAGGCGGAAGATGTCGGCGGGGCTGGCGATGAGGCCATCGGCGTGGAATTCGCGAACGGTCTTTTCGCCCAGGCCCTCGATGTCGAAGGCGCCGCGGGAGGCGAAGTGGATCAGGCGTTCCTCCACCTGGGCGCGGCAGGTGAGGCCGCCGGTGCAGCGGCGCACGACCTCGCCGGGGGCGCGGATGGCGAGCGATTGGCAGACGGGGCAGTGGGTGAGGGGCTGCCATGCGGCAGGGCCGCGCGGGGCGGTTTCGACCACCTGGACGACCTGGGGGATGACGTCGCCGGCGCGCTGGATGACCACGGTGTCGCCCACGCGCACGCCGAGGCGGGCGATCTCGTCCTCGTTGTGCAGGGTGGCGCGGGCGACGAGGACACCGCCGACATTGACCGGGCGGAGATGGGCGAGCGGGGTGAGCGCGCCGGTGCGGCCGACCTGGACGGCGATGTCTTCCACCACGGTGGTGGCCTGTTCGGCGGGGAATTTCCAGGCGACCGCCCAGCGCGGGGCGCGGCCGACGAAGCCGAGGCGGGATTGCAGGGCGAGGTCGTCGATCTTGTACACCACGCCGTCGATGTCGTAGGGCAGGGTGGCGCGGGCGGCGGCGATGTCGGCGTGGAATGCGGGCGCTTCCTCCGGCGTGGCGAGCAGGCGGGAGAGCGGGTTCACGGCGAAGCCCCAGGCGCGCAGCTGTTCCAGCCAGGCGGAATGGGTGGCGGCGGGGCGGGCGCTGGCCTGGCCCATGGCGTAGGCGAACATCGAGAGCGGGCGGCCGGCGGTGATGGTGGCATCGAGCTGGCGCAGG
This sequence comes from Rhodospirillales bacterium, assembly GCA_947458025.1. Taxonomy (GTDB): domain Bacteria; phylum Pseudomonadota; class Alphaproteobacteria; order Acetobacterales; family Acetobacteraceae; genus CAMDGX01. Next base: position 1,723 of record CANHCJ010000388.1, on the reverse strand, counting down.
GAGCCGGCGGCGGCGTTGCGCGGGTTGGCGAAGATCTTGTCCCCGGCTTCCTCCTGCGCGGTGTTGAGCGCCAGGAAGTCGGCCTTGGTCATGAAGACCTCGCCGCGGATCTCGATATGGGCGGGGGCGGGGCCGGCGAGGGTGTGCGGGACGGAGTTCAGGGTGCGGATGTTGGCGGTGACGTCCTCGCCGACCATGCCGTCGCCGCGGGTGGCGGCGCGGGTGAGCTGGCCGTTCTCGTAGGTGAGGGAGACGGAGAGGCCGTCGATCTTGGGTTCGCCGACCAGGGCGAGGGGGGCTTCGACGGGCAGGCCGAGGAAGCGGCGGGCGCGGTCGATGAAGCCGGAGAAGTCCTCCGCGTTGAAGGCGTTGTCGAGCGAGAGCATGGGCGCGCCGTGGGCGGCCTTGGCGAAGCCGGAGGCGGCGGTGGCGCCGACGCGGCGGTTGGGGCTGTCTGGGCGGACGAGGTCGGGGAAGCTTGCCTCGAGGGCGTTGTTGCGGGCGCGCAGGGCGTCGTATTCGGCGTCGGTGATCTCCGGCGCGTCGTGCTCGTGGTAGGCGCGGTCGTGGCGGGCGATCTCGGCGGCGAGGCGTTCCAGCTCGGCGGCGGCTTCGGTGGGGGTGAGGTCGCTCATGCGGGTTCCTGGACGAAAGTAAGACTCTTCTTTTTCTGAAGAAAAAGAAGCAAAAAGACTTTACCCGCTGGCACGCGTGCCGGGCGACAGGCGCGCGTGCCAGCGGGAAAAAGTTTTTTGGTTCTTTTTTTCAAAAAAGAACCGCTTTCTTACTTGCTCGCGAGCAGGCTGTCCGCCGCCGCCCTGGCCTGGTCGGTCACCTTCTCGCCGGCAAGCATGCGGGCGATCTCCTCGCGGCGTTCTTCCAGCGAGAGCAGTTCCACGCGGGTTTCGGCGCGGCCGCGGGCGACCTGCTTGAGGACGCGCAGGTGGGCGGCGCCGCGGGCGGCGACCTGGGGGGAGTGGGTGACGAGGAGGACCTGCACGCCCTCGGCCACGCGGGCGAGGCGTTCGCCGACGGCCGCGGCGGTGGCGCCGCCGATGCCGCTGTCCACCTCGTCGAACACCAGGGAGGGGATGGTGGAGCCGCCGGCGAGGACGACCTTGAGGGCGAGCATGAGGCGGGAGAGCTCGCCGCCGGAGGCGACGCGGGCCAGGGGGCCCGGCGGCTGGCCGGGGTTGGTGGAGATGAGGAAGCGCACGGCGTCCGCCCCTGAGATGCCCCAGCCGGATTCGGGCAGGGGGGCGATTTCGGCGACAAAGCGGGCGCGTTCCAGCTTCAGCGGCGGGAGCTCGCGGGCGATGGATTTTTCCAGTTTCGCGGCGGCGGCCTGGCGGGCCTGGGTGAGGCCGGCGCAGGCGGCGACGTAGCGGGCGCGGGCCTCGGCGACGGCGCGTTCGAGGCCGGCGACTTCCTCGGCGCCGGTTTCCAGTGCGCCGAGGCGGGATTGCAGGGAAGCGAGGAAGCCGGGCAGCTCGGCGACGGCGACGGAGTGCTTGCGGGCGGCGGCGCGCAGGGCGAAGAGGCGTTCCTCGGTGGCTTCGAGGCGACGGGGGTCGGCTTCGACATCCTGGGCGAGGCGGGAGAGCAGGGATTCGGCTTCGGCCAGGGCGGTTTCGGCGGCTTCGAGGGCGGTGAGCGCGGCCTGGGCCGGGTTGGGGGCATCCGGCGCGTTGCTGGGCACGAGGCGCTGCAGGGCGCGGCTGGC
>CANHCJ010000387.1 GCA_947458025.1 Rhodospirillales bacterium | reverse complement strand
TGCCGTCCAGCATGTCGCCCATCGCCACCCAGGCGTCGCGCGCGGCAGCGAGGTCGCGGCGCAGCGCGGCGAAATGCCCCTGCCCGGCCGCCCGCGCCTCCTTCTCCACCGCATCCAGCGGCAGCGTGCCCGCCGCGATCCGCTGCGCCGCGCGCGCACTGTCCAGCGTCGCCAGCTGTTCCGACTGGCGGTACTGCCAGAACGCCATCGGCGATCCGTCCGGCCGGGTGAACAGCGCCAGCTTGCGCAGCGGCTGCGCCAGCGTGCCGTCCCCGCCCTCGCCGTTCAGCCCCGTCACCGGCGCCAGCCGGGTGGCGATGCCGTCCTCGTCGGGCAGCGGATACAGGTTCTGGTCCCAGAACGCTTCCGCCAGTCCCGCGATCAGGTGCGCCCCGGCGGCCAGCCCGCGCGGCCCCTCGCTGCGCACCAGCGCCTCGGTGAGCCAGGCGGCGATCTCGAGGTCCTTGGTCTTGCCGGCCAGCGCCTGCAGCGCCAGGTCGCGCACCTGACGCCATTGCGGCGGCAGACCGGTCTCGGCGGTGGGGTCGGCATCGGCCTGGCGCTCGGCGGCCCGCGCCTCGGCCCGGGCGTCTCGCAGGCGATAGTATGTCGACTGCGCCGAGAAATCCTCGCGCAAGTCGCTGCCAGCGGGCGCATCCTCGGCAATCGGGGCAAGCAGCGCCGCCATGTCGATCCCCTCGGGCCACTCGGCCATCGGCGCCTCCCTTGGCAGGCACCCGGTGCCCGCATTGCCGGCGATTTATCGGCACAAACTATTTGCCGACGCAACGGCGCCGTCGCTGGACTCGCCCCGCCCCCGCCACCTATCGTCCGCGCATGCCCTGCCCGAGGAAGGCTTCCCCCGGGCCAGGAGAGGGGGAAACATGGCCGCCATCGACCTCAAGGCCCTTATCGGCCGCCTCAACGATCCCTGCCGCCGCGCGCTGGAAGCCGCCGCCGGCCTCACCCTGTCGCGCAGCCACTATTCGGTGGAAATCGAGCACTGGCTGCTGAAGCTGGCCGACGCGCCCGACGGCGACATCGCCGCCATCCTGCGCCATTACGATGCCGAGCCGGGCCGCTTCGCCACCGACCTCAACCGCGCGCTCGACAAGCTGAAAACCGGCAATTCCCGCGCCCCTGCCCTCTCGCCCGACCTGCCCATGGCGATCAAGGAAGCCTGGGCGCTCGCCTCCGTGGAGCACGGCCTCACCCGCGTGCGCTCCGGCCATCTGCTCTGGGCCCTGCTCGCCGACGAGTCGCTCGCCCGCCGCACCCGCGATGCCTCCAGCCAGTTCGGCAAGATCAACGCCGATGCCCTCAAGCGCGACCTGCTCGCCATCACCAAGGACAGCGCCGAGGCCGCCACCGCCACCACCTCCATCGAAGGCGCGCCCGCCACCGGCGGCGAGGGCACCGATGGCACGCCGCGGCCCGGCGGCTCCGGCGCGCTCGACCAGTTCACCATCGATCTCACCGCCAAGGCCCGCGCCGGCAAGATCGACCCGATCCTCGGCCGCGACACCGAGATCCGCCAGGTGATCGACATCCTCACCCGCCGGCGCCAGAATAACCCGATCCTCACCGGCGAGGCCGGCGTGGGCAAAACCGCCGTGGTGGAAGGCTTCGCCCTGCGCATCGCCGAGGGCGACGTGCCGCCGGCGCTGAAGGACGTGGTGATCCGCACCCTCGATCTCGGCCTGCTGCAGGCCGGCGCGGGCGTGAAGGGCGAGTTCGAGAACCGCCTCAAGAACGTCATCGAGGAAACCAAGGCCAGCCCCAAGCCGATCATCCTGTTCATCGACGAGGCACACCAGCTGATCGGCGCCGGCGGCCAGGCCGGCCAGGGCGATGCCGCCAACCTGCTCAAGCCCGCGCTCGCCCGCGGCGAGCTGCGCACCATCGCCGCCACCACCTGGGCCGAATACAAGAAATACTTCGAGAAGGACGCGGCCCTCACCCGCCGCTTCCAGGTCGTGCAGGTCGCCGAGCCCAGCGAGCCGATCGCCATCGCCATGGTCCGCGGCATCGTCGCCACGCTGGAGAAGCACCACGGCATCCGCATCCTGGACGAGGCGGTGGAGGCGGCCGTGAAGCTCTCCGCCCGCTTCATCCCCAGCCGCCAGCTGCCCGACAAGGCCGTCTCGCTGATCGACACCGCCTGCGCCCGCGTGGCCATGAGCCAGGCCGCCATGCCCGCGATGCTGGAAGACCGCATCCGCCGCATCGCCCTGATCGACACCGAGCTGGGCATCCTGGAACGCGAAGCCGCCGCCGGCGCCGACCACGCCGCCCGCCGCGCCGAACTGGCCGAGGAACGCGCCCGGCTCGATGAGGACCGCATCGCGCTGGAAGCCCGCTGGGAGCAGGAAAAGGCGCTCGCCACCGAGATCGCCGAAACCCGCGCCCATATCGAGAACCCCGACGACGGCCAGGACAAGGACGCGCTGCGCTCGAAACTGGCCGACGCCACCACGAAACTCTCCGCCCTGCAGGGCGAGCAGCCGCTGGTCTTCCCGGTGGTCGATGCCCAGGCCGTGGCCGAGATCGTCGAAAGCTGGACCGGCATCCCCGCCGGGCGCATGCAGTCCGACGAGATCAACACCGTGCTGAACCTACAGCAGGCGATGGAAAAGCGCATCGTCGGCCAGCCGCACGCGCTGGAAGCCGTCGCCCAGGCCATCCGCACCAGCCGCGCCAAGCTGACCGACCCGCGCAAGCCGATCGGCGTGTTCCTGATGGTCGGCACCTCCGGCGTCGGCAAGACCGAAACCGCACTCACGCTCGCCGACCTGCTCTATGGCGGCGAGCAGAACATCACCACCATCAACATGACCGAGTTCAAGGAGGAGCATAAGGTCTCGCTCCTGATGGGCTCGCCGCCGGGCTACGTGGGCTACGGCGAGGGCGGCATCCTGACGGAGGCGGTGCGCCGCCGCCCCTACTCCGTGGTGCTGCTCGATGAGATGGAGAAGGCCCATCCCGGCGTGCAGGACGTGTTCTTCCAGGTGTTCGACAAGGGCAACATGAAGGACGGCGAAGGCCGGGACATCGACTTCAAGAACACGGTCATCATCATGACCTCCAACGCCGGCACCGACCTCATCGCCAAGCTGTTCGCCGACCCCGAGACGGCGCCCGACGCCGCCGGCCTGCGCGAGGCGCTGATGCCGGAGCTGATGAAGCACTTCAAGCCCGCCTTCCTCGGCCGCGTGAACCTGGTGCCCTACTTCCCGCTGTCGGAGGAGATCATCCGCCAGATCGTGGTGCTCCAGCTCGCCCGCATCGCGCGGCGCGTGCGCGAGGCCTACAAGGCCGCCTTCGAGTACGATCACGAACTTGTTGAAACAATTGCACGCCGCTGCACGGAAAGTTCATCGGGCGCGCGCAACGTCGAGAATATACTCTCGCGCACACTGCTGCCGGAGCTTTCTGCCGAGGTTCTGGGGCGGCTGGCCGCCGGCGAGGCAATCACCCGCATCGCCGTCGGCATCGATCCTGCGGGATCGTTCACCTACACGCTGGGCTAGGCACCCCGGCGGGATTCCGCGGCAGCGACAACCGGCGGCAGCAACAGGAGAACAGCAATGCCGATCTACATGAAATACGACGGGGTCGACGGCGACGTCACCGCGGAGGGCCACGAGAAGTGGATTGAGCTGAACTCGTTCCAGTGGGGCGTGGGCCGCGGCATCTCCTCGCCCACCGGCGCCAGCGCCGACCGCGAATCGAGCGCGCCCAGCATCAGCGAGATCACCGTCAGCAAGATGCAGGACGCCGCCACCACCAAGCTGCTCGACGAGGCGCTGCATGGCGAGGGCAAGGCCGTGCAGATCGACTTCTGCAAGACCGACAAGGGCAAGCTCGAAACCTACATGGCCTACAAGCTGACCGACGTGATGATCAGCGGCTACTCGATCAGCAGCGGCGGCGACCGTCCGACGGAATCGCTCTCGCTCAACTTCACCAAGGTCGAGTTCAAGGCCACCCAGATGGACAGGGCCGGCAAGGGCGCCGGCGGCGCCTCCGTCACCTACGACCTCGCCAAGGCCAAGGTGGTCTGAACAGCCCGCCACGCCTGCCACGCGGCCCGCCCCCCCGGGGCGGGCCGTTCGCATTTCAGGGCCGTACCCGAACGGTGGCGCGCGCCACGCTGCCCTCGGCATCCAGCACCGTCAGCCGGTAGAAGCCGGGCCCCTGCGGCTGCCACGCCGCCTCGC
>CANHCJ010000386.1 GCA_947458025.1 Rhodospirillales bacterium | reverse complement strand
TCACGCGACCGCGCATGGCGGCGCGGGGGGGCGGCGTGGTATCCTGTTGGGATGATCGGTAGATCTTTTCTGGCGCTGGCCGCGGTGCTGGCGGCCGGGGGCGCGATGGCGCAGCCGGCGGCACCTGCCTCGCCGACCCCGCCGTTGTCGCTGCAAACCCAGCTGGGGGCGATTCCGCTGGTGTCGCCGCGCGCGCTGCAGCAGGCCTCCCGCCTGCGGCGGGTGAAGGTGACGCAGGTTTCGGACACCGGCCAGGCGGTGGGCGAGCCGCGCGAGATCGATTGCCCGGAGACCGGCTGCCAGCTGTTGATGGCGCTGCCGGTGGGCGAGCGGTCGTTGCCGTTCATGGCCGATTTCCAGTTCGTCGGCCGCGGCGTCTATGTGGCGTTGCAGGCGCGGGCGGTGGAGGTGGGCGCGGTGGTGGAGTTCGAGAAGGGGCGGCGCGGGCCCGTGTTCATGCGTGGGGCGAGCGATGCCGAGATCGCGCAGACGCTGCGCTTCACGCTGGCGCCCTCGGCCACGCTGCGGCGGCTGGACCTGGCCGATGACGGCAAGACGCTGTCGGCGGGCAATTTGCACACGCGCAAGCGCACGCCGGACGTGGTGCTGAAGGTGGAGATCGCGCCGGCGCGCGCGCGGACCAACTGATACCCGGCTACTCCCCGTCGCCGCGGCGCAGGACCAGGGCGGCGCGGGCATCGGCCAGGGGGGCGGCGAGCAGGGTTTCGAGCGCCTGGTAGTCCTGCGGCTGGATCACGTCCTGCGCCACGACGAGGTGGCGGCGGATGGCCAGCGTGCTGCCCTGGCGGCGATAGGTGGCGGTGTAGGTGCCGGCGCTGGTCTGCACCGCGACATCCTCCGGCAGGCGGGCGGCGGCGAGGCCCGGGCCCAGGGTGATGGTGGTTTCCCAGATATGCTCGCCGACATCGGCCAGCATCGGGGTTTCGCGCGTGCCGGCGGGGGCGAGCTTGCCGCGCAGGCGGGTGGGCGGGTTGATGTCGATGCCGGCGGGGATGCGCAGGTAGGCGGTGTCCTGCTGGAAGGTGACGGCGCGGCGGGCCTGCCAGGCGGCGGAGAGGTTGAGCGGGCGGGAGAGGTCGCGCGGGTTGCCGGACTCCAGCGTGCCGACGCCGCCCTCGGCGGTGCCGGAGAGGATACGCTCGGCCAGCTCGCGCAGGCTGGCCGCCCCGGCGATGGCGCCGCGCAGGCCGATTTCGGTGTTGGGGGTGAGGTGGATGCGGGCGGTGGCGTCGATGGTGCCGTCGGCATCGATCGCGAGGCGGGTTTCGAGGTGGTAGCGGTTCTGGTCGGGCCGGGAGGCGGGCGTGCGGGCGACGCGGCCCTCGGGGGTGGCGAGCACCACGGTCTTGCCGGAGAGGCGGCGGTCCAGCGCGTCGAACCCGGCGTAGTGGTCGGTGGGGTTGGCGTAGTGGTCCCAGTCCGGCAGCCAGATGATGGCGTGGTTGAACTGGCCGGGCATGGGCAGCGGCAGGTCGGTGGTGCGGCTGCCCCAGTCGATGATGGCGGCGTGGCTGCTGATGCCGCGGGCGGCGAGCAGGGCCTGCATCAGCGCCACGTGGTCCTTGCAGTCGCCGTAGCCGTTGCGCAGCACCTGGGCGGCGGGATGGGGAACCCAGCCGTCATCCGGATCCAGGTAGACGGCGACGTAGCGGATGTTGGTGGTGATCCATTCGTAGATGGCGCGCGCGGCATCGCGCCCCGTTTTCTCCCCGACGATGCGGGCGGCGAGCGCCTCGATCTCGGGCGTGGGGGCGGTGCGGTCGGCGGATTGGCGGTGGTAGAGGGCGCCGAGGGCTTCGAGGTTCGGCTGGGTGGTGCCGAGGAAGAGGGGCTGGAAGTCGCTGCTGGAGACGCTGTTGCGCTCGGCCTCGCGCGGCGGGAGGTCGCGGATGGTGGCGCGGATGCGGCGGTTGCCGGCCTCGGTGGTGTCCTCCACCTGGAAGCGGCCGCCGAGCAGGCCGTCGCGGGTGCGCCAGGCGAAGGGGAGGTCGGCGGGCAGCTCGATCTCGGTGGTATCTTCCGTGGTGGCCCATTCGATCAGGGCCTGGTTGCTGACGTTGAAGCCCATCAGCGGCGGCACCTTCTGGGTGCGGCGCCAGGTGATGTGGGTGCGGCTGCCCTCGCGCAGCTGGGGGAAGAGGACGGTGGTGGTGAGGCTGCCGGTGAAGCCGGGGGCGTTCTGGCTGGCCTGGGAGGGGCGGGTGAAGATGGAGGTGGGCGGCACGTGCAGGCGGGTGCCGTCGGGCTGGTCCACCCAGGCCTCCACCACCTCCAGGCTTTGCTTGTCGGGGTAGAAGCTGCGGGCGGCGCGTTCGCCGGTGCGCAGGCCGCGGGCGGTGAGCAGCGTGCTGGTCTGGGTGCTGGTCTCCACATAGGTGAGGTCGCGCGCCACCACGTAGCGGTCGACCGAGCGGTCCAGCCGGGCGTGGGTGACGGGCTGCGCGAGCGCCGCGAGGTGCGACAGCAGCAGGAACAGCACGGGCAAGGCGAAGCGGATCGGCGCGGCGAGCATCGGGGGGCCCCTTCCCTGGTTGGGGGGAGTGTAGCCGATCCGGGCCGGGGATAGGCGGTTTGGCGTGCATTCGGTATAGGGGCGGACCCTTTCGCCAGTCGGGACCCCCATGCCATGCCCCAGGATGCCGCGACATCTGCCTATGTGATTGCGCCGCCCGCCGTCACCGCCGTGCCGGTGGCCGGCGGCGGGGCGTTTCCGGTGCGCCGGGTGTTCTGCGTGGGGCGCAACTATGCCGCGCATGCGCGCGAGATGGGCTCCGACCCCGACCGGGAGCTGCCGTTCTTCTTCTGCAAGCCGGCCGATGCGCTGCTGCTGGACGGGCACGACATGCGCTACCCGCCGATGAGCAAGGACCTGCACCATGAGATGGAGCTGGTTGTCGCCATCGGCACCGGCGGTGCCAACATCGCCGAGGCCGATGCGCTGAAGCATGTGTGGGGCTATGCCGCCGGGCTCGACATGACTCGGCGCGACCTGCAGAACGCGGCCAAGAAGGAAGGCAAGCCCTGGGACATGGGCAAGGGGTTCGACCACTCGGCCCCGATCGGCACGCTGGTGCCGGCCTCCGCCTTCGCCGACCCGACGAAGGGGAAGATCGAGCTGAAGGTGAACGGGCAGGTGCGGCAGGTCTCGGACCTCAGCCTGCTGATCTGGAGCGTGGCGGAGACGATCTCCTACCTCTCCAAGCTCGTCACGCTGGCGCCGGGCGACCTGATCTACACCGGCACGCCCGAGGGCGTGGCCGCCGTGCAGCGCGGCGACGTGCTGGAGGGCGTGGTGGAGGGCGTGGGCACCGTTCGCACCAAGATCGTCTGATGGCGCGCGCGGCCCGGCGTCGCCCCCTGCGGATCGCCACCTGGAACATCAACTCGCTGCGCCTGCGCCTGCCGCTGCTGCCGAAGCTGATCGAGGCGCTGCAGCCGGACGTGCTGTGCCTGCAGGAAACCAAGGTGCCGGACGAGCTGTTCCCGCTGGACGGGGTGACGGCGCTGGGGTTCGAGCACGTCCGGTTCCGGGGGATGAAGGGCTATAACGGGGTGGCGATCCTGTCGCGCATCCCGTTCGCCCATCACGACCTGGCGCCCGATTGGTGCGGCCGCGGCGATTGCCGGCACCTGGCGGTGGAGCTGGACGCGCCCGGCGGGCCGATCGAGCTGCACAATTTCTACATCCCGGCCGGGGGCGACGTGCCCGACCGCACCGTGAACGAGAAGTTCGGCCACAAGCTGGATTTCCTGGCCGAGGCCACCCAGTGGTTCGCGGCGCGCACGACGCTCTCGCGCGCCGTGCTGGTGGGCGACCTCAACATCGCGCCGCTGGAACACGACGTGTGGAGCCACAAGCAGCTGCTGGACGTGGTGAGCCATACGCCGGTGGAAACCGAAGGGCTGCTGGCCTGGCAACGCGCCGGCTGGGTGGACGGGGTGCGGCGCTTCGTGCCCGATGACGAGAAGCTCTACTCCTGGTGGTCGTACCGCAACCGGGACTGGCGCAGCTCCGACCGCGGACGGCGGCTGGACCACGTGTGGGTGACCGACGACCTCGGCGGCGCACTCGCCAACCAAACCATCCTGAAAGACGCCCGCGACTGGACCCAAGCCAGCGACCACGTGCCGGTCTGCGTGGAGCTGGCGCTGTAAGGAAGGCAAGGCGAGGGGCCCTGCCCCTCGACCCCGCTGGGGCCTCAGGCCCCAGACCCCATCCGTTTGTTGCCCCATGGCAGAGGGGGTTGCCTTTCCG
>CANHCJ010000385.1 GCA_947458025.1 Rhodospirillales bacterium | reverse complement strand
CGCAGCACGGCCTCGAAGGTGGCGCCGGCGAGGCCGCCGGGGTCGGCCAGGCGGGTGCCGGCATGCAGTGCCACGATCGGGCGCAGCCGGGCGGCGGCGCGGGCGGCGGAGATGAAGCGGCGCGGGTCGCGCAGGTGGCGGATGTCCAGCAGGATCGCGCCGGTATCGGCATCGCGGGAGAGCCAGTCGAGCACCAGGCCGAAGCCCACGTCGGCATTGCCGCCGATGCCGGCGATGGTGGAGAAGCCGACGCCGTTGGGCGCGGCCCAATCGAGCACCACGCGGCAGAGTGCCGCCGATTGCGACACCAGGGCGAGCCGGCCCGGCGGGGGCGCGATGTGGGCGCGCGAGAGGTTCAGCTTCCATTTCGGCACCACCACGCCGAAGGAGCCGGGGCCGAGGGCGCGGATGCCGGCGGCACGGGCTGCCTCCCCCACCCCCTCGGCCATGCAGGCGACCGCGACCGCGCGGGTGCCGCGTTCGGCCAGCGCGCGGAAGACCGGCTCCACCGGGCCTTCGAGGGCGGCAAGCATGGCGAGGTCCGGCGTGCCCTGCAGCGCCGCCACGTGCTCCACCGCTTCCAGCGTGCCTTCGAAGCCGCCGGCCTCCAGGTTGGCGCGCAGCTGGCGGCCGGTGGGCGAGTCGGCGCCGAGGATGGCGATGGCGCGGGGGCGGAACATCTGTTCCGGCCGGAATTTTCCCCCCGGCGGGGTGGGAAAGTTGGGCATGGCGCAATCCTATACCGACGACGCGGGTTTGCACGCGGCGCTTCCGCGGCGATGATGGCGGCGAAGGAGAACGCCGCCATGTCCGACACGTCACGCTGGGATCCCGAGATGCTTGCCGCGCGCGCGCGGATGGATGCGGAGGCGGCGAAGTATCCCCCGGTGCAGGCCAAGGAGCCGTTCGAGGTGAGCCGCGAGGTGACGGAGCGGCTGGGCATGCTGTTCGGCAGCGGCGGGCCGACGATGGCGCTTTCGGAGGACCGCTGGGTGCATGCGCGCGGGCGGCGGGTGTTCACGCGGTTCCACCATCCGGCGCCGGGGGAGAAGCGGCCGCTGCTGATCTGGTTCCATGGCGGCGGCTGGGTGTGGAGCAGCGTGGACACGCATGACCGGATGGTGCGCGAGATCGCCAGCGCCGCCGGCTATGCGGCGCTGAACGTGGATTACTGCCTCTCCCCGGAAGCCAAGTTCCCGACCGCGCTGCTGGAATGCGCCGAGGTGGTGCGCTGCGTGGCCGAGACGGCGGAGGAGTGGGACGTGGACTCGCGCTACATCGTGGTGGGCGGGGACAGCGCGGGCGGCAACCTGGCCGCCGGGGTGGCGATTGCGCTGCGCGACATGGGCGGGCCGCCGCTGGCCGGGATGCACCTGGTGTATCCGGTGACGGATGCGAATTTCGAGACCAACTCCTACCGCGAGTTCGCCGAGGGCTACGGGCTCACGCGGGCCGGGATGATGGCGTACTGGGACCTGTATACCCGCGACCCCGGCGACCGGCTGAACCCGCTGGCCTCGCCGCTGCGCGACCATTGCCGGGCGCTGCCGCCGGCGCTGGTGCAGCTGGCGGAGCTGGACGTGCTGAAGAGCGAGGGCGGGCTGTTCGCGGCGAAGCTGCAGATCGGCGGGGTGCGGGTGGCGGAGATCACCTACGAGGGCATGCTGCACGGGTTCATGCGCTACACCGAGGCGGTGGGCAAGGCGCGGGAAGCCGTGGCCCACGCGGGCGAGTGGCTGAAGGAAGTGGGCGGGATGCTGCCGCAGGAGGGGATGGAGGGGTTCCCGGAGTAGGCGGCGGGCTGAAGCCCGCCCTACACGGGCTTGTCGCCCAGCACCGTGACGCGGTTGCCGCTGCGGGTGTGGGGCCAGTAGTCCCACATTGCGCGGTGCTGGGCGCAGCGGTTGTCCCAGAAGGCGACGGCGCGTTCGGTCCAGCGGAAGCGGCATTGCCAGAGCGGGCTTTCGGCGTGGTCGTAGAGGTAGGCCAGGATGGCGGCGCTTTCGTCTGCCGGGAGGCCGACGATGTTGCGGGTGAAGCCGCGGTTGACATAGAGCGCCTTGCGGCCGGTGACGGGGTGGGTGCGGACCACCGGGTGTTCGGCGCGGGGGTAGACGGGTTTGTCGGCGACGCCGAGGTTGGCGTAGGTGCCGCGGTAGACCTGTTCGCCGTCATGGATGGCGGTGAGGCCTTCCAGGTACGTTTTCATGCGGTCGGACAGGGCCTCGTAGGCGGCGTACATGCTGGCGAAGAGAGTGTCGCCCCCGTGCGGGGGGCACTGCTTGATGTAGAGGATGGAGCCCATCGGGGGCAGTTCGTCGCAGGACACGTCGCTGTGCCAGCCCTCGCCGTTGGCGCGCGAGGAGTTGCGGTCGGCGTGGATCTTCATCAGCGGCGGCAGGCCGGGTTCGTGCGGGGCGGCGGGGTGGATGTGGAGTTCGCCCCAGAGCTTGCCGAAGGCCAGATGCTGTTCCGGGGTGAGGTTCTGGTCGCGGAAGAAGATGACGAGGTTCTCGGCGAAGGCGCGGTGGATTTCGCTGAACTGCTGGTTGCTGAGCGGCCTGGAGAGGTCCACGCCGGCGATCTCGGCGCCGATGATGGGGGTGAGCTTGTCCACCGTGATGGTTTCGTAGGGGGCGCTCTCGCCCGCCTCGTGGCGATAGCGGGGGCCCTGGTTGCCGCGCAGCGTGTTCATCGTTGGTCCTCCGGCCTTGCTTGCGCGCAGGCTATCATGGGGCGGCGGCGAGGTCGCCCCAGCTTGTGGCGCGGGCGATGCGCAGGGCGATCACCTGGCCGAGGGGCATGGCACGGTATTGCGGATAGCGTTCGCGCAGCAGGGCGTGGGCGGCTGCGTGCTCCGGGCCGGTGGCCAGGAGATCGGCGTGGCCGTGCAGCATGACCCAGCCGAGGCGGGTCCAGTCTTCGTCGTAGCGGTCGGCGAGGAGGCAGCAGGCGGGGTTGGCGGCGAGGTTGGACAGGCGCCGGAGGGGGCGGCCGGATTTCGGCTTCGCGTCGATGGCGATGTAGGCGGTGTCGGGCCCGAGGGCGAAGCAGACCGGGACGATGTGCGGGGTGGCGGCCTGGTCGGCGGTGGCGAGGTGGGCGACGCGGCGGGCGAGCAGGAAGGCGCGGGCGGGTTCGGTGAGCATGGCATCGCCTCTCGCGGCATCGGGGGAAGCCTGTATCATGGCGGGAAGCAAACGAGGGGCGGGCCATGCTGGCATTCGGGGCTGCGATGTTCTTTACCGACTATTCCATGACGCCGCAGGCGCTGGGGCGGGCCCTGGAGGAGCGGGGGTTCGAATCCGTCTGGGCGCCGGAGCATTCGCATATCCCGGTTTCGCGGCGGTCGCCCTGGCCGGGTGGGGCGGACCTGCCTAAGAAATACTATGACTGCATGGACCCCTTCGTTTCGCTGACGGCGGCGGCGGCGGCGACCAGCACGCTGAAGGTGGGGACCGGGGTGTGCCTGGTGAACCAGCGCGATCCGATCCAGACGGCCAAGGAGGTGGCCTCGATCGACCGGGTTTCGGGCGGACGGTTCCTGTTCGGGATCGGGATCGGCTGGAATGCCGAGGAGATGGAGAACCACGGGACGGTGTTCGCGACGCGGGCCAAGCTGGTGCGCGAGCGGGTGGAGGCGATGAAGGCGATCTGGACGAAATCCAAGGCCGAGTATCACGGCGAGTTCGTGAACTTCGACCCGATCATGGCCTGGCCGAAGCCGGTGCAGACGCCGCATCCGCCGATCATCGTGGGGGGTGCGTTCCCGCAGGGGCCGCGGCGGGCGTTGCGGTATGGGCAGGGGTGGATCCCGATCGCCGGGCGGGCGCCGATCGAGGAGGCGCTGCGGGCGTTTCCGCAGATGGCGGCCGAGGCGGGGCGGGACCCGGCGGAGGTGGAGATTTCGACCTTCGGGGCGACGGAGGACCTGGACCAGCTGCGGCGGCACCGGGATTTGGGGGTGAAGCGGGTGGTGGTTTCGCTGGAATCCGAGAAGGAGGACACGATCCTGCCGGTGCTGGACCGCTGGGCGGCGATCATCCGCGCGGCCAAGGCGGGGTAGGCGGAACTTTCCGATTTCGGAACGGATAGGGCGCGCCGAGGCGCGGGCGGAAAGGCGCGTTTCGAAAAAACGGGCGGGTGCGGGGCGGGCCTGGCGGCGCGGCTGGGCACGGTTCGGGGGTGTGCGCGCGGGCGCGGGACGGGCTGGGGGTGGCGGCGCGGTGCGGGACGAGCATGAAACGGGAGAAGGGGCGCGGCCGGGACCTGGGGCGG
>CANHCJ010000384.1 GCA_947458025.1 Rhodospirillales bacterium | reverse complement strand
CGTCTGCGCCGTGAACGGCACCAGCACGGCTCCGTGCGGCAGCGGGCCGGGGGCCAGCCCGTGCCGCGCGCGCGCCAGCGCCAGGATGGAGCGCCCCTCCGGCGTCTCGTCGCCCAGGCTGGCCAGCACCGCCGCCTCCGCAAGGTCCCGCTCGGACACGCCCGGCGCCGGCAGGAAGGCCACCGCCTGGCGGTTGCCCAGCGTGATCGTGCCGGTCTTGTCCAGCAGCAGCACGTCCACGTCGCCGGCCGCCTCCACCGCGCGGCCGGAGGTGGCGAGCACGTTGAAGCGCACCAGCCGGTCCATGCCGGCAATGCCGATGGCCGAGAGCAGCCCGCCGATCGTGGTCGGGATCAGCGTGACCAGCAGCGCGGCCAGCACCGCCACGGAGGGCGCATCCCCGCTCCAGCCGGCGAAACCCACCAGCGACGCGACAGCGATCAGGAAGATGATCGTCATGCCGGCGAGCAGGATGTCGAGCGCGATCTCGTTCGGCGTCTTCTGGCGCGCCGCCCCCTCCACCAGCGCGATCATGCGGTCGAGGAAGCTGCTGCCGGAAGCGGCGGTCACGCGCACGACGATCCGGTCGCTCACCACCAGCGTGCCGCCGGTCACCGCGCTGCGGTCGCCGCCGCTCTCGCGGATCACCGGCGCGCTTTCGCCGGTCACCGCCGCCTCGTTCACGCTGGCGATGCCCTGCACCACCTCGCCATCGGCCGGGATGAGGTCGCCGGCCTCCACCAGCACGAGATCGCCCACGCGCAACTCGCCGGCCGCACGCGGCTGCCACAGCGCCAGGTCGTCGGGCCGGAGCAGCAGCCGGGCCATGGTCTCGCCGCGCGTGCGGCGCAGCGCGTCGGCCTGCGCCCGGCCGCGCCCCTCGGCCACCGCCTCGGCGAAGGTGGCGAACAGCACCGTCAGCCACAGCCACAGCGCGATGCCGGCCGGGAACAGCCAGGGCTCTCCGGCGGCGAAGGCGCGGGCGGCCAGCAGGGTCACCAGGATCGCTACCGCCTCCGTGGTGAAGATGACGGGATTGCGCGCCAGGTGGCGCGGGTCGAGCTTGCGCAGCGCGTCGATGCCGGCGCGGCGCAGCAGGGCGGGGTCGGCCAGGGAAGCGGCCGTGCGGGTGCCGCGGCGCGGCGCGGCGAGGGGGGTGGCGTCCATGGCGGGGGGTCCTAGAAGGTCCGGCCGGCGGCCAGGGCGAAGTGCTCGGCCAGCGGGCCCAGGGCGAGGGCGGGCATGAACTGCAGCCCGCCCAGGATCAGGATCACGCCGGCCAGGAGCCCGGCGAACAGCGGGCCGTGCGTGGGGAAGGTGCCGGCCGAGGCGGCCAGCTTCGGCTTGGCGGCGATGCTGCCGGCGATCGCCATCACCGGCACCACATAGGCGAAGCGGCCCAGCAGCATGGCGATGCCCAGCGTGGTGTTCAGCCACGGCGTATCGGCAGCCAGCCCGCCGAAGGCCGAGCCGTTGTTCGCCGCCGCCGAGCTGTAGGCGTAGAGCATCTCCGAAAGCCCGTGCGGCCCGGCATCCTGGATGGAGGCCACCGCCGCCGGCAGCGCCAGCGCGACCGCGCCGAAGCCCAGGATCGCCGCCGGCAGCACCAGCACCGCCAGCATGGCCAGCTTGATCTCGCGCGCCTGCACCTTCTTGCCCAGGTATTCCGGCGTGCGCCCCACCATCAGCCCGGCCACGAACACCGCCAGCAGCGCGAACACCAGCATGCCGTACAGCCCGGAGCCGACGCCGCCCGGCAGCACCTCGCCCAGCTGGATCAGGAACAGCGGCACCATCCCGCCCAGCGGCGTGAAGCTGTCGAGCATGGCATTCACCGCCCCGCAGGAGGCGCCGGTGGTGGTGGCGGTGAACAGCGCGGTGAGCGCCAGGCCGAAGCGCACCTCCTTGCCCTCCATGTTGCCCAGCGCCGGATCGACCCCGGCAGCGATGTGCAGCGGGTTGCCGCCGGCCTCGGCGGCGTAGATCAGCGCCGTGGCCACCACCACGTAGCCCAGCATCACCGCCAGCAGCGCGCGGCCCTGGCGCGGGTCGCCGACGATGCGGCCGAAGGCCAGCGCCAGCGCGAAGGGGATCACCTGCTGCGCCCAGATCTGCACCGCGGTGGCCAGCGCCGACGGCCCCTCGAACGGATGCGCCGAGTTGGCGCCGAAGAACCCGCCGCCATTGGTGCCGAGATGCTTGATGGCCACCTGCAACGCGGCCGGGCCGAGCGGGATCACCTGCGCGGCCCCTTCCAGCGTGGTTGCCTGCGCATGCGGCGCCAGCGTCTGCGGCACGCCCATCGCCACGAAGGCGAGGCCGAGCACGACCGACAGCGGCAGCAGCACGTAGAGCGTGACGCGCACGAAGTCGGCCCAGAAATTCCCGAGATCATGCAGCCCGCCGGCGGCGAAGGCGCGCGACACCGCCAGGGCAAGCGCGATGCCGGTGGCGGCCGAGAGGAAGTTCTGCACCGACAGCCCCGCCATCTGGCTGAGGTTGCCCATCGCCGCCTCGCCGCTGTACGCCTGCCAGTTGGTGTTGGTGACGAAGCTCACCGCCGTGTTGAAGGCGAGCCAGGGCGAAAGGCCGTCGAACCCCTGCGGGTTCAGCGGCAGCACGCCCTGCAGCCGCAGCAGCGCATACAGCACCACGAAGCCGGCGGCGTTGGCCGCCAGCATGGCCAGCGTGTAGCCGCGCCAGCCCATGCCGCGATCCGGGTCGATGCCGCAGGCGGCAAAGACCGGCCGCTCCAGCGCGGCAAGGAAGCGCACCCGCCCGGCCGCCACGGCGGCGATGTAGCTGGCCAGCGGGATCGCCGCGGCCAGCACGGCAGCGAGCACGAGCGCGATCTGCGCCCATCCGTTCCAGGTCATGTGGGGGGTGTCCGGTGTCAGAGGGTCTCGGGCCGCAGCAGCGCCCAGAGCAGGTAGCCCAGCAGCGCGGCGGCCACGGCCCCGCCCAGGATCAGCTCCGCCATGGCGCTCACACGCGCTCGCAGCCGGCGGCATAGGCCGCCATCAGGGCGAAGAACCCGGCCCCCAGGCCGAGCAGCAGAAAGTCCAGCAGCAGGATGTCGGGCATGGATCCCTCCGGCGATGGTCGGCGAAGGGGTAGCGGCGGGCGGCGCAAAATCGCCATGTGAGTTCCGGCCCGCGCGCATAAAGACCGCGTAAAGGCCGGCGCGGCGGGCCGGGCACGATGCTAGTGTCCCGACCGCACCACCCTGCCAACCCGGAGAGGCCCGTGAGCGGGACATCAGCCCCTTGTCTTCACGGTCCGCCGAGCCCGTCAGGGCCCGGACGCGCCGTGCGGGCAGGACACTAGCGCGGCGCCATGTCGCACGCGCCGCGCCGCCCGGATCCGGATGCCCTCCTGGCGCAGGTGCAGCGCGCCGGGCGCGGCCGGCTGAAGGTGTTCCTCGGCGCCGCCCCCGGCGTGGGCAAGACCTGCGAGATGCTCGCCGAGGGCCGTCGCCGCCGGGCGGGCGGGGAGGATGTCGTCGTCGGCCTGGTCGAGACCCATGGCCGGGCCGAGACGGAGGCCGCCATCGGCGACCTGCCGGTCCTGCCGCGCGCGCGCCTCGAATACCGCGGCCAGGTGCTGGAGGAATTCGACCTCGATGCCGCCCTCGCCCGCCGCCCGGCGATCCTGCTGCTGGACGAGCTGGCGCACGCCAACGCCCCGGGCAGCCGCCACATGAAGCGCTGGCAGGACGTGGACGAGCTGCGCCGCGCCGGCATCGAGGTGTGGACCACCCTCAACGTCCAGCACCTGGAAAGCCTGGGCGAGGCGGTGGCCCGCATCACCGGCGTGCGCGTGGCCGAGACGGTGCCCGACCAGGTGCTGGCCGAGGCCGATGCCGTGGAGCTGATCGACATCCCGCCTGCCGAGCTGATCGAGCGCCTGCGCCAGGGCCGCATCTACCGCCCCGAGCAGGCCCGGCGCGCCCTGGGCGGCTTCTTCCGCGAAGGCAACCTCGCCGCGCTGCGCGAGCTCGCCCTGCGCCGCACCGCCGATCGGGTGGACGACGACGTGACGCACTACATGCGCGCCAACGCCATCGCCGGCCCCTGGCCCGCCGGCGCGCGCGTGCTGGCCCTGGCCGGCGACGACCCCGGCGCCGCGCAGGTGGTGCGCGAGGCGCGGCGCATCGCCGATGCGCTGAAGGCCCCGCTGCTGGTGCTCCATGTCGAGACCTTCCGCACCAATGAGGGCGATCCGGACCCGGTGCTGCGCCTGGCGGAGCGCCTGGGCGCCACGGTGGAGACGGTGCTGGCGCGCGACATCCCGGCCGCCG
>CANHCJ010000383.1 GCA_947458025.1 Rhodospirillales bacterium | reverse complement strand
GGCCAGGACATCCTGGAGGCGCTCGCGGCGCTCCAGCGCGCCCTGCTCGGCGCCGGCCCGCTCGACCCCGAAAGCCTCGCCCGCCTGGCCGAGAACGTCCCCCAGGCCGCCGACCCCGCCCTGCGCGCCGCCGTCTCCGCCCTCGTCCTGCGCGCGAGGATCGAAGGAGCCCGCCTGGAGGCCGCCCGCGCCCGCTGACTCCCAAACGTCATCACACGATGTCGACAACCTCTTGGCGCCGCAGCATCGCCCCGGTATAAGCCGCCCCGTCTGGAAGGCCCGGGGGGGCCATGCACGGCTTCCTCAACCCTGGGGGGGCCGTCATGGGTGCCCTTGCCGGCCGCAACGCCGCAGGATCGCCCCGCGATGATGGTCACGCTTCCACCCGATTACGTGCCGTCCGAGTCCGAGGAGTTCATGAACCCGCTTCAGGTGGAATTCTTCCGCCAGAAGCTCTTGCGCTGGAGAGCCGACCTTCTGCGTGAAGCAGACGGCACGCTCGCCAGCCTCTCCGAGGGCGGCATCACCGAAGCCGACATCACCGACCGCGCCTCCGTCGAAACGGACCGCGCGCTCGAGCTGCGCACCCGCGACCGCGCCCGCAAGCTCATCAACAAGATCGACCAGGCCCTCCAGCGCATCGAGAACGGCAGCTACGGCTTCTGCGAGGAAACCGGCGAGCCCATCGGCCTGCGCCGCCTCGCCGCCCGCCCCATCGCCACCCTGTCGATCGAGGCGCAGGAACGCCACGAGCGCATGGAACGCGTCCACCGCGACGACTGACGTCCCGGCTGCGCCATGCCGCAAATGCCCTCTCCCCTTGGGGGCTTGAGCCGCGAAGCGGATCAAGTGGGTGGGTGAGGGGTCGATCAAGGCCAGGGGCCCTTCGGGCCCCGCTCCCAGGCCTTCCCCCCGCGCACCGTTTCCCCTTCCGCACGGCCCCGAAACTGCTCTAGAACCCCGGAAAGGCACCCCGCACGAGGGTGCGCCACCGGGAGTCGCGCCATGATCCGCCGCCGCCACCTGCTCGCCGCATCCGCCGGCGTCCTCGCCGCGCCCGCCATCGTCGAGAAGGTCGGCGCCCAGTCCGCCTTCGACTGGCGCCAGTTCCGCGGCACCCGCCTCGAAGTGAACTTCGGCAAGTCCCCGCGCCCGGACGTGCTGCAGGCCAACCAGAAGGAATTCGAGGAGCTCACCGGCATCCGCGTCGGCTTCGAGCAGGTGCCGGAACAGCAGCAGCGCCCCAAGATCGCGCTCGAGCTCGCCTCCGGCCGGCCGAGCTTCGATGTCGTCAACGTCTCCATGCACGTGCAGAAGCGCCTGGTGGAACGCGGCAACTGGCTGGAGGACCTCCGCCCGCTGGTCGCCGACCCCAAGATGACCTCGCCCGATTTCGACCTCGGCGACTTCTCCGCCCCCGGCATGGCCGCCAACACCGCCGCCGACGGCCGGCTCATGGCCATCCCGCTCAACCAGGACCTCTTCATCCTGTTCTACAACAAGGCCCTGTTCGCCGAGAAAGGCATCAAGCCGCCCGCCACCATGGATGAGATGATGGACGCGGCGCTCAAGCTCACCGACCGCCCGAAGGGCATCGCCGGCTTCGTCGGCCGCGGCCTCAAGAACGCCAACCTGCCGCTCTACACCACCATCCTGCTCGGCCACGACCAGGAAACCATCACCGCCGACGGCCGCACCCTGCTGATGGACACCCCCGCCGCCGTGGAATCCGGCGCCTTCTACGCCAAGCTGCTGCGTGAGGCCGGGCCGCAGGGCGTCGTCGGCTTCAACTGGTCCGAAAGCCAGACCACCTTCGCCCAGGGCCGCGCCGCCATGTGGCTCGATGGCGTCGGCTTCTCCGCCCCGCTGATCGACCGAACCAAGTCCCGCGTCGCCGATACGGTCGGATTCATGCCCATCCCGCGCGGCCCCAAGGCGCAGCACTCCGCCACCTTCATCGAAGGCGTCGGCATCGCCCGCGGCGCCAAGAACCGTGGCGCCGCCTGGCTCTACGTCCAGTGGGCCACCAGCAAGAAGATGTGCGCCGAATACCTGCGCACCGGCTCCGGCACCCCGCCGCGCGCCAGCGCCTACAGCAACCCCGACGTGCTGAAGGGCTCGGTCTTCCCGAAGGAGTGGTTCGACACGGTGCAGGCCTCGCTCAAGATCGCCCGCTCCGGCCTGCCCGTCATCGTCGGCGTCACCGAATTCCGCGACGTCTACGGCGTGGCCCTCACCAACATGATCGGCGGCGCCGACCCCCGGGCCGAGCTCGCCAAGGCCACCGAGACCTTCAAGCCGATCCTGGCCAAGGAACTCGCCGGCTAGTTGCGTGCCCGGGGGGCGAACCTCCGGGACCACCACTGGATAGCCCTCTCCCCTTGGGGGAGAGGGTTGGGTGAGGGGTAGAACCCGCCACCCTGCCCGCCGTCAGGGCCCCCCGGCCCGATCAACCGCCAAGGGAGGATTCTCCGCATGATCCGCCGCCGCAGCCTGCTCGCCGCGTCCGCCGCCCTGCCGATCTTCAACATCGTCGAAACGGCCAACGCCCAGTCCCGGTTCGACTGGAAGATGGCCCGCGGCGCCAAGATCGAGGTCAACTTCCAGCGCGGCCCCAACGCCGACGTGATCGAGCGCAACCACAAGAAGTTCGAGGAACTCACCGGCATCCGCGTCGGCTCGGAGCAGATCCCCGAGCAGCAGCAGCGCCCCAAGGTGGCGCTCGAGCTCTCCACCGGCCGCCCCACCTTCGACGTGGTGGCCGTCGCGCTGCACGTCCAGAAGCGCCTGATCGAGCGCGGCAAGTGGATGGAGGACCTGCGCACCTGGATCAACAACCCCAACGTCACCGCGCCGGAGTTCGACTACGCGGACTTCGCCGGCCCGGCCCTGCGCTGGGGCACCGGCGCCGACGGCGCCATGCACACCCTGGCCAGCAACTACGACGTCTGGCTGATGTTCTGGAACCAGGCGATCTTCGCCGAGAAGGGCATCGCCTTCCCCAAGACCATGGATGAGATGCTCACCGCCGCCCGCGCGCTGACGGACCGGCAGAAGGGCATCTTCGGCATGGTCGGCCGCGGCCTCAAGAACGCCAACCTGCCGCTCTACACCTCGCTGCTGATGGGCCAGGACCAGGACACGGTCAGCGCCGACGGCCGCAACCTGCTCATGACCACCGACCAGGCCGTCTGGGCCGGCGAGCTCTACAAGCGCCTGCTCAGCGAAACCGCCCCCCCGGGCACGATCGGCTTCAACTGGATGGAGAGCCAGACCAGCTTCAGCCAGGGCCGCGTGGCCATGTGGATCGACGGCATCGGCTTCTCCGCCCCGCTGATCGACCCCACCAAGAGCCGCATCACCAAGGACATCCGCTTCTCCCCGGTCCCGGCCGGCCCCAAGGCGCAGCACTCGGCCACCTTCTGCTCGGGCCTGTCGATCCCGGCCGCGTCCAAGAACAAGCTCGCCGCCTGGCTCTACATCCAGTGGGCCGCCGGCAAGGACATCGCCAAGGAGCAGGTCCGCCTCGGCGCCGGCACCCCGCCGCGCGCCTCGGTCTGGCAGGATGCCGAGATCCAGAAGAACTCGCCCTTCCCGAAGGAGTGGTTCGAGACCTCGCTGGCCTGCCAGCGCATGGGCCGCCCGGGCCTGCCGGAGATCGTCTCGGTCACCGAGTTCCGCGACGTCTACGGCGTGGCCCTCACCAACACCATCGGCGGCGCCGATGTCCGCAACGAGCTGGTCAAGGCCACCGAGGCCTTCAAGCCCATCCTCGACCGCGAAAACGCCGCCGGCTAACCACCACCCGCCTAAGCCCTCTCCCCTTGGGGGCTTGAGCCGCGAAGCGGATCAAGAGGTTGGGTGAGGGGTAGTCCAAGACTCTGAATCGACAATGTTTTCGGGCTCCCCACGGAGCCCGAAAATATTTTCCTACCCCCTCGTGCACCCCTCGTCGTGTTAGTACATATTCTAACCATGCACACCGACGACACCAACAACCTGGGCCGCGCGCTCGCCGAGATCATCTTCGGCCTGCTGATCGCGATCGCCCTTCATCTGGGGCTGCCGCGCGCGGCGGTCGCGCGCCTGCGCGCCCGGATGGCGGCGACGGCCGAGGAATGGGATGCGCTCTACCGCGCCTGGCTTGCCGGCCGCCTCGCCGCCCTCGATGTGCAACCCCTCCCCACGCGCCGCCGCCGGTCCATCGCGCGCCCGCATTCCGTCCGGCGCGCCACCCCCCGCGCCCGCCGCGCCCCCCTCCGCCGTCCGTCCACCGTGCGCAAGCGCCGCGCGCGCCCGAT
>CANHCJ010000382.1 GCA_947458025.1 Rhodospirillales bacterium | reverse complement strand
GGCGAGGTGCAGGACATCGCCGATCTCGGCGCCGGCGTGTTCGAGGTGCGGATCGGGCTGGCGGCCGAAACCGTCGGCACCGATGCCGGCCAGCTGCTCAACATGCTGTTCGGCAACACCTCCCTGCACGAGGACGTGGTGCTGCACGATGTGGAGCTGCCCCAGGCGGTGGCCCAGGGCTTCGGCGGCCCGAACCACGGCGAGGCCGGCATGCGCGCCCGCCTCGGCCTCGATGGCAGCCGGGCGCTGACCTGCTCGGCCATCAAGCCCCAGGGCGCGCCGATCGCGCTGCTCGCCCAGCTCGCCGGCCGTTTCGCCCAGGGCGGGATCGACTGGATCAAGGACGACCACGGCATGGCGGACCAGGAATACGGCCGCTTCGCCCACCGCATGGCAGCCTGCGCCGCCGCCGTGCACGCCGCCACCCGCGAAACCGGCCACCCCACGCGCTACGCCCCCAGCCTGTCCGGCACGCTGGAGACCATGCGCACCCAGCTCCGCCAGGCCCGCGAGGCCGGGCTCGACTCCGCCGTGGTGGCGCCGATGGTCTGTGGCTTCTCCACCTTCCACACCCTGGTGCGCGAGAACCCGGACTTCACCTTCCTCGGCCACCCCAGCATGGGCGGCACCGCGCGCATCGCCCCCCCGGCGCTGATCGGCAAGCTGTTCCGCCTGGTCGGCGCCGACGCGGTGATCTTCCCCAGCCACGGCGGCCGCTTCGGCTATTCCCGGCAAACCTGTACCGACCTGGCCACCGCCGCCCGCCAGCCCTGGCATGGCCTCCACGGCGCCATCCCCACCCCCGCCGGCGGCATGACGCTGGCGCGCGTGGGCGAAATCCTTGACTTCTACGGCCCGCGCACGATGGTCCTGATCGGCGGCAGCCTGCTGGAAGCGCGCGAGCGCCTGGCCGAGGAAACCGCCGCCTTCACCCGCGCCGTCGCCGCCCACCGCACCGGAGCCTGACCATGGACAGCGAGAACACCGGTACCGTCCGCCCCTTCCAGGCCTGGCGCTGGAACGACGTGCCGCTGCACCCCTACAAGGAGGAAGGTGCGGCCCCCTTCAAGGCGATCACCCGCCAGACCCTGTTCAACGACCCCGGCTTCGGCTGCGAGCTGCGCTACTTCGAGATGGATGCCGGCGGCCATTCCAGCCTGGAACGGCACGAGCACATGCACGCCGTGCTGATCCTGCGCGGCGAAGGCCACTGCCTGCTGGGCGACACCGTGCACGTGGTCAGGCAGAACGACCTGGTCACCATCCCGCCCTGGGTCTGGCACCAGTTCCGCGCCACCGCCGGCGCGCCGATGGGCTTCCTGTGCATGGTCAATCAGGCCCGCGACAAGCCCCTGCTGCCCACCGAGGCGGAACTGGCCGAGCTGCGCCGCACCCCCGCCGTGGCGGCTTTCCTGGACAATCAGCCGGCCTGACCGCCGGCCTGCAACCCCAGGCCCGGCGCGTGCGTTGCCCTGCCGAACGCCGCACGCGCGATTGAAAGATTCTTCACGCGGATGTCATCACCCCGTGCAGTTTCGGCCATGCGCCAGCCATTTTCGCCGGCCATATGCGCGACGTGGAAGCAGCGCCCTTCTTCCAGGAGCCGCCCGATGACCGACGCCGACTACAGCCGCAAGCTCGACGAACTCGACCGCCTGCTGAACGACCCCGACACACGGCTGGAACCGAGTCGCGTCTGGGCCCTGCTGGCCGAGGTAAGCCGAGTCGAACAGCCCCCGGGCATCACCCCCGCCGCGCGGCAATCAGGAATTCCCGGTTCCCTTCCGGCCCCGTGATCGGGCTGTCGGCCACCCCCAGCACCTCCCACCCCGGCAGCCCGGCCCACCACTCCCGGATCTCCGCACATACGCGGTCATGCACCGCCGGGTCGCGCACCACGCCCTTGCTGCCCACCTCGCCCGGCCCGGCCTCGAACTGCGGCTTGATCAGCGCCACCGCCCAGGCCCCCGGCGCGCACAGCCCCAGCCCCGCCGGCAGCACCGTGCGCAACCCGATGAAGCTCGCATCGCACACCAGCACTTGAACCGGCTCCCCGATCGCCTCGGCCGTCAGATGCCGCGCATTCATGCGCTCATGCACCACCACCCTGGGATCGCTGCGCAGCTTCCACGCCAGCTGCCCATGCCCCACATCCACCGCATGCACGCGCACCGCCCCCTGCGCCAGCAGCACATCAGTGAACCCACCCGTGGACGCCCCGATGTCCAACCCCACCAACCCCGCCGGCGACAACCCGAACACCTCCAGCGCCCTCGCCAACTTCATCCCCCCGCGCGACACCCAGGGATGCGCCTGCCCGCGAACCTCCAACGGAACCTCAGCCCCCACCGGCTGCCCCGCCTTGGCAATCCGAACCGTGCCGGAAAACACCTTCCCCGCCAAAATCAACGCCTGCGCCCTGGCCCGCGACTCCACAAGCCCACGCTCCACCAACGCCACGTCCGCGCGCTGCTTCATGGGATAGAGGAAAGGAAGGCCAGGGCTCCGCGCTGGACCCGCTGGGGCCTTAGGCCCCAGACCCCGCGACCTCTTCCGCCTTCGGCGGGGA
The DNA here is from genome assembly GCA_947458025.1 of Rhodospirillales bacterium. GTDB lineage: Bacteria > Pseudomonadota > Alphaproteobacteria > Acetobacterales > Acetobacteraceae > CAMDGX01. Next base: position 1,758 of record CANHCJ010000382.1, on the reverse strand, counting down.
GGGGCCGCCCGGGTCCCTCCACCGCCTCGACGGCCCCTCCCCGCCGAAGGCGGAACTGATGTGGGTCCAGGGACCTCAGGTCCCTGGTGGGGTCCAGGGGCAAAGCCCCTGGCCTTGCTTCCCTCATCCCAGGGCCGCCCGGACCGTGGCGATGATGTCGCGTGCCGTGAGGCCGGCTTCGGTCATTTGCCGGGCTGGGGTGTCGTGGTCGATGAACGTGTCGGGCAGGGTCATCGGCCGGACCTTGAGTCGTCCGTCCAGCAGGCCTTTCCAGGCCAGGTGGTGCAGGGCGAGCGTGGCGAAGCCGCCGGTGCTGCCTTCCTCGATCGTCACCAGCAGTTCGTGCTCGCGTGCCAGGCGTTCCAGCAGGGCCGCGTCGAGCGGCTTGGCGAAGCGGGCATCGGCCACGGTGCAGGAGATGCCGTCGGCGTCCAGCGTGGCCGCTGCCGCCAGCGTATCGGCCAGGCGCGGGCCGAGCGAGAGCAGCGCCACGCGCGTGCCTTCGCGCAGGATGCGCCCTTGGCCGAGCGGCAGCACGGTGCCGCGTTTCGGCACTTCGGCCAGCCCCGTGGAATCCCCGCGCGGGAAGCGCAGCGCGCTCGGCCGGTCGTCGATGGAAGCGAGCGTGGCCACGGCGTGGGCCAGTTCCGCCTCGTCGGCCGGCGCCATCAGCACGATCCCTGGCAGGCAGCCGAGATAGGCGAGGTCGAAGCTGCCGGCATGGGTGGCCCCGTCCGCGCCCACCAGCCCGGCACGGTCCAGCGCCATGCGCACCGGCAGGGACTGGATGGCCACGTCGTGCACCACCTGGTCGTAGGCGCGCTGCATGAAGGTCGAGTAGATCGCCACGAACGGCTTGAGCCCTTCGGTCGCCATCCCGGCGGCGAAGGTCATGGCGTGCTGCTCGGCGATCCCCACGTCGAAGCAGCGCGTGGGGTGGGCCTTGGCGAAGCGGTCGAGCCCGGTGCCGGAGGGCATGGCGGCGGTCACGGCCACGATGGTCGGGTCGGCATCGGCCTCGGCGATCAGCGCATCGGCGAAGACGCGGGTATAGGTGGGCGGCCCCGGCGGCGGCTTGGCCTGTTCGCCGGTCAGCACGTTGAACTTGGAAACCGCGTGCAGCTTGTCGGCGCTGGCCTCGGCCGGCGCATAGCCGCGGCCCTTGTTGGTGATCACGTGCAGCAGGATCGGCCCGTGGTCTTCCGCCTCGCGCACGTTGCGCAGCACCGGCAGCAGGTGGTCCAGGTTGTGCCCGTCGATCGGGCCCACGTAGTAGAAGCCCAGCTCCTCGAACAGCGTGCCGCCAGTCAGGATGCCGCGGGCGTATTCCTCGGCGCGGCGGGCGGTGCGCTCCAGCGTCTTGGGGAAGCGCCGCGCCATCTTCGCCGCCAGCTCGCGCAGCGAGAGGAAGGACTGCGAGGAAAGCAGCCGCGAGAGATAGGCGCTCATCGCCCCCACCGGCGGGGCGATCGACATGTCGTTGTCGTTCAGCACCACCACCAGGCGGGAGCGCAGGTGCCCGGCATTGTTCATCGCCTCATAGGCCATGCCGGCGCTCATCGCCCCGTCGCCGATCACCGCCACCACATGGCGGTTGTCCTTCGGCATGCCGGGGATCGCGTTCTTGAGGTCGCGCGCCACCGCCATGCCGAGCCCGGCGGAGATGGAGGTGGAGGAATGCGCCGCCCCGAACGGGTCGAACTCGCTTTCCGCCCGCCGCGTGAAGCCCGAAAGCCCGCCGCCCTGGCGCAGCGTGCG
>CANHCJ010000381.1 GCA_947458025.1 Rhodospirillales bacterium | reverse complement strand
TGCGGATCGCCGATCCGCAGAGGCACCCCCCCTCCGCGCGCAAACGGAAGGGGTCTGGGGCCTGAGGCCCCAGCGGGATCCAAGGGCAGAGCCCTTGGTCGGGGTGCGGGGCGGAAGCCCCGCCCTGTCTCCATGACGCGCTACATTCTCCAGCGCCTGGCGTTGTTGCCGGGGTTGATGCTGGTCTATTCCTTCGTGATCTTCGTGATCATCCAGGCGCCGCCTGGGGATTTCCTCACCCACTACGTTGCCACGCTGGCCTCTTCCGGCTCGTCCATCAGCATGGAGCAGATGGAATCGTTGCGCGCCAGCTATGGGCTCGACCAGCCATTCCTGGTCCAGTACTGGCTTTGGCTGAAGCACATTGCCGTGGGCGACATGGGGTTGTCGCTGGAGTATCAGCGCCCCAACATGGAGCTGATCGGCGAGCAGCTGGCCGCCACCATTGCGCTGGCCTTGTTCTCCTTCGTGCTCACCTGGGCCATTGCGGTGCCGGCCGGCATCTGGTGCGCCACGCACCAGCGTTCCTTCGTGGACCACCTGCTCACCATCGTGAACTACATCGGCGTGGCCACGCCCAACTTCATGCTGGCCCTGCTGCTGATGTGGATGGGCTTCGCCTGGTTCGGCATCAGCGTGACGGGCCTGTTCAGCGAGGAGTTCATCGACGCGCCCTGGAGCCTGGCGCGCGTGATGGACATGCTGGCCCATATGTGGCTGCCGGCGCTGGTGCTGGCCATTGCCGGCACCGCCCGCCTCACCCGCATCATGCGCGCCAACCTGCTGGATGAGCTGAACAAGCCCTATGTCACCACCGCGCGGGCCAAAGGCCTGTCGGAATGGACGCTGGTGCTGCGCTATCCCGTGCGGCTGGCGTTGAACCCGCTGGTCAGCACGATCGGCTGGTATCTGCCCGCCCTGTTCTCCGGCAGCCTCATCGTGGCCACGGTGATGAACCTGCCCAATATCGGCCCGCTGCTGCTGCGCGCCCTGATCAACCAGGACATGTACCTCGCCGGCGGCATCCTGCTGATCTACTCCTTCCTCACCATCCTCGGCACGCTGCTGTCGGATGTGCTGCTGGCCCTGATCGACCCGCGCATCCGGATGGAAAGCTGATGGCGCAGGTTGCTCCCGCGCCCGCCGAGGGCGCCGCCGTGGAAGACCGCATCGCGGTCGCCTCCAACTGGAAGCTGGTGTGGTGGCGTTTCCGCCGCCATCGCCTGGCCGTGGTCAGCGCCGTGCTGCTGATCCTGATGTACTGCGTGGTGATTGCGCCGGACTTCTTCTCCACCCAGAACCCGGAGCAGACCGACGCCCGCCAGGCCTTCATCCCCGCCCAGGGCATCCGCCTGTTCCACGAGGGAAGGCTGGATCCCTGGGTGCCCGCCGTCACCGGCAAGCGCAACCCGGTCACGCTGCGCATGGAATGGACGGTCGATCCCGCCAAGCGCGTGCCGGTCAGCTTCTTCGGCCGCGGCCACACCTGGCACTTCCTCGGCCTGATCGAGACCAACCGCCACCTGATCGTGTCCGACGATCCGCGCCAGCGCATCTTCCTGCTGGGGTCGGACCGGCTGGGCCGCGACCAGTGGTCGCGCATCATGCACGGCACGCAAACCTCGATGACGGTGGGGCTGGTCGCCGTGGCGCTCTCCACCTTCCTCGGCGTGCTGCTGGGCGGCATCAGCGGCTATGTCGGTGGCAAGACCGACAGCGTGATCCAGCGCCTGATCGAGCTGCTGCAATCCGTGCCCACCATCCCGATCTGGCTGGCGCTCGCCGCCGCCCTGCCGCGGGACTGGACGCCGATCCAGGTCTTCTTCGCCATCACCGTGATCCTCTCGCTCATCGGCTGGACCACGCTGGGCCGCGAGGTGCGCGGGCGGTTCCTGGCACTGCGGGAGGAGGATTTCGTCCTCGCCGCGCGGCTGGCCGGCTGCTCGCGCCTGCGCATCATCATGCGCCACATGGTGCCCACCTTCGCCAGCCACATCATCGCCACCGCCTCGCTCGCCATCCCGGTGATGATCATCAACGAGACCTCGCTTTCGTTCCTCGGCCTCGGCATCCGCCCGCCCGCCATCTCCTGGGGCGTGCTGCTGCAGGAGGCGCAGAACATCCAGTCCCTCGCCCTGGCCCCCTGGCTGCTCATCCCGGGCCTGGTGGTGATCCTGGCCGTGCTGGCCTTCAACCTCGTGGGCGACGGCCTGCGCGACGCCTCCGACCCCTATGCCAACTGAACAACCCCTGCTCCAGGTCAAGGACCTGCGCGTCACCTTCGGGCTGGACGACGGCACGGTGCGCGCCGTGGACGGCACCAGCTTCGACGTGCATCCCGGCGAGGTCGTCGGCATCGTCGGCGAAAGCGGCTGCGGCAAGTCCGTCACCATGAAGGCGATCCTGCAGCTCATCGAGCGCCCCGGCCGCCTCTCCTCCGGCAGCATCCTGTTCCGCGACCGCCAGGGGCAGGAGACCGACCTCGCGAAGCTCGACCCGCGCGGCCCCCGGATGCGCGCCCTGCGCGGGGCGGAAATCGCGCTGATCCCGCAGGAGCCGATGTCCGCCTTCAGCCCGGTGCACACGGTCGGCGCCCAGATCATCGAGGCGATCACGCTGCACGCCAGCCAGCAGGGCCGCCGCGTTTCCAAGGCCGAGGCGCGCGAGACCGTCATCGGCCTGTTCCGCGATGTCGGCATCTCGATGCCGGAACAGCGGGTGGACGCCTATTCCTGGCAGCTCTCCGGCGGCCTGCGCCAGCGCGCCATGATCGCCATGGCCCTGTCCTGCAAGCCCCGCCTCTTGATCGCCGATGAGCCCACCACGGCCATCGACGTCACCACCCAGGCCCAGGTGCTCGCCCTGCTGCGCGACCTCAAGGCGAAGTACAACACCGCCATCATCTTCATCACCCACGACCTCGGCGTGATCGCGCAGATGACCAGCTACGTGGTGGTGATGTATCTCGGCCGCGTGATGGAACAGGGCCCGGTGGACCAGATCTTCCACGCCCCCGCCCACCCCTACACGCGCGCCCTGCTGCGCTCCATCCCCACCATCCACGGCGAAACCCGCACGCCGCTCCCGGTCATCAGCGGCTCCCTGCCGCACCCGTTCAACCGCCCCGCCGGCTGCCCCTTCCACCCCCGCTGCCCGGAGGCGATGCCAGGCTGCGCCACCGCCACGCCCAAGCTCCTGCCGGTGGCCGAGCGCCAGGCCGCCGCCTGCTTCCTGCACCACGCGGAGGCCGAGGCATGAGCGAGGCGCCCCTGCTTGAGGTTCGCGGCCTGCGAAAGTTCTTCCCCATCGTGAAGGGCTTCCTGCAACGCACCACCGGCAATGTCCGCGCCGTGGATGGCGTGGACTTCACCCTGAACGAGGGCGAAACCCTCGGCCTCGTCGGCGAATCCGGCTGCGGCAAAACCACCGCCAGCCGCTGCATCCTGCGCGCCATCGACCCGACGGAAGGCCAGATCCTCTACCGCACCCGCAGCGGCGAGACGGTCGATCTCGCGCCGATGCCGCAGCGCGAGCTGGCCCGCTACCGCGCCGAGATCCAGATGGTCTTCCAGGACCCGTTCGGCTCGCTGAACCCGCGCATGACCCTGCTGGACAACGTGGGCGAACCGCTGCTGGTCAACGGCATGAAGAGCCGCCGCGACCGGGCAGACCGCGTGGCCGACCTGCTGAAGCTCGTCGGCCTGCGCCCGGAATTCATGCACCGCTTCCCGCACGCCTTCTCCGGCGGCCAGCGCCAGCGCATCGGCATCGCCCGCGCCCTGGCCACGGAGCCCCGCCTGGTGGTGGCCGACGAACCCGTCAGCGCGCTCGATGTCTCCGTCCAGGCCCAGGTGCTGAACCTGCTGCTGGAACTCCAGCAGCGCCTGCGCCTCACCTACCTCTTCGTCGCCCACGACCTCAGCGTGGTGCGCCACATCTCCGACCGCGTGGCGGTGATGTATGTGGGCCAGATTGTCGAACTCGCCCCCACCAACGCCCTGTTTTCCCGCCCGCTGCACCCCTACACCGCCGCCCTGATGCGCGCCGTCCCGGTGCCCGATCCCCGCGTGAACCCCGCCGATGGGGTGCTGCGCGGCGAAGTTCCCAGCCCCGCCAACCCGCCCACCGGCTGCTACTTCCACCCGCGCTGCCCCTTCGCCCAACCCCGCTGCGCCGTGGAAGCCCCGGCCCTGCGCGAAATCGCCCCTGGCCACCACGCCCGCTGCCACTTTGCCGGAGACCTGGCCCTGGCAGGGGCCTGACCCGCACGAACGAAAGCCGCGGTTCAAGGCAGGGCCGGCCTCTGCCCAACACCATGGTGCCATTG
>CANHCJ010000380.1 GCA_947458025.1 Rhodospirillales bacterium | reverse complement strand
GGGGCCGGCGCCTGGGCCAGGGCGGGCACGGGCGCCGCAAGGGCCAGGGGCAGGAAGGCGGCAGCCAAAGCGGCGGCCAGGCGCGGCCGGAAGCCGTGGATCAGCATGCGGGCAGGTCCTTCTGGAACGGTCGGGATCATGGAGAAGCCCGCCGCGCCCGACAAGCAAGCGCCCCACGCATGCGCCAGCAGCATGGGAGAGGCGCGCATGCGGCCGATCCGCCTCCGCCTGCCGCGCTTGTGACACGCGCCTGTCGTTGACCCCGCCCCGCCCGGGTCCTATCTCAACGCATTGGGCCGGTGGGCGTTCGCCACCCGGTCACGCACGCGTTCCCCACAGGGGTCTTCTCCCGTATAGGGTGTTCATGTTCGCAGCCATTGCCCGCGCCATCTTCGGCTCCTCCAACGACCGCTCGCTGAAGGCCTACCAGCGCCGCGTGCCGCAGATCAACGCCCTCGAACCCGCCATGCAGGCGCTGTCCGAGGACGCCCTGCGCGGCAAGACGGCCGAGTTCCGCGAGCGCCTGGCCAAGGGCACCCCGCTGAACGACCTCCTGCCGGAGGCCTTCGCCGTGGTCCGCGAGGCCAGCCGCCGCGCGCTCGGCATGCGCCACTTCGACGTGCAGATGATCGGCGGCATGGTCCTGCACGACGGCAAGATCGCCGAGATGAAGACCGGCGAGGGCAAGACCCTGGTCGCCACCCTGCCCGTCTACCTCAACGCCCTCGCCGGCAAGGGCGTCCACGTCGTCACCGTGAACGACTACCTGGCCAAGCGCGACGCCGAATGGATGGGCGTGCTCTACAACTACCTCGGCCTCTCCGTGGGCGTGATCGTCCATGGCCTGGAGGAATACGAGCGGCGCGACGCCTACGCCGCCGACATCACCTACGGCACCAACAACGAGTTCGGCTTCGACTACCTGCGCGACAACATGAAGTACCGCCTGGAAGACATGGTCCAGCGCGAGTTCTCCTACGCCATCGTCGACGAGGTCGACAGCATCCTGATCGACGAGGCGCGCACCCCCCTCATCATCTCCGGCCCCGCCGAGGACAGCTCCGACCTCTACCGCAAGGTGGACGCGGTGATGGCCGAGTTCGTGAAGGAAAAGGCGCGCTACGAGAAGGACGAGAAATTCCGCACCGTCAACATGACCGAGGCCGGCAGCGAGCTGCTGGAGGAGATGCTGCGCGACGCCGGCATCATCTCCGAAGGCAACCTGTACGACGTCTTCAACGTCTCCGTCCTGCACCACGCCACGCAGTCGCTCCGCGCCCACGCCCTGTTCTCCCGCGACGTCGACTACATCGTGCGCCAGGACAAGGTGGTGATCATCGACGAGTTCACCGGCCGCATGATGGAAGGCCGCCGCTACTCCGAAGGCCTGCACCAGGCGCTGGAAGCCAAGGAACACGTCACCATCCAGGCCGAGAACCAGACGCTCGCCTCCATCACCTTCCAGAACTACTTCCGCCTCTACCCCAAGCTCGCCGGCATGACCGGCACCGCCATGACCGAGGCCGATGAGCTGGCCGAGATCTACAAGCTCGACGTCATCGACATCCCCACCAACGTCCGTGTCCTGCGCAAGGACAACGACGACGAGGTCTACCGCTCGGCCGCCGAGAAATACGAGGCGGTGGCCAAGCTGATCGAGGAGGCCCGCGGCCGCGGCCAGCCCGTGCTGGTCGGCACCGTCAGCATCGAGAAGTCGGAGCAGCTCTCCGAAACGCTGAAGAAGAAGGGCATCCCCCACCAGGTGCTCAACGCCCGCTTCCACGAGCAGGAGGCGCAGATCGTCTCCCAGGCCGGCGCCCCCGGCGCCGTCACCATCGCCACCAACATGGCCGGCCGCGGAACCGACATCAAACTCGGCGGCAACGTCGAGATGCGCCTCAAGATCGAGCTGGCCAACATCACCGATGAAGCCGCCCGCGCCGCCCGCGAGGCGGAAATCCGCGCCGAGGTCGCCGCCAACCACGACGTGGTGAAGGCCGCCGGCGGCCTTCTGGTCATCGGCACCGAACGCCACGAAAGCCGCCGCATCGACAACCAGCTGCGCGGCCGCTCCGGCCGCCAGGGCGACCCCGGCGGCAGCCGCTTCTTCCTCTCGCTCGAAGACGACCTGATGCGCATCTTCGGCAGCGACCGCATGGGCGGCATGCTGCAGAAGCTCGGCCTCAAGGACGGCGAGGCCATCATCCACCCCTGGATCAACAAGGCGCTTGAAAAGGCCCAGAAGAAGGTCGAGGCCCGCAACTTCGACACCCGCAAGAACGTGCTGCGCTACGACGACGTCATGAACAACCAGCGCCGCGAGGTCTACGCCCAGCGCCGCGAGTTCATGCGCGCCGAGGATGTCAGCGAGACGATCGCGGACATGCGCGGCGAGGTCATCGCCGCCATGGTCGCGCTGCGCATCCCCGAGAAGGCCTACGCCGAGCAGTGGCAAACCACGGAACTGGCCGAGGACGTGAAGCGCGTCTTCGCGCTCGACCTGCCGGTGGTGGAATGGGGCCGCGAGGAAGGCATCGACGAAACCCAGATCCGCGAGCGCATCGATGCCGCGGTGCGCGAGATGATGGCCACGAAGGCCGCCAATTTCGGCCCCGAGACCATGCGCTACATCGAGAAAAGCCTGCTGCTGCAGCTGCTCGACCGCGTCTGGAAGGAACACCTGCTCGCGCTGGATCACCTGCGCCAGGGCATCGGCCTGCGCGCCTACGGCCAGCGCGACCCGCTGAACGAATACAAGGCCGAAGCCTTCGCCCTGTTCAACGCCATGCTCGATGAGCTGAAGGAACAGGTCACCAGCTTCCTCTCCCGCGTGGAGGTGAACCCGGACCCCCCGCCCCAGCCCTTCCAGGCCTACCAGGAAAGCCACCCCACCCCCGAGATGGCGGAAGCTGGCGGCTACGAATCCGGCGTCGACACCATGCCCACCCGCATCACCGCCGGCCCCCTGCGCGCCACCGCTGTCGACCCCAACGACCCCAACACCTGGGCCGCCACCCCGCGCAACGCCGCCTGCCCCTGCGGCTCCGGCAAGAAGTTCAAGCACTGCCACGGGCGCAACATGTAGCGCCCGCCCGGAGGGGGGCCGGTTGACTTCGCCGCCCCCCCGCGCTCCGCTCCACGGGCACCCCCAGGGAGCCCGCGCATGACCCGCACCCCCCTCACCGGCCCCAGCGTCTGGACCGGCGCCGAACTCGCCGCCAGCGGCGACTGGGTCCGCCACTTCGATGCTGCCCACATCGCGGAAATCGAAGCCGCCCTGGCCAGCGCACGCCGCCTCGGCCCCGTGCTCGGCTTCCCCCGGGACGCCTTCCCCCTCCCCCACACCGCCGCCCTGCTCGCCGACGTGTCGCACGAACTGGAACACGGCCGCGGCGCCGTCCGCCTGCGCGGCCTGCCCGTGGCGCGCTACGAACCCAACGACCTGCGCCGCATCTTCTGGGGAATCGGCCGCCACCTCGGCACCGCCGTGTTCCAGAACGCCCGCGGCGAGGCCATGGGCGAGGTCCGCGACGAAACCCGGCGCGACGACAAAACCTTCGACCCCACCCAGGAAGGAAAGGTCGCCTCCGCCCGCGCCCGCTCCCGCTCCACCGGCCCGCTGCGCTGGCACACCGACCGCTGCGACGTCATCGCCCTGCTCTGCGCCCGCAACGCCATGGAAGGCGGCATCTCCAAGCTCGTCTCCATCCCCGCCATCCACAACGCCATGCTCGCCCGCCGGCCAGACCTGCTGGAACTGCTCTGCCAAGACTACTGGCGCTCCCGCCCCGCCGACGAAGACGGCCTGCCCGGCGGCAACGTCTACGCCCAGCCCGTCTTCGGCTTCGCCGACGGCCGCATCACCAGCCAATACTCCCGCACCTACGTCGAACAGGCCCAGGAAATCCCCGGCGTCCCCAAACTCACCGCCGCCCAGACCGAGGCGCTGGACATGCTGGCCGCCACCGCCGAAGAACTCTGCCTGCACTCCGCCTTCGAGGAAGGCGACATCCAACTGCTCAACAACCACGTCATCTACCACGGCCGAACCGCCTACGCGGACGACGCCCCCTCCGGCCGCGACCGCCTGCTGCTCCGCCTCTGGCTCGCCACCCCCAACAGCCGCCGCCTGCCCGACGGATTCGAAACCCTCTGGGGCAACACCACCCCCGGCAGCATCCGCGGCGGCGTGGTGCAGCCGCACAGCGGCGCGCGCGTGGCGGCGTAGGGGAAGGAAGGCCAGGGCTCTGCCCTGGACCCGCATCAGCTTCCGCCTTCGGCGGGGAGGGGCCGTCGAGGCGGTGGAGAGACCCGGGCGGCCCCTCCCCGCC
>CANHCJ010000379.1 GCA_947458025.1 Rhodospirillales bacterium | reverse complement strand
GGCGGCGGCGGCGCTGCTGCAGGTACCGATCGGGCTGGCCGCCGCCGCGCCGTGGCCGCCGGGGGCGTTCGGGTTCCTGGGGCTGGCGGTGGTGCTGGCGGGCCTGGCGGTGGAGGGGGTGGCGGATGCGCAGCTGCGCGGCTTCCGCCGGCGCGCGGGCCACGGGCAGGTGTGCGATGCCGGGCTGTGGGGGATTTCGCGCCACCCGAACTACGTGGGCGAGTGGCTGTTCTGGGTGGGGCTGGCGCTGTTCGCGCTGGCGGCGCCGTTCGGCTGGGTGGCGCTGGTGGGCCCGGCCTTCATGTATTGGCTGCTGGTGCATGTCTCCGGCATTCCGCCGCTGGAGGCGCAGATGATGGCCAGCCGCGGCGAGGCCTATGCCGCCTACAAGGCGCGCGTGCCGGCCTTCCTGCCGCTGCCCTTCGCGCGGCGCATGCCGCATTCCAACCCCGCCCTTTCGGGGCAAGCCGGAGAGACGCGATGAACCTCGTCGCCGCCGCCACCACCGCCGTTGAACGGCTGCCGCTGCCGGATGCGCTGACCCGGGCCGGGATCGCCGCGCTGGTGGGGCGCACCGCGCGCAGCCTGCGCCGCACGCCGGCCGAGCGGGAGCTTGATTTCGCGCGCGACATGAACGCGCAGCCGATCGCGGTGGCGACCGCGGTGGCGAACCTGCAGCACTATGAGGTGCCGGCGGATTTCTTCGCCGCCGTGCTGGGGCCGCGGCGCAAGTATTCCAGCTGCCTGTATCCGGACGCCGCGACCACGCTGGCCGAGGCGGAGGAGCATGCGCTGGCCGAGACGGCGGCGCATGCGGACCTGGCCGATGGGCAGGAGATCCTGGAGCTGGGCTGCGGCTGGGGCTCGCTGAGCCTGTGGATGGCCGAGCGCTATCCGGCGGCGCGGATCACCGCGGTTTCCAACTCCCGCTCCCAGCGCGAGCACATCGAGGGCGAGGCGGCGCGGCGGGGCTTCGGCAACCTGCGGGTGATCACCGCCGACATGAACGGGTTCGAGGCCGGGCAGCGCTTCGACCGGGTGGTTTCGGTGGAGATGTTCGAGCACATGTCGAACTGGCCGGAGCTGCTGCGGCGGGTGCATGGCTGGGTGCGGCCGGAGGGGGCGCTGTTCCTGCATGTGTTCAGCCACACCACGCAGCCCTATCGCTTCGAGACCGAGGACCGGGCGGACTGGATCGCGCAGCACTTCTTCACCGGCGGGATCATGCCGAGCCACAACCTGATCCGGCACCTGGACGCGCCGTTCGCGATCGAGGCGGATTGGCGCTGGTCTGGCCGGCACTACGCGCGCACGGCCGAGGACTGGCTGGCGCGGTTCGATGCCAATGCGGGCGAAGTGGAGCGGGTGCTGCGCGCGACCTATGGCGCCGACTGGCAGCTGTGGCGGCGGCGCTGGCGGCTGTTCTTCCTGGCGACGGCGGGGCTGTTCGGCGCGGAGCGCGGCGAGGCGTGGGGCGTGAGCCACTACCGGCTGCGGCCGACCTGACGGGGGCTATCCCGGGCGGATGAAGTCCGCCGGGGAGAGCTTGCCGAGTTCGGTGAGCAGCATGGGCCAGGTGCGCAGCCCGGCGTCGAAGGAGGACAGGCGCCAGAACTCGTTGGGGGCGTGGACGTCCTCATCGGGCATGGCCAGGCCGAAGGTCATGGATTCCATGCCGAGCATCTCCTTGAAGATGGCGGTGATCGGGATGGTGCCGCCGGCGCGGGAGGCGTAGGCCTTCTGGCCGTGGACGCGTTCCAGCACGCCGAGGGCGGCGCGGAGCATGGGGTGGTCTTCGTCCAGCGAGTTGGCGGGGGTGCCGCCGCGTTCCGGGGTGAGCTCCAGCTGGACGCCCGGGGCGGTGTGGGCGCGGAGATGGGCGCGCAGGGTTTCCTGGGCGCGGGCCGGGCTCATGCCGGGGGCGAGGCGCATGGTGATCTTGGCGTGGGCCTCGGCGGGGAGGACGGTTTTGGTGCCGGCGCCGGTGTAGCCGCCCCACATGCCGTTGATCTCGATGGTGGGGCGCACGGTGGTGCGTTCGCGGACGGTGTAGGCGGGGTCGCCCCAGGGGAGGCCGCCGAACTGGGCGTACCATTCGGCCTCGTCGAAGGGCAGGGCGGCGGTGGAGGCGCGGACGGCGTTGGTGACGGGGTTCGCGTCCGTGCCGAAGCCGGCGACGCGGATGCGGCCTTCGTCGTCGTGCAGGGAGGCGAGCAGGGCGGCCATTTCGCGCAGGGCGTTGCGGGCGGCGCCGCCGTAGCGGCCGGAGTGGCCATCCTTGGTGGCGGTGCGCAGGGTGAGCTCGAGGCCGGTGATGCCGCGGCCGCCGACGCCGACGGTGGGGATGGTGGTGCTGGCCCAGCCGCCATCGGCGGAGAGCAGGGCGTCTGCCGCGAGGGCCTCACGGTTGCGGGCGACGATGCCGCGCAGGCTGGGGCTGCCGGATTCCTCCTCGCCTTCGAGGAAGAGCTTCACGTTGACGGGCAGGCTGCCGTGGACGTGGAGGAAGGCGGCGATCGTTTCGACCGCGACCATGGTGGAGCCCTTCACGTCTGACGCGCCGCGGGCGTGGAGGCGGCCCTCGATCTCGGTGGGTTCGAAGGGCGGGGTGTGCCAGAGCTCCAGGGGATCGGCGGGCTGGACGTCGTAGTGGCCGTAGATGATGAGGGTGGGCTTGCCGGGGGCGCCGGACCAGGAGGCGTAGACGGCGGGCTGGTGTTCGCCGTCGAGGAGGCGGGCGTCGCTGAAGCCGGCGGTGCGCAGGCGTGCAAGGAGGAACTGGCGCGCGGCTTCCATGTGCGGGGCAAAGGCGGGGTCGGTGGAGACGCTGGGGATGCGGATGAGCGCCTTGAGGCGCTCCAGGATGGCGTCCCGTTCGTGCTGCAGATGGGCAATGACGGCATCGGACATGATGGCATCCCGCGCGCCGGGGGCATTACCCCGGCGCAAAATGTGGAAAGTCTTTTTGCTTCTTTTTCTTCAGAAAAAGAAGGCGCTTACTTCTTCCTGAGCCACTTCTTGCTGATCCGGCACCCCACCGTATAGGCCGGGTTGAACACGTTGCCGATATCGTAGCTGACCGTCTGTCCCATCAGGTGCGAGGCGGCGCGGGGATCGAGCCCGTAGTCTTCGCCGAGCCAGCGCATCATTTCGGTGGTGGCGTGCTGGAGGGCCTGGTCGAGCGGGCGGGCGTTGCCGACGGTGAAGATGTCTTCCTCGGTTTCGCCGCGCGGCCAGGTGATGGTGCGCTTCAGGACCTTGAAGGTGACTTCCATCTCGAAGGAGGTTTCGATGCCGGTGCCGGTGATTTCGCCGTCGCCTTGGCAGGCGTGGCCGTCGCCCAGGTAGAAGAGGGCGCCGGGCTGGAAGACGGGGAGCCAGGCGGTGGTGCCGGGGCGGAACAGGCGGTAGTCCATGTTGCCGCCGTGGTTGGCGCTGGTGGCGGTGGAGATGGCCTGGCCGCGGGCGGGGGCGGTGCCGAAGCAGCCGATCATGGGCTGGATGGGTGGGGCGAAGTGTTCCAGGCCCGGGGCGGGTTCGCGCAGGCGGACGGTGCCGGCGTTGTTGTCGATCACCCAGACGGAGCGTTCGTTGGCGGGGCGGTCGGGGATGGCGGCGGGGTCGAGCACGGTGAGGGCCAGCGGGGAGTAGGTCCAGCCGGTGGCGCGGCTGGGGGTGAGGCGGTTGATGTGGACGGCCAGGGTGTCGCCGGGTTCGGCGCCTTCGATGAAGAACGGGCCGGTCATGGGGTTGCCGCGTTCCCAGGCCTGCTTTTCCTGGGCGTCGAGGCCGGAGGCGTCGATGGTGGCGGCAATGAGGGTGTCGCCGTCGGCGAGGCGCAGGACGGGGTCGGCGGTGCCGATGACGGTGTGGTAGCGGGTGGGCTGGAAGCGGTGCGTGGCCATCGGCGGGTCCCCCTGGGTGGTGCGGGAGGGACGATAGCGCCGCGAGGCGGCGGGGGCTATCCGAGCGCCTGGTTGACGAGGGCGAAGCTGCGGGTGGGCCCGGGGGCGTGCGGGGTGCCGCGGACCATGCGCAGGGCTTCGTCGACCGCTTGCAGGCCGTGGGCGACGAGCGGCGCGGCGAGGGCGGGGTCGGTGATGTCGATGCGGACGAAGGCGCCGGCGCGGGCGGTGAGGTAGGCGGCGATGAGGGCCCAGGCGGCGGCGGGGTCGGGCGCGATGACGGGACCGATGACCTCGCCGCGGCCGAAGGGGCGGAGCATGGCGAAGCCTTCCGGCGTGCCGTTGCGTTCGAGGAGGAGGGCCTGGCCGTGGGCGAGGATGGCGGCCAGGGCGCGGGTGCGGTCCATGCCGGTGGCGGCGGTGTCGAGCGCGGCGAGGGCGGGGAG
>CANHCJ010000378.1 GCA_947458025.1 Rhodospirillales bacterium | reverse complement strand
TCGCCGAGGAACTCCGCGCCCTGCGCCCGCACCGCCAGCCCGGCGGGGGCGAGGCGGCAATCCTCCGGCCGGATCGCGAGGGTGAGCGGCCCGGGCGGGGCGCGCAGGCCCATGGCGCGGCCGTCGATGCGCACCGTGCCGTCGGCATCGGCCGTGGCGGGCAGGGTGTTGATGCGCGGGCTGCCGATGAAGGTGGCCACGCGCAGCTCGGCGGGGTCGGCGTAGATCTCCTCCGGCGTGCCGACCTGCAGGATCTGGCCGGCCTGCATCACCGCCACCCGGTCGGCCATGGTCAGCGCCTCGGACTGGTCGTGCGTGACGTACAGCGTGGCCGCGCCGCTGCGGCGGTGGATCTCCACGATCTCGCGCCGGGTCTGCACGCGCAGCGCGGCATCGAGGTTGGAGAGCGGCTCGTCCATCAGGAAGGCGGCGGGGCTGCGCACGATGGCGCGCGCCAGGGCCACGCGCTGGCGCTGGCCGCCGGAGAGCTGGGCGGGCCGGCGGTCGAGCAGTGCCGCCAGGCCGAGCGATTCGGCGATGCGCGCCACATCGGCGGCGATGCCGGCGCGGGCCGGTGCGGCGCCGGGCCAGAACCGGCCGAGCAGCGGCAGGCGCTGGCCGGCCGAAAGCCGCTTCATCACCAGCGGCACGGCGATGTTCTGCCGCGCGGTGAGGTGCGGGTAGAGCGCGTAGGACTGGAACACCATCGCAACATTGCGCTCGGCCGCGCGCTTGCCGGTCACGTCCTGGCCGTTAATGACGATGCGCCCGGAATCGGCCGTTTCGATGCCGGCCACGATGCGCATGAGCGTGGTCTTGCCGCAGCCGGAGGGGCCGACCAGGGCGACGAACTCGCCCTGCTCCACCCGCAGCGACACGCCATCCAGCGCGGTGACCGTGCCGAAGCGCCGCGATGCCCCTTCGATGCTGATGCCGCCCACTGGTCCTGCTCCGCTTCGCAGCGGGCTGGTATCGCGCCATCGATGACGCGCCGATGTGGGATGCATGACAGCTGGATGATTGCTGCGCCCGGCCCAACCGTCGCGAAACTGTCACGCTGCCATCATCGGCGTGCAACGGCTGCGGCCTAGAGGTGGCGGACCACCGCCGCAAAGGAATCCGCCGATGTCCCTCCTGAAGCTCGGCCGCCGGCTTGGCCTTGCCACGGCGCTTGCCGCCCTCGTGGCGCTGCCCGCCGCCGAGGCGCAGCAGCGCACGCTCACGGTCTATTCCTCGCTGGACGAGGACCAGGCCAAGGCGCTGATCCGCGGCTTCGAGGCGCGGCACCCGCAGGTGAAGGTGAACGCCATCCTCGGCTCCACCGCGCCGATCATCGCGCGCGTGATCGCCGAGGCGGCCTCGCCGCAGGGCGACGTGATCATGGGCAACGCCGTCTCCGCGCTGATGGCCGCCGATGCGCGCGGGCTGCTGCTGCCCTACAAGCCGGCGCATTTCGACAAGCTGAGCCCGTTCATGCGCGACAACCGGCCGGAGCCGGTGTGGGTGGGCATCGATGCCTGGGCCGCCTCGATCTGCTTCAACACCGCCGAAGCCGCCAAGCGCAACATCCCCGCGCCCACGAGCTGGGAGGACCTGACCAAGCCGATCTACCGCGGCACCATCACCATGCCGAGCCCGCTTTCCTCCGGCACCGCGTTCCTGGCGGTGAACGGCTGGCTGACCGCGTTCGGCGAGCAGGGCGGCTGGGCCTACATGGACCGGCTGCACGAGAACGTGGCCCGCTACGGCCATTCCGGCTCCGCGCCGTGCCGCCAGGCCGCCACCGGCGAGGCGCTGATCGGCATCTCCTACGCCACCCCCGGCGTGCGGCTGATCAACGAGGGCGCGCCGATCAGCATCATCCTGCCGAGCGAGGGCCTGGGCTGGGAGATCGAGGCGCTGGCCATCATCCGCGGCGCGCGCAACCTGGCCGATGCCCGCGCGATGGCGGACTGGATCTCCTCGCGCGAGGCGGCCGAGATCTCGGCGAAGTTCCTGCCGATCACCGCCTATGACGACATCCAGTCGCTGCCGCGCAACTACCCGGCCGGCGAGCGCGAGAAGCTGCTGAAGATGGACTTCGCCAAGCTGGCCGCCAACCGCGAGGCGGTGATGGCGGAGTGGCAGCGCCGCTATGGCACCAAGGTGCCGCCGCGGAACTGACCGTGCCGGACGGCACAGGGGGCGCGGCCCCCTACCTGTCGGTGCAGGGCCTGGGCAAGCGCTACGGCGCGGCCCAGGTTGTGCGCGAGGTGGGGTTCGAGGTCGCGGGCGGCGAGTTCGTCTGCATCCTCGGCCCCTCGGGCTGCGGCAAGACCACGCTGCTGCGGCTGATCGCGGGCTTCGAGCAGGCCGATGCCGGCACCATCCGCCAGGCCGGCGCGGAGGTGACCGGGCTGCCGCCGGAGCGGCGCGACTTCGGCATCGTGTTCCAGTCCTACGCGCTGTTCCCCAACCGCGACGTGGCCGGCAACGTGGCCTTCGGCCTCGAATCGGTCGGCACCCCGCGTGCTGAGCGCACCGCGCGGGTGGAGGCGCTGCTGGCCCTGGTCGGGCTCTCGGCCCATGCCGGCAAGTATCCCAGCCAGCTTTCCGGCGGCCAGCAGCAGCGCGTGGCGCTGGCCCGTGCGCTGGCGCTGCAGCCGGGGCTGCTGCTGCTGGACGAGCCGCTCTCGGCGCTGGACGCCAATGTCCGCGCGCATCTGCGCGACGAGTTGCGCGCGCTGCAGCGGCGGCTGGGGGTGACCACGCTGATGGTCACCCACGACCAGTCCGAGGCGCTGTCGGTGGCGGACCGGATCATCGTGATGAACGCCGGGCGGATCGAGCAGGCGGGCGCGCCGAGCGAGCTGTACCAGCGCCCGGCCTCGCTGTTCGTCGGCCGGTTCCTGGGCGAGCTGAACGCCTTCCCGCTGGAGGCGCTGGAGGGATCCGCCGCGCGCATCGCCGGCGCCCGCCTGCTGCTGGCCGATCCGCCCGCGCAGCTGCCGCCGGACCCGCGGCTGTGCATCCGGCCGGCGGCGGTGCTGGTGGGGGCGGAGGCGCAGGGGCGGGAGAACCTGCTGGCCATGCGCGTGGCCGGCACGTCGTTCCTGGGCGACGCGGTGCGGCTGAGCCTGGAGGGCGAGGGGCCGAAGCTGCTGGCCGACGTGCCGTTCACCCGGCTGGGGCGCATCCCGGCGCTGGGCGAGCCGATGCCGGCGGCGTTGCCGGCGGCGCAGCTGATGGTGCTCCCCGGCGGTGGCTAGGCACGCGGCGGCACAGCGGCGGGTGCTGGGGCACGCGCTGCCGGGCGCGCTGCTGCTGCTGCTCGCCATCGGCACCGCACTGCCGCTGGCCGCCCTGCTGGGCCGCGCCTTCCTGACCCGCGACGGCGGCTTTGCCGGCATCGGCAATTTCGTGCGCTATGCCACCGAGCCGGGGCTGGCGGTGGCGGCATGGAACTCGCTGTGGCTGTCGGCGCTGGCCACCTTCATCACCATCCTGCTGGCCTATCCCTACGCCTATGCGCTGGCCCGCACCGCCCTGCCGGGGCGCTTCGCCTTCCGGCTGGTGGCGCTGCTGCCGCTGCTGGCACCGTCGCTGCTGCCGGCCTTCGGGATGATCTACCTGTTCGGCGCGCAGGGCGCGCTGCGCCCGTGGCTGCTGGGGGCGGAGCTGTACGGCGAGGTGGGCATCGTGCTCGCCTCGGTGTTCTACGCGCTGCCCCACGCCGTGCTGCTGCTGGCCGCCGGGCTGGCGGCCGGCGACGGGCGGCTCTACGAGGCGGCACAGGCGCTGCGCGCGGGGCCGTGGCGGCGCTTCCTGACCGTGACGCTGCCCTCCGGCCGCTATGCGCTGGTGAGCGCCTCCAGCGTGGTGTTCGTGCTGGTGTTCACCGATTTCGGCATCCCGACGGTTGTCGGCGGCTCGGTGAACGTGCTGGCGACCGACATCTACAAGCTGGTGATCGGGCGTTTCGACTTCGAGATGGGCGCGGTGGTGGGCGTGCTGCTGCTGCTGCCGGCGGTGGTGGCCTATGGCATCGATGCGCTGGCGCGGCGCACGCAGCGGGCGAGCCTTTCGGGGCGCAGCGTGCCGGTGGCGCCGGTGCGGGCGCCGCTGCGCGATGCGGTGCTGTTCCTGTTCTGCGCCGCGGTGGCCACGGCGATCCTGGGCGTGATCGGCATGGCGGTGTGGGGCTCGCTGGTGCGGTTCTGGCCGTACAACCTCACCCTGGGGCTGCACAACTACGCCAGGCTGCTGGCGGACGCCGACGAGTTCCGCGCCGTGGCGAACAGCGTGGTGCTGGCGGCCGGCACCGCGGCGGCGGGCACCGCGATGGCGGCGCTGACCGGCTGGCTGGTGGCGC
>CANHCJ010000377.1 GCA_947458025.1 Rhodospirillales bacterium | reverse complement strand
TTCCCTCCCCGGACGGCACGATCATGTCGGCCCCGCGCCGGCTGCACAAAGTGAAAACCGCGTGTGCCCGCCGCCGCGCCCGGCCGGCCGGCGAAAGGGGATGTTAACCCGGCTGTGATGGTCTGCCCGCTCCATCGCCAAAACAGCGAGACGCCATGACCCTGCCGCCGCTTTCGCCCGCCGAGCCCGGCCGGGTCATGAACTACATCTACCCCGCACTCTGGGTCGCCCAGGACCTGCCGGAGGTGGTCCGCCTGGCGCAGGAGATCATCGCCCGCGTCCCCGGCGGCGTGCACCTGGCCGACAGCTTCCTGGCCTGGGGCCGCAACAACTCCATGCTGGAGGACACCGCCTTCCTCCAGGCCTGGGCCGGCAACAACGAAAGCGATTCCGACCGCACCGCCATCTGGCGCCGCTACATCCTGGCCACCACCGGCTACCACGCCGTGCAGCTCGATGGCGCCTTCGTCGAATGCGGCTGCTACCGCGCCGTCGGCCTCAAGACCGTGGTGGACTACCTCGGCGGCCCCGACTTCCCGCAGGAGATCTGGGGCTACGACCTGTTCGAGCACGAAAAGGGCATGGCCCACCACGCCATGCCCGCCCACGGCCCGGACCTCGTCGAAACCGTCCGCGCCAAGTTCGCCGGCTACGGCCGGGTCCGCATCGTCCAGGGCGAAATCCCCGCCAGCTTCGCCCAGGGCATGCCGGACCGCATCGCCTGGCTGCACCTCGACCTCAACCAGCCCGCCGCCGAGCTCGCCGCGCTGGATGCCCTGTTTGACCGCATCGTCCCCGGCGGCCTGCTGATCCTGGACGACTACGAATGGGCCATGGCCTATCGCCGCCAGAAGATCGCCGAGGATCCGTGGTTCGAGGCCCGGAAGTACCGCGTCATCCCGTTGCCGACGGGGCAGGGGCTCGTGATCAAAAGGTAAGCGGTTCTTTTTTGAAAAAAAGAACCAAAAAACTTTTCCCCGTTTGATGCGGCTCCCTCCGCACCAAACGGATGAAGTTTTTTTGCTTCTTTTTGTTCACAAAAAGAAGAATCCTTACTTCTTCTCCCGATAATCCCCAAACGCCTTATCCCGCAAACTCAACGTCTCCCGCACCGACGTCCCATCCCGCTTGAAGTTCGCCCGGTAGTCCAAGCTGGCCTTGGTCGTGAACGCCAAAGCCTGCAGCTCCGTCCCCGCCCGGATCGCCGCCCGCAGCCCCATCGCCTCCATCGCCCGGTGCACGCTGCGCTTGTTGATCTGGTTCAGCTCGCTCGGGATCAGCGCCACGCGCGCGGCGATCTCCAGCACCTCCTCCTCCAGCGTCTCCGCCGGAAAGGCCCGGTTGGCGAACCCCTTCTGCGCCGCCTCGGTGCCGGAGATGCCGTCGCCGGTCAGCATCATCTCCATCGCGCTGCGCATGCCCATCAGCCACGGATGGAACTGGTTGTCCGGCGGCGACATCAGCCGCACCGCCGGGTACCCGATGTTGGCATCCTCGGCCACGTAGACCAGGTCGCAGCACGTCGCCAGCTCGCTCCCGCCGGCCAGGCAATGCCCGTGCACCTGCGCGATCACCGGCTTGCCGAGGTCCCAGATCTTCATCCAGCCTTCCACCACATGCCGCGCCCACTGCCCGGCGCCGGCGGCGGTGTAGTAGGGCTGGTCCACGGCATTGTTGGCCGAAAGGTCGTACCCGGCGGAAAAGCTCGGCCCCGCCCCGCGCAGGATCGAAACCTTCACCTCCGGGTCCCGGTCCGCCTCGATCAGCGCCTCCAGGATGGCCGCGCGCAGCGGGTTGTTCAGCGCATTGCGCTTCTCCGCCCGGTTCATCGTCAGGCGCCGAATGCCGGGCGCGGGGTTGTCGATCAGCAGCACGGGCTTGTCGGACATGATGGTGTTTCCCCTCGGTTTGCGCTTCGTTCGGCGCGATCCTCGCGACGATGTTCGGCGCAAACCGAGGGGCGGCACAAGTCAGGCGATGGCCCGCAGCTTCTCCACCGTCACCTCCGGCTCCGGCCGCACGGTGTAGTCGGGGTCGTCGAACACGTCCCGCACCAGCCCGGCGCGGTCGACCAGCCAGCGCGACGGCACCGGCAGCTTCCAGGCCCCGTCGCCGTTCACCTTCGGCAGGTCGATCCTGAACCCGGCGTAGATGGCAGCGAGGTCGTCCGGCACCGTCATGGCGATGCCCAGGCGGGCGGCATAGGCGTTGCCGAAATCATGCAGCAGCGGGAAATCCAGCTCCTGCTTTTCCTTCAGCTCCGCGAGAAACGCGGGCAGCTGGGGGCAGATCACCACCAGCTCGGCGCCAAGCGCGCGGATCGTGGGCAGCACCGCATTCAAAGCATACAGCTCTGATCTGCAATACGGTCACCACGTGCCGCGGAAGAAGCTCACCACCAGCGGTCCCCGGGCCAGCAGCGCGGCCGAGTCCACCACGGCGCCGGCGGTGTCCGGCAGGGCGAAGCCGGGCAGGGGGCTGCCAAGCGCGGGCATGGCGGCGCGGTAGCCGCTCGCACGCTGCTCGGCGGTCACGCGGTGCATCACCGCGGCGGAGTCGGGCGGGATGCGCCCGAGCTTCGTCCCGTCCCCGAAGGCGGCGAGGCGCATCGCCGCGAGTTGTTCCGTAAGGGTGGCCATCAGCGGCTCCTGTGTTGTGGCACGCCGTATGATCCGCCCCGGGGCCGATCGTTACACGCGCGCCGCACGATGCTGGTCGCCCAGCACCGCCACCGCAAGCCCGGCCACCACCAGCGCCAGGCCCAGCGCCAGCCAGGCCGTGAACGGCTCGCCCAGCAGCGCCACGCCCAGCCCCACCGCGGTCGGCGGGCTCAACGAAAGGAACAGCGTGGCATGGCTGGCCGAGGCATGGCGCAGCGCCGTCAGCCACAGCATGTAGCCCACGCCGCTCGACATGCCGACGAACACCAGCGCGGCCCATCCCGTGGCGCTCAGGGCGGGCAGGGTGCCCACCATCCCCTCCGCCAGCGCCGGTGGCAGCATCGCCACCACGGTCGCGGCTATCGCCAGCCCGCCCACCGCCAGCGTCCCATGCCGCGCCACGTACGGGCGCGTCAGCACCGTGGCCAGCGCCCCCACGGAAGCGGCCGCCAGCACCGCCAGCGCGCCAGGCCATTCCCGCGCCGAAACCCCGGCCAGCACCGCGTCGCCAAAGGTCGCCGCCACGCCCAGGAAGGCCAGCAGCGCGCCCAGGCATTTCGCCCGCGTCAGCGCCTCCCGCCCCAGCGCCGCGGCAATCAGCATGGTCGCCAGCGGAAACGTGTTGAACAGCACGGCGGCCCGCACCGCCGGCAGGAACGCCAGCCCCACGTTCAGCAGCGCGATCTGCACCCCGAACTGCAGCACGCCCAGCCCGGCCACCGCCCAGAAGTCGCGCCCCCCGAAGCGCGGCCAGGGCATGCGCAGCAGCCAGGGCGCGATCAGCAGCACCGCGACCACATAGCGCACGAAGGTCAGCGTTGCCGGCCCAGCCTCGTGCACCACATGGCGGCTGGCCACCATCGCCGCCCCCACCTGCACCCCGGTCGCCGCGGCGGCCGCCAACGCCCATCGCTGCTTCACGCCCTGCTCCTGCCGCACCGCCCGCACCTGTAGCGCAGCCGGGCCGTTCCGGCACGGCGCGGGTGGGAAGGGAAGCGGTTCTTTTTTGAAAAAAAGAACCAAAAAACTTTTCCGACTTTGCAACTCGTCATTGCGAGCGAAGCGAAGCAATCCACCGCGCCGCCCCCCGGCGTCTCGATCCAGTATCCCCAACGCCAAGTGGAAAATCTTTTTTGCTTCCTTTTCCTTTCCCCGACACCGTGGCACCCAGAACCGAAATTCCACATGGAGACGACGAGACGAAGAGAAGGCACCTCTCCGCTTGCTTCTCTCCGTCTCTCCGTCTCCCTGTGAACCCCTTTGCCGCCGAACGACCGGAGCGCCCCTCCGGCGCCCGCCTCCCCTGTCAAGCACAATATTTCCCATAAACTAAGATTTTTTTCGGTTTCACCGGTCTCCCCTGTGCTCGAATTCCCGGTGATGCCACATCAACCCGCCGCTCCGGTCGAAGCCGACGCACCGCGCCATTGGGCGCGGGCGATCCTGCAC
Source organism: Rhodospirillales bacterium (assembly GCA_947458025.1). Lineage (GTDB taxonomy): Bacteria > Pseudomonadota > Alphaproteobacteria > Acetobacterales > Acetobacteraceae > CAMDGX01. Next base: position 245 of record CANHCJ010000377.1, on the reverse strand, counting down.
GCCCGGATTCCGGCGGCCTTGAAGCTCCTGCTGCTGGCCCTGCTCGCCGCCTTCTCGAAGGCGAGCCCCACTGCCCGCGCGCGCCACCTCCTGCGCCAGGACTGGCTCTTCTCCACCCATGCCGACCTCGCCGACGACCTGGACTCCGCCCAAAACCCGTACACCCTCCGCCGCCTTCTCCAGCTGCGCGCCATGATCGGCTGGCTCATGCGCGGCAAGCCCCACCGCGGCATGACCCTGTCCGG
>CANHCJ010000376.1 GCA_947458025.1 Rhodospirillales bacterium | reverse complement strand
GGCCATGCTGCGCAGGCTGGCGCCGGCGAGCAGCGTGGCCGCCAGCGGATCGAAGGGCAGGGCGCGCAGCAGGGCGATCACCCCGGCGCGGTGGGCCTGCAGGAAATCGATGCGGCGCATCACAAGGTCGAACAGCCGGTCGCGCTCCGGGCCTTCGGCCGGGGCGTCCTTCAGGGCGAAGGCGTCGGCCATCGCGCCGAAGCGCAGCAGCAGGGCGCAGCGATCGGGGATGCTGCGGCGGGCGGCGTCGAGCGGGAGGCCGGCGGCGCGGGCGGCAGCAGGGATGGAAAGCCGCGCCCAGCCGCGCGCGGCGATCTCCTCGAAACAGGCGGCGACGAGCGCCGCATCGGTGTCCTGTGCGTCGTTCATGGCGGGAAGATGGGGGGGCGGGAGGGGAATGTCATCCGGAATCGGGGAGGGAAGTAAGGATTCTTCTTTTTCTGAAGAAAAAGAAGCAAAAAGACTTTCCCCGTTTGATGCGGAGAGACCGGGCCCCTCCGCATCAAACGGGGAAAAGTTTTTTGGTTCTTTTTTTCAAAAAAGAACCGCTTGCTTTACCCTGCGAGTTCCCTGGACCGCTTGGTGGCCGCCTCGATCGCCCGCGACAGGGCCGCCGGCATCGCCGCGGACTCCATGAGCACGGCGAGCGCCGCCGCCGTGGTGCCGCCCGGGCTGGTGACGTTCTTGCGCAGCTGTGCCGCGTCCTCGGCGCTGGCGGCGAGCAGGGCGCCGGAGCCGGAGACGGTTTCGCGCGCCAGCTGGCGGGCCAGCGCCGGGGGCAGGCCCTGTTCCAGCCCGGCCTGCTCCATCAGCTCGGCCAGCAGGAACACATAGGCCGGCCCGCTGCCGGAGACGGCGGTGACCGGGTCGATCAGGCCTTCATCGTCCACCCAGGCCACGGAGCCGATGGCCGCGAGCAGGCTGTCGCACAGGCTGCGCTGGGCCGCGGTCACGCCCGGGCCGGGGCAGGCGACGGTGACGCCCTGGCGCACCGCGGCGGGGGTGTTGGGCATGGCGCGCACGATGGCGGCCTTGTCCCCCAGCAGGCTGCGCATGCCGGCGAGGGTGCGCCCGGCCATGATGGAGAGCATCACGGCATCGCCGGCGAAGCGGGCATAGAGCGGCAGGGTTTCGGCGGCGTTCTGCGGCTTCACCGCCAGCACGATGGCGGCGGGCTTGAACCCGGCCGGGATGGCCGCGGCATCGGCCACCACGGTGACCTCGGGGCCGGGCGAGGGCGGCAGCATCGGGTCGACGGCCACCGAGGGGGCGAGGCCGCGCTCGCGCCAGCCGGCGAGCATGGCGCCGCCCATCTTGCCGAGGCCGACGAGCAGGATGGGGGGGATATTGGACATGAGTGCAGGCCTCTGATGGGAGGCCGGATCAAATCACGCTTCGCCGACGCACTCCAGCATGGCGGCCTGCAGCGCCTCGGCCGGGGACTTGCCGCCCCAGAGCACGAACTGGAAGGCGGGGAAGAAGCGCTCGCACTCGCTGATGGCGATGTCGACCATGTCCTCCAGGCTTTCGGCGGAGGCGCCGGGGGCGCCGCGCAGCAGCACGGAGTGGCGGAACACCGGCATGCCGTCGGTGGCATCCAGGCCGAAATGGCCGATCCAGAGCCGGTCGTTGGCCAGGGCCAGCAGCTCGTACAGCGCCGCGCGGCGGCGTTCCGGCACCTTCAGGTCGAAGGCGCAGGTGAAGTGCATGGCGCTGATCTCGTTCGACCACGAGAAATACAGCCCGTAGTCGCACCAGCGGCCCGGTGCCTCGGCCGCCATTTCGGAATCGCTGCGCCGGTCGCAGATCCAGTCGTTGGCGGCGACGATCTGCTCGACGACGTCCAGCGGGTTGGCGGCGTAGTCGCCATGGCTGGCGGCATGGGCGGACATGCGGTGTCTCCCCAAGAGTTGAACGGCGCTGCGCATGCGGGTCGCCGAGCGCGCAACCCTAGGCAACCGCCCGGGGGTGTCGCAAGACCGAATCAAGCGACAGTCGCATGAAGTTAAACCGCTGTGTTAAGTTTCGCGCGGCCGGCGGTTCAGGCGATCATGCCGGGCCCGCCGCCGCCGGGCTTGCGGGTGAGCGCCTCCAGCTTCGCCTCCAGCGCGGCGAGGCGGGCTTCGGCGGCCTCGGCGGCAGCCTGCGCCGCCTCCTGCGCCTCGCGGGCGGCGGCGGCCATGGCGGCGACCACCTCGAACTCCTCGCGGCGCACCAGGTCGAGCCGGCGCAATGCCTCGTCCACCCGGGCGCGCACCATGGTCTCGGCCTCGTCCTTCAGGCCGGCCAGGGCCGAGACGGCGCCGCCGGCGATGCCGGCGAGGTCATCGAACAGCCGCGGGCGGTTGCCGGGGGGAAGGTCGGCCATGGCATCTCTCCAGGGGCTGCGCCCGGTTGGCTATACGACATGGGCGCACGGGATTATATCCCGATTCCATGATACTGGTCACCGGAGGCGCCGGCTTCATCGGCTCTAACCTGCACGCGGCGCTGGCGCGGCGCGGGCAGGAGACGGTTGTGGTGGACCGGCTGCGCAGCAACGGCAAGTGGCGCAACCTGGGCAGCCACCCCCCGGCCCGCATCGTGCCGCCGGAGGAGCTCGACGATTTCCTCGATCGCCACCCGCCGGTGGAGATGGCCTTCCATCTCGGCGCGATCAGCTCCACCACGGCCAGCGACGGCGACCTGGCCTGGGCGGTGAACGTGGCGCTGTCGCAGAAGCTGTGGCGCTGGTGCGCATCGCGCGGGGTGCGGCTGGTCTATGCCTCCTCCGCGGCCACCTATGGCGACGGCAGCCAGGGCTTCGGCGACGGGCTGGAGGGGCTGGAGCGGCTGCGGCCGCTGAACCTGTACGGCTGGAGCAAGCACGCCTTCGACCGCTGGGTGGCGCGCGCGGCGGCCGGCGGGGCGGCGCGCCCGCCGCAATGGGCGGGGCTGAAGTTCTTCAACGTCTACGGCCCCAACGAGGCGCACAAGGGGCCGATGATCTCGGTGGTGAAGGTGAAGCTGGACGAGGTGCGCGCCGGCGGGCTGCCCCGCCTGTTCCGCTCCGACCGGCCGGACATGGCCGACGGGGAGCAGAAGCGCGACTTCATCTGGGTGGGCGACGTGGTGGACGTGATGCTGTGGCTGCTCGACCACCCCGGGGTGAACGGGCTGTTCAACCTCGGCACCGGCACCGCGCGCAGCTACCGCGCCGTGGCCGAGGCGGTGTGCCGGGCCGAGGGCGTGGCGCCGGGCATGGAGTTCATCGACATGCCGCCGGTGCTGCGCGGGCGCTACCAGAGCTTCACCGAGGCGCCGATGGACCGGCTGCGCGCCGCCGGATATGCCGGCGCGTTCACCACGCTGGAGGAGGGGGTGGCGCGCTACGCCGCCATCCTGCGGCAGGATCCGGATGGAGTGGCATGAGCTTCGAGCTGTTTCCCGACAGCACCACGCTGCTGGTGTTCGGCCCGCTGGTGCTGCGCTACTACGCGCTGGCCTATATCGGCGGGCTGGTGATCGGCTGGCGCTGGCTGCGCCGCCTGGTGCAGCGCGATCCGGTGGTGGCCACGCCGATCCAGGCCGACGAGTTCCTCACCTGGGCCACCGCCGGCGTGGTGCTGGGCGGGCGGCTGGGCTACGTGCTGTTCTACCAGCCGGGCAAGTACCTGTACGATCCGATCGCCATCTTCCAGGTGTGGCAGGGCGGCATGTCGTTCCATGGCGGCATGCTGGGGGTGGCGATCGCCACCGTGATGTTCTGCCGGCGCCAGAACATCCCGCTCTGGGGCTTTGCCGACCGGATCGCCGTGGTGGCGCCGGTGGGGCTGTTCCTGGGCCGCATCGCCAACTTCATGAACGGCGAGCTCTGGGGCCGCGCGGCGCCGCCGGATCTGCCCTGGGCGGTGCGCTTCGCCCATGGCGGCGACGTGCTGCGCCATCCGAGCCAGCTCTACCAGGCCGGGCTCGAAGGGCTGGTGCTGCTGGCGGTGATGGTGGTACTGGCGCGGCGCGAGGCGGTGCGGGCGCGGGCTGGGCTGCTGACCGGGGTGTTCCTGTGCGGCTACGCGGTGGCGCGCATCATCGGTGAATTCTACCGCGAGCCGGATGCCTATCTCGGCTATCTCTACGCCGGCGCCACGATGGGCCAGCTGCTGAGCCTGCCGATGCTGCTACTGGGGCTGGTGCTGGTCGCCCGCGCGCGATGAGCGGGCCGGAGCGGCTGGACGCCTTCATGGCGCGGGCCAACGCCGCCTACTACGCCGGGCCCGACCCGCTGGGCGGCTTCGCCACCGCGCCCGAGATCTCCCAGGTGTTCGGCGAGCTGCTGGGCGCCTGGGCGGCGGTGGCGTGGCAGGCGATGGGTGCGCCGGAAGAGGCCATCCTGGCCGAGGCCGGGCCGGGCCGCGGCACGCTGATGGGCGATGCGCTG
>CANHCJ010000375.1 GCA_947458025.1 Rhodospirillales bacterium | reverse complement strand
GCCGAGGGCGTGGCCACCTGCGCCGAGGCGACCGCGCGCCGCGACGGGGCGAAGGTGCGCCTGGCCGGCGTGGTGCTGGTGCGCCAGCGGCCGGGCAGCGCCTCGGGCGTGGTGTTCGCCACCATCGAGGACGAGACCGGCGTGGCCAATATCGTGATCTGGCCCTCAGTGATGGAACGCTTCCGCCGCGCCGTGCTGGGCAGCCAGGTGCTGGAGGTGGCCGGCCGCGTGCAACGCTCCGAGGAAGGCGTGGTGCACGTGGTGGCCGATGCGCTGACCGACCGCACCGCGCTGCTGGCGCTGCTGGAAGGCGACGGGCTGCGCATCGCGCCCGCGCCGGCGGATGAGGCGAACATGACGCCTCCGGTGGAGATGCCGCGGTCGCGGGATTTTCACTGAAGGAAGGAAGATTCTTCTTTTTGTGAACAAAAAGAAGCAAAAAAACTTTACCCGTTTGATGCGTTGCCCGCCGCATCAGGTTGGAAAAGTTTTTTGGTTCTTTTTTTCAAAAAAGAACATCCTTGCTTACTCTTCCGCCATCCCCCCGAGCGGCTTGCCCTCCCGCAGCGCCGGCGTGATGTCGCGCTCAAAGCTGCGCAGGGCGGCGCCGATGGCCTGGTGCATGTCCAGGTAGCGGTAGGTGCCGAGCCGGCCGCCGAACAGCACGCCGGGTTCGCGGGCACACAGCGCGCGGTAGCCGTCGTAGGTCGTGCGGTCGCGCGGGGTGTTCACGGGGTAGTAGGGCTCGTCCGCCGGCGCGGCGAAGCGGGAGTATTCGCGGAAGATGGTGGTGCGCCCGCTGGTGTGGCGGCGTTCCGGGTGCAGGTGGCGGAATTCGTGGATGCGGGTGAAGGGCACGGATTCGTCGGCGTAGTTCATCACCGAGGTGCCCTGGAAATCCGGCGTGTCCAGCACCTCGCGCTCGAAATCCAGCGTGCGCCAGCCGAGATGGCCGAGGCGGTGGCCGAAATAGCGGTCCACCGGGCCGGTGTAGACAATGGGCGTGCCCGGGCGGATGGCGGCGCGCAGGTCGAAGAAATCCGTGCCGGTTTCGATATGGATGCCGGGGTGCTCGGCCATGCGCTGCAGCAGGCGGAAATAGCCGTCTTCCGGCAGGCCTTCGTAGGTGTCGCTGAAGTAGCGGCTGTCGAAGGTGGTGCGCACCGGCAGGCGGGTGATGATGCTGGCGGGCAGCTCGCGCGGGTCGGTCTGCCATTGCTTGGCGGTGTAGCCGCGGATGAACGCCTCATAGAGCGGGCGGCCGATCAGGGAGATCGCCTGCTCCTCCAGGTTGGCGGGCGTGCGGCCGGCGAGTTCGGCGGCCTGTTCGGCGACCAGGGCGCGCGCTTCGTCGGGCGTGAAGGCGCGGCCGAAGAAGCTGCAGATGGTGCCGAGGTTGATCGGCATCGGGTAGATGCGGCCCTGGTGGTTGGTGAAGACGTGGTGGCGATAGGCGGTGAAGCGGGAGAAGCGGTTCACGTACTCCCACACCTCGCGGCTGTTGGTGTGGAACAGGTGCGAGCCGTAGGTGTGCACCTCCACGCCGCTGTCGGGGTCGATCTCGCTCCAGGCGTTGCCGCCGATGTGGTGGCGGCGTTCCAGCACGCATACGCGCGCGCCGAGCGTGCTGGCGGCGCGCTCGGCAATGGTGAGGCCGAAGAAGCCGGAGCCGACCACCACCAGGTCGGCCTGGGCGAGCGGGGTCATGCCAGGGCCCTCACAGTGGCGTCCACGTCGAACCAGGGCTCCTCCCCCGGCTTCGGCACGGGCTGGGGGATGGCGCCGAAGTTCTGGCCCAGCACCAGCGAGGTGGCCTCCAGCGAGCGCCAGTTGCCCTCGTGGCTGCGCAGCTCCACCACGCGCGCGCCGGGGCGGCAGAAGATGAGGTTGCCCAGCCCCGCGCCGTGCATGCTGGCGACGCATTCGGCGCGGCTGAGCAGGTCGGCGATCTCTTCGATGCGGGCGCGGCCGGGTTCCAGCGCGATGAAGCCCGCGCGCAGCATGCCCACCAGCAACTCGTCCGGGTTGCGGAAGTTGCGGCCGTAGAGCAGGCCGCGGGCCTTGCGGTCGGCCAGGTCCTGGAAGCGGTGCAGGAAGACGCGCAGCGCGCCGGGGCGGCCGGGCAGGCCCCAGGCGCGCAGCGCGGTGTCGCGCGCGTGGCGCAGGCCGGCGAAGGGCATGGACCAGACCTGGCCGCCCATCACCGACTGGCGGCGCGCCACCACCAGGCGGCGCAGCCGGGCGCCGCGCAGGTCGATCGCCGCCTCCACCGTCTGGCCGAAGGCGGCGGCGAACAGGCGCTGGGCGTTGGCGAATTGCGGGCGGGTGATGTGGAAGCGGATGCCGGGGAAGACGGCGCGGGCGCGTTCCAGCACCAGGGCATAGGGCAGCGTATCGTGCACGAAATGGCCGAAATTGCCGGCGCCGACGGTGGTGTCCATGGTCATCACCGGCTCCTCCACCACGCCCGTGCTGGCCAGCTGCTCGGCGTTGAAGACGATGCTGCCGCTGGGTTCGTCCCAGGTGCCGGGCAGCCAGGAGACGGTGCGCCAGTCGGCCGGCAGGTTGTGGATCGCCTCGCCGAGCCACAGCCCGTTCCACAGCACGCCGGCGCTGGGCACGATCATGGCGTCGTGCAGCACCAGCAGGTCGTCGGGCGTGTCGGCGATGGCCAGGCCCGGCACCTCGATGCTGCGCTCGGGCGGGCGGGTGGCGGGGATGTAGCCGGCGGCGGGGTGGCGGGCGACCTCGTCGAAGGAGGCGAGGCGGAAGGCGTAGCGCGGGCCGCTCATGCGACGATCCGCACCGCAACCTGCTGGTGGCTGGGCACCAGGCCCACGTATTCGTAGGCCCGGCCGGTGGCCTGCACGAACTCGATGAAGGCGCGGTGCTCGTGCATCTCCCAGCCAGGGTAGTTGAAGTACTCGTCGAACACCAGGATGGTGCCGGGCACGATGCGCTCGCGCAGCTGGGAGAGGATGGTCTGGGTGGAGCTGTAGAGGTCGCAATCCACGTGGATGAAGGCGGCCGGGCCGGGATGGGCATCGAGGAAGCCCGGCAGGGTGCGGTCGAACCAGCCCACCACCAGCTGCACGTTGGCGCGCACCTCCGGCAGGGCCTGGCGGGCGAAGGCGCCGCGGCCGAAGCCGGGGCGCCAATCCTCCGGCAGGCCGGCGAAGCCGTCGAAGCCATAGACCGGGCCATCGACCTGGTCGGCGATGACGTTGGTGGTGCGCGCGCTGGCCACGCCGAATTCCAGCACCAGGCCGGGCACGCTTCGCAGCGCCAGGGCGGCGCGCAGCAGGGCGAGGTCGTCGGCATGGCGCGGCACGCGGCGCATGTGGCGCTGGGCATAGGCCGAGGAGGTGACGGCGGCGGCGAGGAAGCCGACGCGGTCGATGTCGTAGGAATCGAGCCGGCGCCCCAGCAGCTGCTGTTCCACCGAGGCGCGGACGAGATGGAGGATGTCCTTGTCGGTCAGGGGAGCCTCCTTGCGCGGCGCCTCCGGTTAGCATTCCGCGCGCGGACAGGAAAGGGAAACCAAATGGTCGCATACCGCGATCAACGCTGCGTGCGGCCGGTTGACCGCGCGGGGCGACCCCGCCAGACAGACGCTGCCACAAGGAGTTCGCCGCAGGATGAGCCTGAACCTGTCACAGATCGCCAACGAAGCCGGCAGCGACAAGGGCGATGCCGTGTTCCACGCGCACGACTACGCCCGGCTCTATGCCTTCCTGTTCGAACAGTTCCGCGAGCGCGACTTCGCCATGCTGGAGATCGGGCTGAAGCGCGGGGGGCTGGATGAATCCAAGCTGCGCGGCCGGGTGGAGCAGGAGGCGCCCTCGATCGCCATGTGGCGGAAATACTTCCCGCGCGCGAAGATCTGGGGCTTCGACATCTCCGACTTCTCGGCGGTGAAGATGGAGGGGTTCACCTTCATCCAGGGCGATGCCGGCAGTGCCGAGTCGCTGGCCAGGCTGCACGCCGCGCTGCCGCCGCTGCGCCTGCTGATCGACGACGGCAGCCACGCCAGCTACCACCAGCAGCTGACGCTGGCGCACCTGTTCGACCGGGTGGAGCCGGGCGGGTTCTTCGTGATCGAGGACATCCACGTCTTCAACCCGATGGATGCCGACCTGCCGAAGGTGCCGCGCACGATCTTCATGCTGGAGCAGTTCCTGCGCACCGGCACGCTGGACAGCCCGGCGATCCCGCCGGAGCGGGCGCGCTTCATCGAGGCGAACACCGCCCAGGTGTTCATCCATCGCAGCGACAAGGGCGGGGTGAACTACTGGGCGCCGAAGATGGCGGTGCTGCAGCGCAAGGGATGAGGATGGTGGCCCGCCTCGCCCTGCTGCTGCTGGCCCTGTGGGCGGGCGCGGCCTGGGGGCAGGCCGCGGGCGCACAGGAGTGGCGCCCGCCGGTCTT
>CANHCJ010000374.1 GCA_947458025.1 Rhodospirillales bacterium | reverse complement strand
TCGCCGGAGACGGCCCGGGCAGCCTAACCCGCCCGGCGCGGGGGCTTCCTCAGGCGGCGCGCTTCACGTTCCAGAACACCGGCAGGCCGGTCAGCACGCCTTCCAGGTTGGCGCGGTGGGCGCTTTGCGCGCGCACCTGGCCGAGCGGGATGTAGGGCACGTCGCGGAAGGCCTGCAGCTGCAGCGCCTCGCACACCTTCTGCTGGGCGGCGAGATCCGGGGCGAGCAGCCATTCGGCGCGCAGCGCCTCGATGGTGGGGCTGATCGGCCAGCCCATGATGCCCTGGCGCCCGTTGCCGCGCAGGAAGGCGTGCACCGCCGGGTTGAACTGGTCCACCCCGCCCCAGGAGGTGTGGAACACGCTCCAGCCGCCCTGGTCCACCGGCTCCTGCTTGGTGCGGCGCTGCACCACGGTGGCCCAGTCCATCGCCTGGGCCTCCACGTTGAGGCCGATGCGCTTGAACAGGTCGAAGGTCACCTCCGCGATCGCCTTGGTGCTCGGGATGTCCTGCGGGGCCAGCAGCACCACCTTCTCGCCCTTGTAGCCGGCCTCGGCCAGCAGGCGCTTCACGTTCTCCAGGTTACGCGGGGCGGTGAGGTTCTCCATGCCCGCGCGCGTGTCCATCGGCGTGTCGGGGCAGAAGTAGCCGACGCCGTCGCGCCACAGCGCTTTGTCCTCGCCCTGGATGGCGATCATGTAGTCGGACTGGGTCACGGCCTGGACGATGGCGCGGCGGATCGCCGGGTTGTCGAAGGGCGGCTGCAACTGGTTGAAGCGCATCGTGGCGATGGTGCCGGTGGGGATCATGCTGATCAGCTTCACGCCGCGCGCGCGCTGCAGCACCGGGCGCAGGTCGGCGGCCGCGGTGGCCCACCAGTCCAGCTCGCCCTGGATCAGCCCGTTGGCCACCGCCGACACGTCGGGGATGATCGACCATTCCACGCGGTCGAAATGCACCACCTTGCCGCCGGCGGTGCGCTCGGCCGGCTCGGGCCTAGGCACGTAGCCGTCGAACTTCTCGTACACCACGCGGCTGCCGGGCACGCGCTCATCGGCCTTGAAGCGGAACGGGCCGGAGCCGACCATCTCGGTGATCTGGCGGGCGGCGTCGGTCTCGGCCAGGCGGGCGGGCATGATCGCCAGCATGTTGGGCGAATAGTGGCCCAGCGCCTCCGGCAGCAGCGGGAAGGGGTGCTTGAGGCGGAAGACGATGGTGCGGTCATCCGGCGCGGAAAGCTCGTTGGTGGCGGCCATCAGCGCCTGGCCGAAGCTGTCGCGCTTGCCCCAGCGGTTGATGCTGGCCACGCAGTCCTTCGCCAGAACGCGCTCGCCGTCGTGGAACTTCAGCCCCTCGCGCAGGGTGATCTTCCAGGTGCGGCCTTCGTCCTCCACCACGTGGCCCTCGGCCATCTGCGGGCGGATGCGGTACTCGTTGTCCTGCCCGTAGAGCCCGTCGAACACCATGTAGCCGTGGTCGCGGGTCTGGTAGCTGGTGGTGATGACGGGGTCGATCACGGCGAGGTCGGCATCGGGCACGAATTTCAGCACGCGCCGGCTTTGCGCCTGCACGATCTTGGGCGCGGCGAGCGCCGCCGCCATGCCGCCGAGAACCTGACGCCGCTTCATCGCCGTGCCTCCTGACCCTGGATCGAACCGCGGGTGTAGGGCCAAGCGCGGGGGCGGGGCAACCTTGGCGTGCAGCCCCTCTTGCACGCTGCCGCGCGCCGGGCATGTTGGGGGGAAGGCCGGAGGTTTCGCATGGAAGACGTGGACGTGGTGGTGGTGGGCGCGGGCGTGGTGGGCATCGCGGTGGCCCGCGCGCTGGCCCAGGCCGGGCGCGAGGTGATCGTGCTGGACGCCGCCGAGGGCATCGGCACCGAGACCTCCTCGCGCAACAGCGAGGTGATCCATGCCGGCATCTACTACCCGAAGGGCAGCCTGATGGCGCGGTTCTGCGTGGAGGGGCGGCGCATGCTGTACCGCTACTGCGACGAGCGCGGCGTGCCCTACAACAACTGCGGCAAGCTGATCGTGGCCACCAGCGACGCCGAGACGGAGATGCTGGCCGGCATCAAGGCGCGCGCCGAGGCCAACGGCGTGGAGGGCATGCGCCAGCTTTCCGCCGCCGAGGCGATCGCGATGGAGCCGAACCTCCACTGCACCGGGGCGCTGCATTCCCCCACCACCGGGGTGCTGGACAGCCACGCCTACATGCTGGCGCTGCAGGGCGACGCGGAGCACGCGGGCGCGATGTTCGTCTTCTACTCCCCGGTGGAAGGCGGGCGCGTGACGGAGGAGGGGGTGGAGCTTTCCGTGGGCGGCGCCGACCCGATGCGGCTGCGCGCCCGGCTGGTGGTGAACTCCGCCGGGCTGCATGCCTGCCCGCTGGCGCGCAAGATCGAGGGCATGCCGCGCCAGCTGATCCCGCAGGAGTATTTCGCCCGCGGCAACTACTTCACCCTCACCGGCAAATCACCGTTCTCGCGCCTGATCTACCCGGTGCCGGTGCCGGGGGGCCTGGGCGTGCACATCACCATCGACCTCGGCGGCCAGGCGCGCTTCGGGCCCGACGTGGAGTGGATCGAGAGCATCGACTACACCGTGGACCCCCGCCGGGCGGACAGCTTCTACGACGCGGTGCGGCGCTACTGGCCGGCGCTGAAGGACGGGCAGATCCAGCCCGGCTATGCCGGCATCCGCCCCAAGATCGTGCCCAAGGGCGCGCCGGGGCAGGATTTCGTGGTGCAGGGCCGCGACGTGCACGGCATTCCGCAGCTGATCAACCTGTTCGGCATCGAATCCCCGGGCCTGACCTCTGCGATCGCGCTGGCGGCCCATGTGGCGGAGATGGCCGCGGATTAGCCGCGCAGGCGCTTGCGGGACGCCCGGGAGAGCGTGATAAGGAGGTTAATTTCCATCCTGCCCGGATTGTATCGGAATGCAACGGAACCTGCCACAGATGATCGTGTTTGGGATCGTATTCATCCTCCTGGCCGGCGCGGGCACCTTCGGCCTGATCTGGATGATCGGGCACTCCAACTAGACGATCAGGAGGCCCGCCGCGCCCTGAGCGCCGCGGCCAGCGTGCCGTCGTCCAGCACGTCCAGCGCGCCGCCCATCGGCACGCCCTGGGCCACGCGCGTTACCGCCACCCCGCTGGGGCGCAGCCGTTCCGTCAGCCAGTGGCTGGTGGTGGCGCCATCCACCGTGGCGGACAGCGCCAGGATCACCTCATGGATGCCGCCGGCCTCCACGCGGGCCAGCAGCGGGGCGATGTTGAGGTCTTCCGGCCCGATCCCGGCCAGCGGCGACAGCGTGCCGCCCAGCACGTGGTAGGTGCCGCGATGCACATGCGCGCGCTCCAGCGCCCACAGGTCGCCCACGCTCTCCACCACGCAGACCAGGCCGCGGTCGCGGTGGTCGTCGGCGCAGACCTGGCAGGGGTCGGTGCTGTCGAGGTTGCCGCACACGCTGCAGGCGCGCACCGCCCGCGCGGCGTCCTGCATGGCCTGGGCGAGCGGCAGCAGCCGCGTCTCGGGCTCCTGCAGCAGCTTGAGCGCGGTGCGGCGCGCGCTGCGCGGGCCGAGGCCGGGCAGGCGGGAGAGCAGGGCGATCAGCCGGTCGATCTCCGGGCCGCCCATTAAGCAAGAATCTTCTTTTTCTGAAGAAAAAGAAGCAAAAAGACTTTTCCCCATTCGCTGGTCATGGAGACCGAGCGCAAAGTCCGAAAAGTTTTTTGGTTCTTTTTTTCAAAAAAGAACATGCTTCCTTGCCCTAGAAAGGCAGCTTCATCCCCGGCGGAATCGGCAGCCCCGCGGTGAGCTTCTGCATTTCTTCCTGGCTGTTCGCCTCCACCTTGCGCTTGGCATCGGCGTGGGCCGCGAGGATGAGGTCCTGCAGCATGTCGGCATCGCCGCCTTCGCCGACCAGCTTCGGGTCGATGCGGATGGTGCGCATCTCGCCCTTTCCGTTCAGCGTCACCTGCACCATGCCGGCGCCGGCCTGGCCCTGGATTTCCAGCGCGGCCAGCTTGGCCTGCATTTCCTCCATCTTCTGCTGCATCTGGGAGGCCTGCTTCAGCATGCCGGCGAGGTTCTTCATGGCGGGGTCTCCCAGCTGTCGAAATCGATGCCTGCCGCGTCTTCGTCGGGCGGGGCGAATTCCAGGTCGTCGGCCGGCGGTGCGTCGGCCAGCAGGCTTTCGGGCTCGGCCGGCAGGCCGTAGGCGTCGGTGCGGCTGTCGTGCACCGCCTCGATCTTCGCGCCGGGGAAGGCGGCCAGGATGGCCTGCACCAGCGGGTGCGCGGCGGCGGATTGGCGGCGGGCGGTATCGGCGGCGCTGCCCTGTTCGGCCAGGGTGGGCTCGCCCGGCTGGGCCGAGAGCGCGATGGTCCAGCGCGTGCCGGTGGCCTCGCCGAGCACGGCGGAG
>CANHCJ010000373.1 GCA_947458025.1 Rhodospirillales bacterium | reverse complement strand
TGCCACGCCCTCGCGGTCGACCCGCCGGCCTGGCTGAAACTCCCCCCGCGCCCGCGCCGCCCCCGCGCGCCCCGGCCGCCCCGCCCCCGCCGGTGGAACCTCACCGACCCGGAGCTGAAGCTCCGCCCCTACGAGATCCGCGCCATCCGCTACTGGAAAAAAAGATACGGGTGAGCCCGAAGGCCCACCCGCACCCAATTTATTACGATATCGCTTCGTTACGGAAAACCCGTATCAGTCCCCCGCTGCCACCGCCGCCTCCGCCGGCCCGCGCGTCACCTGCAGCGCGTTCGGCCCGAACCGGTCGCGGAAGGGCTGCGTGTCGATCTCCTCCAGCTGGATCTCGCCCGCCAGAACCTTCGCCTTCCACTCCTGGTGCGCCGGCTCCATCGCATGGAATTCCGGCATCACCTCCTTGGCGAACAGCTCCAGGCTCTCGCAGATATGCTCGTGCGTGTTCTTCCCCGCCTGGTTCAGCAGGATGATCTGGTCCACGTTCGAAGCCGCGAACCGCCGCAGCTTGCGCTGGATCGTCTCCGGCGAGCCGATCAGCCCGCCCCGCACCGCGCGCTGGAACGCCTCGGGGTTCTCCGCCTTCCACTTCAGGTACTCGTCCCACAAATTCACCGTCCCCGGCGGCGGCCGCTGCCGGCCGGAGGATGCGCCATAGAACCGCAGCGCGAACTGGAAGAACGGCGCCCCCTCGGCGCGCGCATAGGCCTCCTCGTCCGTCTTGGCGCACATGAAGTAGCTCACCAGCGCCATGTTCGGGTTGGTCTGGTAGTCCGAAAGCTTGTCCAGCCGCTTGGTGATCGCGTTGTAGTAGGCATGCACCCAGGCATGCGCCGCATCCGCGCTCACGAACTGGAACCCCAGCGCCCCGATCCCGCGCCGCCCCGCCATCTCGATCGTCTCAAGCTGGCTGCACGCCACCCACAGCGGCGGATGCGGGCTCTGGATCGGCTTCGGCAGCACGTTGCGCAGCGGGAACTTGAAGTAGGGGCCGTCGTATTCGAAGCCCCCGTCCTTGAACATCGGCATCACCGCCCGCACGCCGTCTTCCCAAACGGCCCGCTTGCTCTCCATGTCGCGCTCGAACGGCCCGAGCTCGGTGATGCTGGCGCCCTCGCCCATCCCGAACTCCACCCGCCCGCGGCTCAGCAGGTCGAGCGTGGCCACCTTCTCCGCCACCCGCGCCGGGTGGTTGGTGGTCAGCTGGATGATCCCATGCCCCAGCCGGATCTTCTGCGTCCGCATCGCGGCGGCCGAGAGGAACATCTCCGGCTGCGGCGAATGCGAATACTCCTCCAGGAAGTGGTGCTCCACCTCCCAGGCGTAGTCGTAGCCAAGCTTGTCCGCCAGCGTCACCTGCTCCAGCGCGTTGTGCAGCAGGTTCATGTCGGCGTCGCGCGCCCACTGCATGGACCCTTCCGGCCGCGGGTTCTGAAGCTCGTAGAAGATGCCGAATTTCATGGACCGTCCCCTTGATATCGTTGGGGGCGATCCTAGGGCGGGAACCGCGTCCCCGCCAAGCGCCTCCTGCATGCCAAGAGTTGTCTGTTTCGCCTTGTGCCGTCAGGATGCAGCGGATTCGACGCCCCCGGCACACGCCGCGGGCGCATTCGCCACAGGGAGAACACCATGCGTCGCCGCGACATCCTGAAAACCGCCATCGCCGGCACGGCCGTCCTGGCCGCCCCGTCCGTGGGCCGCGCCCAGGGTGCGAGGCACCTGCGCTTCGTCCCCCACGCCGACCCCGCCTCGCTCGACCCGATCTGGACCACCGCCGACGTCACCCGCAACGTGTCGCTCACCGTGTTCGACACGCTCTACGGCGTCGACAAGGACGGCAACCCCCATCCCCAGATGGCCGCCGGCGCCAACGTCTCCGCCGACCGCCTCACCTGGGAAATCACCCTGCGCGACGGCCTGAAGTTCCACGACGGCTCCCCCGTCCTGGCGCGCGACTGCGTCGCCACCATCGAGCGCTCCAACAAGCGCAATCCGCTTGGCCAGGCCCTCGCCGCGCGCATCGACGAGATGACGGCGGCATCCGACAAGATGATCCGCATCCGCCTCAAGAAGCCCTTCGGCCTGCTGCCCGATGCCCTGGCCCAGCACACCACCGCGATCATGCCGGAACGCATCGCCAAGACCGACGCCAACAGCCAGATCCCCGAAGTGATGGGCAGCGGCCCCTTCAAGTTCCTGGCCAATGAGCGCATCCCCGGCGCGCGCATCGTCTTCGAGCGCAACGCCGACTACGTCCCCCGCCCCGGCGGCGGTGCGGACAGCTTCACCGCCGGGCCCAAGGTCGCGCATTTCGACCGCGTCACCTGGACCATCATGCCCGACCCCGCCACCGCCATGGCCGCCCTGCAGAACAACGAGATCGACTGGTGGGAAAACCCGACCGTCGACCTCATCCCCTCCCTGCAGCGCAACCGCAACCTGGTGCTGGAGAACAAGGACCCCGCCGGCTCCATCGGCTGCCTGCGCTTCAACCACCTGCTGCCGCCCTTCGACAACGTGAAGGTCCGCCAGGCGGTCCAGATGGCGATGAACCAGCGCGAGATCATGGAGGCGGTCGCCGGCGCCGTGCCGTCGATGATCCGCGTCCCCGCCGGCATCTTCATCCCGGGCTCCCCGCTGGCCAGCACCGTCGGCTTCGACGAGGTCGCCCGCCGCGGCAACATCGAGGCCGCCCGCAAGGCACTGCAGGAAGCCGGCTACAAGGGCGAGCGCATCGTCATCCTCTCGGCCACCTCCATCCCCTCGATCTGGCAGATGGCCCAGGTCTGCAACGACGTGCTGAAGCGCATCGGCATGAACACCGACGTCGTGGCCGTGGAATGGGGCACCGTCGTGCAGCGCCGCGCCAGCCAGGAAACCATCGACAAGGGCGGCTGGAACATCTTCTACACCTACCTCGGCGGCAGCGGGAACCTCTCCCCCGCCGGCATGTCCGCCCAGCGCGGCAACGGCCGCGCCGCCTGGTTCGGCTGGCCCACCATGCCCAAGGTCGAGGAACTGCGCGAATCCTGGTTCGAAGCGCCGGACTTCGCCACCCAGAAGCGCCTGGTCGACGACATGCAGCGCGAGATCTGGGCCCAGGTGCCCTACGTCAACACCGGCAGCTTCGTCGGCTTCACCGGCTACCACAACTTCCTGAAGGACATGCGCGACGGCTTCCCGCAGATGTACGGGATCCGCCGCGGCTGACCAAGGCAAGGGGGGCTCCGGCCCCCCTTCGCTTTTCTACGGCAGCCGCGACAGCGACCGGTCCAGCAGCGCGAAGAACACCTCGGCATCCAGCGTATCCAGCAGCGTCGCGTTCGCCTTCCGGCCCAGCCGCTCCCAGCGATCCACCACCGTCTGCCCCCGCCCCGGCCCGGTGCCGCAATCCACCTCCACGAACACCTCGCGCCGCGTGAACGCCTCCGGCGCCAGCAGCCAGGCGATCGCGCAGGAATCATGCTGCGGGCTGCCCGCCCCGCCCAGCCGGCGCGAGGGCGGCGTGGCCGCCAATATCCCGCACGCCGCCTCCCGGCACGCGCCGGATCCGCCGCGCGACAGCGCCTCGATCCGCGCCGGCGTCGCCAAGGCCTGCGCCGAAAGCTCCAGCGTCACCAGCGTCACCGGCCGCCCGCAGCCCAGCACCACCGCCAGCGCCTCGGGGTCCGACCAGGCGTTGAACTCGGCCGCCGGCGTCACGTTGCCCTCGGCCCAGGCCCCGGTCATCAGCACGATCTCGGCCACGTTCGCCAGCAGCCCCGGCTCGGTGGCCAGCGCGAGCGCCAGATTGGTCGCCGGCCCGATGCCCACCAGCGTCAGCCCCGCAGGCCCCGCCGCCCGCAGCGCCTCACGGATCGCATCGGCCGCGATCCCCGCCGCCGCCGCCGGCCCCTCCGGCAGGCGCACCCCGCCCAGCCCGTCCTCGCCATGCACATGGGCGGCATCCTGGAAACTGCCCATCAGCGGCCGCTCGGCCCCGGCCACCACCGGCACCGCCTTGCCGGAAAGCCCCACCAGCGCGCGGGCGTTGCGCAGCGTATGCGCCAGGCCGACGTTCCCGCCGGCCACCGTCACCAGCCGAACGTCCAGCCGTGGATCCCCCAGCGCCATGAACAAGGCGATGGCGTCGTCGGTGCCGGGGTCGCAGTCGATCAGGATCTGTCGTGCCATCATCCCGCCAGCATGCCCCGCCACGCTGCCCGCGCAAACCCTGAAGGTTCCGCCGGCGCCTTGCATGCCCTATGTGAAGGCCGCGACCACCACCGGATGTGAGGCATGCCGCACCCGCCGAAGCTTCTTCTGCTCTGCCTGCTGCCGCTCGCCGCCTGCGGGCCGGACTATTCGCCCAACACCTATTCCAGCACCGCCGTGCAGCAGGCGGCCCGGGTGGACCAGGGCGTGGTGGTCGGCGCGCGCCGCGTGGGTGTCACG
>CANHCJ010000372.1 GCA_947458025.1 Rhodospirillales bacterium | reverse complement strand
GGGGGGGCGGGGGGGGGGGGGGGGGGGGGGGGGGGGGGGGGGGCGGGTAGCGGGCGGGGGGGGAGAGGGCGGCCCAGGCGCGGCGGGGGGGAATCCGGGTGGGCGCGGCGCGGTGGGGCGGCAGGGTGAGGCGGCCCTGGTGCCAGGCCAGGACCAGGGCTTGGAGCCGGTCCAGGATGCAGGCGAGGGCAAGCAGAATCAGGGCGTGCAGAACCGGCGAGGGCCCACCCACGGCGGGCCCGCGGGCCATCGCGCGCATCTGCGCCGCCATCGCGGCGAAGACCGGGGCCATTGCGGTCGGTGCTTCTGACATAGACAGAAATTTATACTAACACGAAATCCCGGTGCAAACGGGTTTTTCCACGTACGTACTCGGGGGTGGCGCAGAGCCTGTTCGAGACCTCGTCCTGGCGAGTCAGAGGGGCCCACTTGGGCCCCGGCCGGCGGTGAGGTGCGAGCACCGGAGCGGAGCGGCCTGGAGGCCGTGAGCACCGGAGCGCAGCACGTCGCCGCCGGATGGCCGCCAGGGCGGGGTATCGGGCAGGCTCTCAGACTTCCAGCCACTCCTTGCGGACGTTCTCATTGGCGGCCAGCGAGGCGGGGTCGCCTTCGAAGACGATGTGGCCGTGGCCCATGACGTAGAGGCGGGTGCTGATCTTGAGGGCGATGGTGAGTTTCTGTTCGACCAGCAGGATCGCCACGCCGCGGCGGGCGATTTCGTCGAGCAGCACGCCGACCTGTTCCACCAGCTTGGGGGCGAGGCCTTCGGTGGGTTCGTCGATCAGCACCAGGTCGGGGTCGCCCATGAGGGTGCGGCACATGGTGAGCATCTGCTGTTCGCCGCCGGAGAGCACGCCGGCGGGGTTGTCGCGCCGTTCCGAGAGGTTGGGGAACAGCTTGTAGACATCCTCGAAGTTCCAGCGGCCGAAGACGCCGGCGCGCTTGAGGCCGAGTTCCAGGTTCTGCTGCACGGTGAGGCCGGGGAAGACCTGGCGGTCTTCCGGCACGTAGCCGATGCCGAGATGGGCGATCTGGTCCGGGCGCATGCCGGTGATGGACTGGCCCTTGAAGCGGACGTCGCCGTGCGGGGCCACGAGGCCCATGATGGCCTTGCAGGTGGTGGAGCGGCCGACGCCGTTGCGGCCGAGGAGGGAGACGATCTCGCCCTCGCGGATGGTGAGGTCCACGCCCTGGAGGATGTGGCTCTTGCCGTAGAAGGCATGGAGGTCGCGGACTTCGAGCATCTTGGCGCCTTCAGAAAGAAGGAAGGAAGCGTCTTCTTTTTTCTGAAGAAAAAAGAAGCAAAAAAGACTTTACCCGTTCAGCCCCGGCACAAGGTCGGAAAAGTTTTTTGGTTCTTTTTTTCAAAAAAGAACATGCTTGCTTTTCTCACGCCGCCTCCTCGCCGAGGTACGCCTGCTGCACCGCGCGGTTGCCGCGGATGTTGGCGGGCGTGTCGGAGGCGATGACTTCGCCGTAGACCAGCACGGTGATGATGTCGGCCAGGCCGAACACCACGCCCATGTCGTGTTCCACCATCACCAGCGTTTTGCCTTCGCTGACGGTGCGGATGAGGTGCTGGGCGTAGTCGGTTTCGCTGTGCGACATGCCGGCGGTGGGTTCGTCGAGCAGGATCACGTCGGCGCCGCCGGCGATGGTGATGCCGATTTCGAGCGAGCGTTGTTCGGCGTAGGAGAGCAGGCCGGCGTAGACGTTGCGGCGGCTGGTGAGGTTGAGGCGTTCGAGCAGCTGTTCCGATTCCTCGGTGAGCGCGCGCTGGCCGCCGAGCAGGCGCCAGAACGAGTATTTGTGCCCGCGTGCCCAGAGCAGGCCGCAGCGGATGTTCTCGAACACCGTCATGCGCGGGAAGATCGAGGTGATCTGGAAGCTGCGCGACAGGCCGAGATGGTTGATCTGCTGCGGGGCGAGGCCGGCGGTGTCGTTGCCGTTCACCTCGATGCGGCCGGAGGTGATCGGGAAGCGGCCGCTGATCAGGTTGAACAGCGTGGTCTTGCCGGCGCCGTTGGGGCCGATGATGGCGTGGCGCTGGCCCTTGGGGATGGTGAGGTTCACGCCGCGGATGATTTCCGTGCGGCCGAAGCTCTTGCGGACGTCGGTGAGCTGGATGGCGGTCATGCCACGATTCCCCGGGCCTTGGCGTCTTCCATCAGGGCGTTCCACTTGGCCATGAAGAAGCGGCCCTGGTGGCGCAGCCAGAGCGCGCCGCCGATCATGGCCACGATGGCGCCGACCCAGATCAGCGGGCTGTCGGGATCGAGCTTCCAGCCGAGGATGCCGAACTTCTTGCCCTGGGAGGCGCCGATGGTCTGGTGGGTGACCAGTTCGACGAACAGGATGAACCCCGCCGTCATGATCAGCCCGGGGACGAGGACGCGGGCATAGGGCACCGCGAGCTCGCCCAGCCGGCCCATGCGGGCGATGGGGATGTGGTTGGCGAACAGGCCGAGCAGGCCGCCGGGGGCGTAGATGACCATGGCGATGAAGATGACGCCGAGATAGAGCAGCCAGGCGGAGGTGTGCAGGCTGACGCCGGATTGCATGCCGACCACCAGCACCGCGCCCATGATCGGGCCGAAGAAGCCGATCGCGCCGCCGATATAGGTGGCGAGCAGGGCGTTGGCCGAGCGCACCGCGGCCAGCGTGTCGAAGGTGACGATTTCGTAGACCAGGCAGTACATGCCGCCGGCGATGCCGGCGAAGAAGCCGGAGAGGATGAACTGCCAGTAGCGGATCACCCGCGGGTCGTAGCCGACGAACTGCGTGCGCTCGTAGTTGTCGCGCGAGGCGTTGGCCATCTTGCCGAGCGGGGTTTGGGTTTGCAGGTACATCAGCAGGGCGGCGATCATCGCCCAGGCGACGATGAGGTAGTAGACCTGGATCGGGCGGGTGTAGGGGATGCCGAAGATGGAGGTGTCCACCACGCGATCCGTGGTGATGCCGCCCTCGCCGCCGAAGAAGGTCATGAACATGAGCGCGGCGGCGGTGAGCAGTTCGCCCAGGCCCATGGTGATCATGGCAAACGCGGTGGCGCGCTGCTTGGTGGCGACGTAGCCGGCGATGATGCCGCAGACGAGGCCGCCGATGCCGCCGACCAGGGGCATCAGCTCGATCGGGATCGGCACTTCGCTCGCCTTGATGAAGTTGAGCGTGTGCGCGACGAAGTAGGCGCCGACGCCGAACAGGATGGCGTGGCCGAAGGAGAGCAGGCCGGCCTGGCCCATCAGCATGTTGTAGGAGAGCGCGAAGACGGCGACGAGCGCGATTTCCGACAGCAGGGTGATGGCGAAGCCGGAATGGCGGCCGCGGTCGTGGTCGTAGAACAGCCAGGGCAGCACGAGCATCAGCGCCAGCATGAACAGCCAGAGCCAGTTGCGGCGCAGGAAGGAGGGGGCGGACATGGCGGAGGCGCCTGCGGTTTGCGTGCTCATGTGTCGCGGGTTCCCATCAGGCCGCGCGGTCTCAGCACCAGGATCAGCACCAGGAGGATGAAGGGCAGCAGGGCGGCGATGCGCGGCAGGGTGACCATGAGGAACTCGCTGCCGGGCGTGGCCTTGGTGACGACGACGCCGAACACCTCCAGCAGGTCGGCCAGGGAGTAATCCAGCACCACGGCGAAGGTTTGGATGAGGCCCATCAGGATGGAGGCGATGAAGCAGCCGGTGAGCGAGCCGAGGCCGCCGAAGACGACGACGACGAAGACGATGGGGCCCATGGAGAAGGCCATGCCGGGCTCGGTGACGCGGTAGTTGCCGCCGATGACGCCGGCCAGGCCCGCGAGCGCGGTGCCGGCGGCGAAGACCATGGTGAAGACGCGCGGCACGTTGTGGCCGAGCGCGCCGGCCATGTCGGGATGGGTGAGGGCGGCCTGGATGATGAGGCCGATGCGGGTGCGGGTGAGGCCGAGCCAGATCGAGACGAACATCAGCGCCGAGATCAGCAGCATGAAGGCGCGATAGGCCGGGAACTGGGTGCCCCAGAGGTCGAACAGCGGGAAGTCGAGCCCGGCGGGGATGCGGTAGGGCACGGCGATGAGGCCCCAGGTCATCTGCACCGCCTTCTCGATGATGAGGGCGAGGCCGAAGGTGAAGAGCAGCTCGGCGATGTGGCCGTTCTTGTGGACGCGGCGCAGGCCCCACATCTCGATCGCGGCCCCGAGCAGGCCGCAGAGGATGGGCGCGACCAGGAGCGCGATCCAGAAGCCCACGTAGAGGCTGAGCGTGTAGGCGAAGTAGGCCCCGAGCATGTAGGCCGACGCGTGGGCGAAGTTCAGCACGCCCATCATGCTGAAGATGAGCGTGAGGCCGCTGGCCAGCATGAAGAGCAGCATGCCGTACACGAGGCCGTTGAGCAGGGAGACGACGAAGACTTCCATGGGGGGCCCGCTGCTGGGGGCGCGCGGCGATCCGCGCGAGGGCCGCCCCGCGCCGGCCTTGCGGCCGTGCGGGGCGGGT
>CANHCJ010000371.1 GCA_947458025.1 Rhodospirillales bacterium | reverse complement strand
CGGCATCTGTGCGAGCGGGTGGCGGTGATGCACCAGGGCGCGCTGGTGGAGGAGGGGCTGGCCGGGACGGTGTTCGGCTGGCCGCGGCACGAGGCGACCCGGGCGTTGCTGGCGGCAACGCCACGCTAGAGCAACAGTTGTTGCTCTAGCTGCTTGTTTTCAGTGGCCTGCTTGTCCGCTGCGTTCGTCCGAAGCTGGACGAACGCAGCGGGCAGGACACTGGGTCTCGCCTACTTCAGTTCAAATCCCAGGTTGGCCAGGGCCTCGCGCATGCGGTGGCGGCCGGAGAGGGAGGCGGGGGTCTTCACGCGCTGGATGACGCGCTGGGTCCAGGATTCGTCGGGCATGCGCTGTTCCGTCTGGAAGGCGGACATGCGGGTGTCGTAGGCGGCGATGGTGGCCGGGTCGAGCGTGGGGTCGTACTGCTCGCGGTGGACGACGACGCCCTGGGGCAGGCGGGGCTTGATGCCGCTGGCGCCCTTGGGGTCCGGCACGCCGATCGACAGGCCGAAGACGGGGAAGACGAGCTTGGGCAGGCCGAGCTCGGCGGCGACCTTTTCCGGGTGGTTGCGCATGGCGCCGATATAGACCGAGCCGAGGCCGAGGGATTCGAGGGCGACCACGGCGTTCTGCGCGGCGAGGGCGGCGTCGATCAGGGCGACCATGAACAGCTCGAGGTAGTGGATGCCCTCCACCGGGTCCTGGTTCTGGCGCGAAATGGTGTCGAGCCGGGCGAGGTCGGCGAGCCAGACGAGGAAGGTGGGCGACTGCTCGATGTGCTTCTGGCCGCCGGCCAGGGCGGCGAGGCGCGCCTTGCGGGCGGGGTCCTCCACCACCATCAGGCTCCAGAGCTGGAGGTTGGAGGAGGTGGCGGCGGAGGAGGCGGCGGCGACGATCGCCTCCAGCTTCGCCGGAGGGATCGGGTCGGGCAGGAAGGCGCGGCAGGAGCTGTGGCGCAGGATCGTCTCCAGCACCGGGTTCAGCTCCTGCGCGGCGGAGAGGGCGGGGTCGCGGTAGCGGGCGTGGAGGAGGTTGGTGGGCTGGTCGGTCACTGCGGGCTCCGGGGGTCGCGGGAGGCGGAATGATGGCCGCGTTGGCGCGGCGGGTCGAGGGCGGGGTGCTGGCGCAAGCGGCGCGGAGTGACTATCTGCTGCCGCTGGACCGCAACGACAGGCCAGGAGAGACATGCGCCGCGCCCGAAGCCTGGCCCTGGCTGCCCTGATGCTGCTGGCCGGCGCGATGCCGCTGGCCGCGCAGCCGGTGCGGCTGCTGGTGGATACCGCCTATGCGCCGCACCACGTGCCGATCCTGACCGCGGTGCTGCGCGGGCATTTCCAGCGCGAGGGGATCGACCTGCTGATCGAGCCGGGGCTGGGCGCCAACATGGTGGCGGTGCTGGTGGGGCAGCGGGCCTTCGACATCGGGCACGTGACCGTGCCGGCGGCGGCGACGGCGATTGCCGGCGGCACGCCGATCCGCATGGTGGCGGTGTACCAGCCGCGCACCACGCTGGCGATGGTGGGGCTGCAGGGGCGGGTGCGGCTGGCGGCGCCCAAGGCGGTGGAGGGGCTGCGGCTGGGGATCACGCCCGGGACGATCGACACCACGGCGCTGACGCTGTTCCGGCGGGCGCACGGGATCGGGATCAGCGCGCTGACGATCGTGCCGACGGAGCGCGGCGCCAAGCTGGTGGACCTGGTGGCGGGACGGCTGGACGTGGTGATCGGCGACGGGGTGACGATGCGCGCGGCGCTGCGCGAGCAGGGGCTGGAGCCGGAGATGCTGGACCTGGCCGAGCAGGGCGTGCCGCTGATGGGGTTCGGGTTCGTGGCGAGCCAGCCCTTCCTGGAGGGGAACCCGGCGCTGGTGAAGCGGGCGCTTTCGGCGTTGCGGGCGGGGTTCGTGGATGCGGCGGCGGACCCGGCGGGCAGCTGTGCGGCGGCGCGGCCGCGGTTTCGCATGCCGGGCACGGACGAGGCCTGCACCGCGGCGCTTGGCACCTTCCTGGGCACGGTGATGGCGGCGGATGCGCCTGGCTGGGGGCGGCAGACGGTGGAGGCGTGGCGCGCGACGATCGAGGCGCTGCGCACCGCCGGCGAGCTGCAGGGGACGCGGCCGACCTCCTTCTATTTCACCAACAACGTGCTGCCGTGAGGGAGATGGCCATGGGGGCGATGCCGCAGGGGACGTACCGCTACCCGAACATGGACCGGGTGTTGTTCGGGCGCGACTTCGCCGAGGGGCTGGCCGAGGAGCGGGCGCGGCTGGGGGCGGGGCGGGTGTTCCTGATCGCCGGCGGCACGCTGTCGCGCGAGACCGACTTCGTGGCGCGGGCGCAGGCGGCGCTGGGGGCGCATCTGGCCGGGACGTGGACGCGGATCGGGGCGCATACGCCGCGCCTCGACGTGGTGGCGGCGGCGAATGCGGCGCGCGCGGCGGGGGCGGACCTGCTGGTGACGCTGGGCGGCGGGTCTGTCACCGATGCGGCGAAGATGGTGGGGATGTGCCTGGCCAACGGGATCGAGGACGCCCGCGCGCTGGACGGGCTGCGCGCGGTGACCGGGCCGGACGGGGTGACGCGGCGGCCGAAGACGCTGGCGGGGATCCGCACCGTGTCGATCCCGACCACGCTTTCGGCCGGGGAGTTCACCAGCTTCGCCGGCTGCACGGATACGGCGCCGGCGGATGGCGGGCCGGCGCACAAGGAGAGCTATGCGTCGTCCTCCATGATCCCGGTTTCGGTGATCCTGGACCCGGCGGTGACGGTGGCGACGCCGGAGTGGCTGTGGCTTTCGACCGGCATCCGCGCGGTGGACCATGCGGTGGAGGATCTGTGCTCCGGCAATCCGCAGCCGATGAGCGACGGGGCCTCGCTGCATGCGCTGCGGCTGCTGGGGCGGGGGTTGCGGGCGTGCCGGGCCGATGCCGGGGACCTCGCGGCGCGGCTGGATTGCCAGCTGGGGGCGTGGCTTTCCATGGTCGGCTCGCAGAACGGGGTGACCAAGGGGGCGAGCCACGGGATCGGGCATGTGCTGGGCGGCACGGCGGGGGTGCCGCATGGCTATACCTCCTGCGTGATGCTGCCGCATGTGCTGCGGTTCAATAAACCGGTGAACGCGGCGCGGCAGGGCTGGGTGGCCGAGGCGCTGGGGATGCCCGGCGGCGAGGCGGCGGATGCGGTGGCCGCACTGGTGGGCGGGCTGGGGCTGCCGCAGACGCTGCGCGACGTGGGGGTGCGGGCGGAGCAGCTGGACGTGATCGCCGAGGGCTCCATGCACGACCGGATGGTGCATACGAATCCGCGGAAGATCGACGGGCCGGCGGTGGTGCGGCAGCTGCTGGATGCGGCCTGGTAGGCGGCGGTTGCCCGCCGGAGGTTGTCACGCGCGGCGGGCTGCGGCACATCCCTGGGCATGAGCACCGACCCCGAGATCGCGCCCGGCGCGCTGCACCTGATCGGGCAGTATGATTCGCCCTTCGTGCGGCGGGTGGGCATTGCGCTGAGCCATGCCGGCATTCCGTTCCGGCACCACCCCTGGTCCAGCTTCGGCGAGGCGCGGCGGCTGCGGGCGATCAATCCGCTGACGCGGGTGCCGACGATGGTGCTGGAGGATGGCGGGGTGCTGGTGGACAGCCACGCGATGCTGGACCACATCGACCGGCGGGCCGCGGTGGCGATGCGCCCGGCCGGCGGGGCGGAGCGTGATGCGGCGCTGCGCATCGAGGGGCTGGCGACGGGGCTGGCGGACAAGGCGGTGGCGCTGTTCTACGAGCAGCGCATGCACGCGACGGTTTCCCCGCAATGGGTGGCCCGGTGCCGCGAGCAGATTTCGGCCACCGCGCTGGCGCTGGAGGCCGAGGCGGTGGCGCGGCCGGAGGGGTTCTGGTTCGGCGGCGGGCTGAGCCATGCCGACATCGCGCTGGCCTGCGCCTGGCGCTTCGTGCGCGAGGCGCATCCGGGGCTGCTGGCCGAGCAGCGGCTGCTGACGCTGGTGGCGCAGTGCGCGGCGCTGGAGCGGCTGCCGGTGTTCCGCGCCGTTGCCCAGACCTTCATTCCCCCTGCCTGAGGACGCGCCATGCTGATCCAGCCGATCCTGGTTCCCTTCGCCAACGACGTGGCGCGCTGGGGGGCGGCGAACGGGCCCGCGGCGATGATGCGGGCGGGGATGGCCGCGGCGCTGGAGGCGGCGGGGCACCAGGTGGCGGTGCCGGTGGAGGCATCGCTGGCGCGCGAGGCGCGCACGCGTGACCCGGTGACGAACCTGGGCATCATCGCCGGGTGGGTTTCCGGCCAGGTGGCCGCCGCGATCACGGCCGGGGCGATGCCGCTGGTGCTGCAGGGCAACTGCACGCAGAGCGTGGGGCCGGCGGGCGGGGTGGCGCGGGCCTGCGGCGGGGCGGGGATCGCCTGGTTCGACGCGCATGGCGACATGCACACGCTGCGCACCACCTCCACCGGGTTGCTGGGCGGGATG
>CANHCJ010000370.1 GCA_947458025.1 Rhodospirillales bacterium | reverse complement strand
TCGGCATCGAAGGTGGCGTCCGGCGTCAGCGGCGCCTGGGCGGCGGCGCGCAGCAGCGAGGGGTGGATCGCCGCGCCGTCCCGGTTGATCGCCACCAGCGGCAGCGCCCAGGGCGCGCGCGGCAGCACTTCCACCAGCGCCAGCAGGCGCAGGCAGATCGACAGGCCATAGGGGCTGGCCAGCCCCACCGTGGCATCCACCGCCGCCGCCCAGCAGCAGGCATCGGCGTCGGCCAGGGCCAGCTCGGTTTCCGCAGCACCCGGCCGGCGGAAGCGCAGCATCAGCGGCCGGCCCCATTGCTGCGCGATCGCGGCACCCCGCGCGCTGTCCCACGCCGCATGCAGGTCGCGCGAACGCACCGGCGGCAGGGCCTCCGGCGGCAGGTCGATCAGGTAAGTGCGCGCCCCGCTGGTCGCCTCGGCCATGCGGATGCGGGAATCGGACCGGGTCATCCGCCACAGGATGGACCCGCCGCGCCGCGCGCGCCACCCTTGCCTGCGCGGGCCTGCCCTCCCGACCCCCGGGCGAGGTTGACCGGCCCCGCCGCCACCGCCATCGTCGCGCGACCAGGAGGGCCCCATGAACGACGCCATGACCATCACCTCGCCCGAGGATGTCGGGCTGTGCAGCCAGCGCCTTGCGCGCATCGACACCTGGCGCGACGAGCTGGTCGCCAGCGGCCGCTTCGCCGGCGTCTCCACCCTGGTCGCGCGCCGCGGCCAGATCGCGCATTGGGGCATGAGCGGGCTGGCCGACAAGGAACGCGGCGTGCGCATGGCGCCGGACACGATCTTCCGCATCTATTCGATGTCCAAGCCGATCACCTCGGTGGCGATCATGATGCTCTACGAGGAAGGCCGCTTCCAGCTGGACGACCCGATCAGCCGCTTCCTGCCGGCCTTCAAGGGCAGCCGCGTGGCCGTGGGCGGCAGCCGCGGCAAGGTGGAGACGGTGCCGGCCGAGCGCGACATCACCTTCCGCGACCTGCTCACCCACACCTCCGGCCTCACCTACGGCTTCATGGAGGCCACCGCGGTGGACGCCATGTACCGCGACAACAAGCTGGCGGATTTCGGGCATCCCGACAGCGAATTGATGGAAACCACTGAAAAGCTGGCAAAGCTGCCGCTCATCGCGCAGCCCGGGAAGGAGTGGAACTACTCCGTCGCCACCGACGTGCTCGGCGCTCTGGTGCAGGCGATCAGCGGCCAGCGCTTTGGCGCGTTCCTGCAGGAACGCATCCTCAACCCCTTGGGAATGAACGATACCCACTTCATCGTGCCGGAGGAGATGCGCGGCCGCTTCGCCGCCAACTACGTGCCGCACCCCAAGGGCGGCGTGATGCTGTTCGACGACCCCGCCACCAGCCGCTACCTTGGCGACCGCAAGATGGAATCGGGCGGCGGCGGCCTTGCCTCCACCACCGGCGACTACCTCAAGTTCTGCATGATGCTCCGCAACAAGGGCGTGCTCGGCGGCGAACGCCTGCTCGGCCGCAAGACGGTGGAGCTGATGACCACCAACCACCTGCGCGGCGACATGGGCGACATGGGCCAGGCACGGTTCAGCGAAAGCAGCTACCTCGGCATCGGCTTCGGCCTCGGCTTCTCGGTGATGCTCGACCCGGCCAAGGCGCAGATCCTCGGCACCCCCGGCGAATACGCCTGGGGCGGCGCGGCCAGCACCGCCTTCTGGGTGGACCCGGGCGAGGACATGATCGTCATCATGATGACCCAGCTGATGCCCAGCAGCACCTACCCGATCCGCAAGGAGCTGCGGGTGCTCAGCTACCAATCGGTGATCGATTAGCGCCGCAAGATATTGATCTTTCAGCCCTTCGCCCAGGCGATCGACGCCAGGGCGAGGGCATCGATCGTGTCGACCACGGGCACCGGCAATGCCGCGCGCCGCTCCGCCGGCAGCCCCAGCGGGATCTCGGTGCAGCCCAGCACCACCGCCTGCGCCCCGCGCGCCGCCAGCGAGGCCACCACCTCGGCCAGCGGCGCCTGGGCCTCGGCCACCTGGTTGGCCTTCACCAGCCCGATCGCCGGCGTCACCCGCGTGGCCATCTCCTCGTCGGAGGGCACCAGGCAGGTCCAGCCCTGCGCCTCCAGCCGCTGCTGGTAGAGCCGCATCCGCAGCGTGGCCGCCGTGCCCATCACGCCGATGGTGCCGCCGGGCGCTGCCTTGCGCAGCTCGGCCGCCGCGGCGTCCACGATGTGCAGGATCGGCAGCCCCTCGGCCGCCATGGCATCGTACCAGCCATGCGCGGTGTTGCACGGAATGGCGATCGCCCCGCACCCCGCCGCTTTCAGCCCGCGCACCCCGCGCAGCAGCCAGGGCTCCGGATCCTCCCCGCCCTCCAGCTTGCCCCTGGTCCGGTCCGGCACGCGCGGGTCGGACCACAGCACCGCCGGGATGTGCTCCTGGTCGCGCGCCGCCGGGGTCAGGAGCGTGAGGCGGAGCATGAACTGCGCGCTGGCCAGCGGGCCCATGCCGCCGAGCACGCCGAGAATCTTCTGTGTCATCCGCGCAGTCTGCCCCGATCTTGACGCGCCGGCAAACACGCGGGAGAGGTGGCGCATGGCACAGTCGTTCCACATCTCCGGCCACCGCGGCGCGCGGGGCCTCTGGCCCGAGAACACGCTGGAGGGCTTCGCCGCCACCTTCGCCTTGGGCGTCGCCTCGGTGGAGCTGGACGTGGCGCTCACCGCCGACGGCATCCCGGTGGTGGTGCACGATCCCGCCCTGAACCCCGACATCGTGCGCGGCCCGGATGGGCGCTGGCTGGATGGGACGGGGCCCCTGATCCGCGACCTGACGCGCGGCGCGTTGCACCGCTATGATGTCGGCCGGTTGCGCCCGGGAGGCCTTTACGGTGCACCCTATGCCTTCCAGACCCCGCGCGACGGCGCCCGCATTCCCGCCCTGGCCGACGTGTTGGCCCTGGCCCGCCCTGCGGGCTTGGCGGTCGACATCGAGATCAAGACCATGCCGGACCGTCCCGAGCTGACGGCCGCCCCGGAGCGGATGGTCGATGCAGTGCTGGCCGTGGTTGCTGCGCTTGGCATGCAGCACCGGGTCGCGCTGCGCAGCTTCGACTGGCGAGCCCTCGCTTATGCCCAACGCGTCGCCCCTGCCATCCCGCGGGGCTACATCACCAGCCGCGAGGTGCAAACGGATACGGCATTGTGGTGGGACGGCGCAGACCCGGCATCCCATGGCGGCTCGATCCCGGCCACCATCGCCGCCCTCTCGCCCGCCGCCGGAACGCTATGGGCCCCAGGTTTCCGCAGCCTGACCGCGGCCCAGGTGGCCGAAGCCGCCGCCCTCGGCCTGCGCGTGATGCCCTGGACGGTGAACCAGCCCGCCGACATGGCGCGCCTGATCGGCATGGGCGTGCGGGAGATCTGCACGGACTACCCCGACCGTCTGCGCGCCGTGCTCGCGGCTCAGCCTCCCGAGTAGAAGTTGCTGCGCACCGAGGCGCGCGAGACCAGCTCGCGCACCGCGGGGTTCTCGTGCGCGTCCTCGGCGACCAGCGCCTCCATCGGCAGGAAATACTCGTGCGGCTGCGGCAGCTGGCACTCGGCGAAGCCCTTGTACTGGCGCTGCTTCAGCGCGTACATCACCCGGATGTCACGCACCGGCATCACCAGCGGCACCGTCGGTTCGCCGCGCAGCACGCCGGTCGCCTTCCAGCGCGGCGTGGGGTCGCCGGGTGCGACCGGCGCCATCAGCCAGGACACCGGGCACACCGCCACCAGGGAGCGGGTGCTGGGGGCGAAGCGGGAGCGCTTGTCGAGCAGGTTCTGCAGCGAGCCGCAGGCCTCGATGGCGAAGATGTCGGCATAGGGCTCGTCCGGGGTACCGCCGAAATTGAGCCACAGCCCGTCCGGCAGGGTGCGCATGCGGTTGCTGCCGGGGAACTTCAGGAAGGGCTGGGCCGGCGGGAAGGGGGTGTTGCAGGGGTCGCCAGGGCGCCCACGCAGCCAGGCCTCGCGGGCTGGCTGCATGCTGAGGCCGGGGGGGTGCTGCGGCCATTGCTGGAGCCGCCGTCGCACCAGATGGTCAAGCGACCGTAACGTCATCATGATGCCCACTCTCCTGACGGAGATTGACGGAACATCACAATAGGATCGGGTTCGCTGCTGAATTGCAACCAGCAATCGCCCCGAAGTGGCTCAAAGATAAGCTTTATTTTTGTCCTGACGGTGGTCGATGCAGACCTCTGTCGAGGGGGAAAGTCGCGACTCTAAAATTAACGGACCGTTAATTATAATCACTGCATTCATGTGAGACCCACGCTGCCGTGAAGAAAGGGAGTCCTCTAGAGCGGTAGCCGATCAGTCTGGATCATAGCCTGCTGCGGCGAAGTAGTTGGCGCACTCGTTGGGTGTGAAGGTGTCGATGATCCGCCCGATGGCGGACCAGAGGCCTTCGACGGTGCGCTCACCGACCTTTCGGAGCTTGGCCT
>CANHCJ010000369.1 GCA_947458025.1 Rhodospirillales bacterium | reverse complement strand
TCGAGCCACGACGTGGCGCCGGCCGGGCGCGAGGCGGCGCAGGCCAGGGCGAGGAGGCCCGCCAGGAGCAGGCCGGCGCGGCACGGTGCGAGGGCGGACATGGCCGGGACAGCATCTCCTGCGCGCCGGCCCGGGCATTCGCCGGCCTTGACGCAGGGCTATGCTACTTCAGTTACATTCCCATACGCAATGCCGACGCCGCCCGGCGGGGTCAGGAGGCGATGCCCTCGGCGAAGAGCCGGTCGATCTCCGCGGCATCCAGGCCGCATTCGGCCAGCACCTCGCGCGAATGCTGGCCGGCGGCGGGCGGGGGCGTGAGGGCGGCGTCGCTCTCGGCCGGGGCGCCCGGGGTGCGGGCGACGGCGTAGTGGTCGATCCCGACCGTGGCGGAGGCGCCGACGGCCTGCACGTGCTCGTTGGCGAGCCAGTCGCCCGGGGTGTTCACCGTGTCGCTGATCACGTCGTTGGCGCGCAGGCGTTCCAGCCAGGCGGCGCGCGGGCGGGTGCGGATGTGCGGGCGCATCTCCGCCATCAGCGCGGCCTGGTGCTCCACGCGCAGGGCGAAGCTGGCGTAGGCGGGGTTCTCCAGCCAGTCCGGCCGCTCCAGCGCCAGGCACGTGCGGCGCCAGTCGTCCTCGCGCACCAGGGCGATGGCGAGCCAGCCATCGGCGGCCTCGAAGGAGCCGGCGGGGACGTTGAGCTGGGGCGGGTTGACGTTGCCGACCTGGAATTCCGGCAGCTTGTGGCCCATCAGCGCCGCACTTCCGGCCATGAGGCTGACATCGATATGCCGCCCCTGCCCCGTCTGCGCGCGGGCAAACAGCGCGGTGGCGATGGCGGCATAGGCGTAGAGCCCGGTGGGCACGTCGGCCGTCAGCGCGCCGGAGCGGTGCGGGATGTTGTTCGGCCCGCGGTTGGTGTCCATGAAGCCGGAGAAGGCCTGGGCGGCGGTGTCCGTCACCGGGCGCTGGGAATACGGGCCCTGCTGGCCGAAGCCGCTGACGGAGAGGTAGATCAGCTTCGGGTTCTCCGCGGCCAGGCTTTCGTAGCCCACGCCGAGCCGGGCGGCGACGCCGGGGCGGAAGCCTTCCACCAGCACGTCGGCCCTGAGCGCCAGGTCGCGCAGGATCTTGCGGGCCTCCGGGCGCTTGAGGTCGAGGCGCAGCGCGCGCTTGCCGCGGTTGAAGGTGAGGGACATCGGCGTGTGCGCCCCGCCGGCGAGCTTCTGGCCCAGGCCGCGCGACCAGTCGCCTTCCGGCGGCTCCACCTTGATCACCTCGGCGCCGTAGAGGGCAAGCAGCATGGCGCAGTACGGCGAGGCGACGCCCTGGCCGAGATCGAGCACGCGCAGGCCGCGATAGGGAAAGGCGTGGCTCATCTCGTTCCTCCTGGGTATTGCCGCTAGCCTAGCGCCGCGGCGCGGGAGGGCAACGGTGGAACAGGACGAGGCGGCGGGGTGGGAGGCGGTGGCGGAGTGGTACCACGGCTTCTTCACCGGCATGGTGCTGGCGGTGGTGTCGCGCCGGGGGGCGGCGGATGCGGAGGATTTCGTCTTTGCGGTGTTCCGGCGCCAGCAGCAGGCGCTGTTCCTGCCCGGGCTGCGCAAGCTGGGGCTGGACAGCAAGCCGCATGCGGTGGCCTGCGCGCAGTACCACTATTTGTCGAACGCCATCGGCGGCGTGAGCGTGGAATGGATCGGCGAGACCGACCGCAAGTCCTGGGTGCGCTACCCGCCGCCGCGCTGGATCTGGGCGGGCACGGCGATCGCGGGCGTGCCGGGGCGCGTCTCGGCGGCGATGATGCGCGGCTGGCACGCGCAGAACGGCGTCTCGCTGGGCAATCCGCGCCTGGGCTTCGTGTGCACCGGGCAGACGGTGGAGGGCGATCCGGGCCTGGAGGGCTACTACCAGGAATACGACCGCGACCTGGCGCCGGAGGAGCGGCTGCGCTTCGCCCGGCACGAGCAGGCGCCGCGCTTCGATCCCGCCGCCGCGCCGGTGCTGGCGAGCGACAGCTGGCCGCAGGCGCGCATCCGCAAGGCCAAGCGCAACTACGCCCTGGCCTATGTGCGCACCGCGATCCCCGCCGCGATCCAGCTCTGGGGTGCCGCGGAGGCCTCGGCGCTGCTGGGGCTCACCGGGCGGTTGATCGGCATGCAGCTGTACCGCCAGACCGCGGCGGCGCTGTCGGCGGCGGATTTCGCCGGGTTCATGGTGGCGCTGGCCCGCGCCCAGGGCGACGAGGCGGAGGTGGCCGCGCCCGGCGTGGTACGCCAGCGCGGCTGGGCGCTGATGCAGGGCGTGGCGGAGCCGCACCCGGCCGCCTTTGCCTGCTGGAACGGGCTGCTGGAAGGCGCGCTGGCGGCGCATGACCGCTTCGCGGAGCTGCACGTGGCCGCACGGCTCGATCTCGGCGACCCCTGTTTCGAATGGCGCATCGTGCCTCGCCGCCGGGCTTGAGAAGCGCGGCGCGGCACGCCACCATCCGCACACGCCATTCGGGGGCAGCGCCATGGACCGCGAGCTGAACGAGTTCCGCCGCATGCTGGAGGCGGCGCAGAAGGTGGTGGTGTTCACCGGCGCCGGGATCAGCACCGAATCCGGCATCCCGGATTTCCGCTCCCCGGGCGGCATCTGGAGCAAGATGAAGCCGATCTACTTCCAGGATTTCGTCGCCTCCGAGGAAGCCCGCGTGGAGGCGTGGCGGCGCAAGTTCGAAAGCGACCCGGTGATGCGCGCCGCCGCCCCAAATCGCGGCCACCGCGCCGTGGCCCGGCTGGTGGCCGAGGCCAAGGTGACCCACGTGGTGACGCAGAACATCGACGGGCTGCACCAGGCCAGCGGCATCCCGGAGCACCAGGTGATCGAGCTGCACGGCAACGCCACCTACGCGCATTGCCTGGATTGCCAGCGCCGCTACGAGCTGGAGGCGATCCGGCCGGGCTTCGAGGCATCGGGCAAGTCCCCGCGCTGCGACGATTGCGGCGGCTTCGTGAAGACCGCCACCGTCGCCTTCGGCCAATCCATGCCACCGGCGGCGATGATCCGCGCCGAGGAGGCGATCCTGGGCTGCGACATGTGCCTGGTGGCCGGCTCCTCGCTGGTGGTGTATCCCGCTGCCGGCTTTCCCGAACTGGCCAAGCGCCGCGGCGCCAGGCTGGTCATCCTCAACCGCGAGCCGACCGACATGGACCCGATCGCCGACCTGGTCCTGCATCGCGAAATCGGCGACACGCTCGGCAGCGTCGTCGGCAACAACTAGGTTCTGCACCCATGCGCGACACCAGGCTTTCCGTGAACCTCAACAAGGTCGCGCTGCTGCGCAACTCGCGCCGCACCGGCGTGCCGGACCTGTTGCAGTTCGCCCGCATCGTGCACGACGCCGGGGCGGACGGGATCACCGTGCACCCCCGGCCGGACGAGCGGCATATCCGCGGCAGCGACCTGCCGGCGCTTGCCGGCGTGATGGCGCCGTGGCGGCCGGGCTTCGAGCTGAACGTGGAGGGCTACCCCGACGACCGGCTCATGCAGATCGTGCGCGAAACCCGGCCGGAGCAGGTGACGCTGGTGCCCGATGCGCCCGGCGCCTTCACCTCCGACGAAGGCTGGCACCTCACCGATCCCGCCCAGGTGGCGCTGGTGACGGCCTACCTGCGCGACCTCAAGGCGCTCGGTGCGCGCACCGTGCTGTTCGTGGACCCCACGCCGGAGGTGGTGGCGCGGGTGAAGGGCGTCGGCGCGGACGGGATCGAAATCTACACCGGCGAATACGCCGCACAGGCGCGCGGCGGGGCGAAGGCGCCGCTGCTGGACGCGATCGCGGCCACGGCGGCAGAGGCGGCGCGGCTCGGGATGGTGGTGAACATGGGCCACGACCTGAACCTGGAGAACATCCCGGCCATCACGGCGGCGGTGCCGAACATCGCCGAGGCCTCGATCGGGCATGAGCTGACGGCGGATGCGCTGGTGATGGGGTTCGCCGCGGCGACGAAGGCGTATCGCCGGGCGTTGCGCGGGGAGTAAGGAAGGAAGTAGTTCTTTTTTGAAAAAAAGAACCAAAAAACTTTTCCGACCTGGCACGCGTGCAAGGTCGTAAAGTTTTTTTGCTTCTTTTTGTTCACAAAAAGAAGGCTCTTTCTTACCTCAACACTTCCCCAGGATCCCCCACCATATGCCGCAGCTCCCCCGTGCGGCAGGTGAGCCCGAGCGCGTCGAGGAACTCCAGCACCTCGATCGCCACGTTGCGGCCGATGCCGGTGCGGCGGTTGTAGTCGGCGGCGGTGAAGCCGTCGGGCTCGGCCAGCGCCGCGGCCTCCCGCGCCAGGGCGGCGACGGTCTCGGGCAGGAAGAAGCGGTTCGGCGCCACGCGTAGCACGCGGCCGAAGCGTTCGTAGCGTTCCAGCAGCGCCGTGGCGGCCTCCGGCTCCAGCACCAGCGCCTCGGCCACCTCGCGCACGCGCGGCGGGCGCAGGCCGCCGCCG
>CANHCJ010000368.1 GCA_947458025.1 Rhodospirillales bacterium | reverse complement strand
GAGCGCACCGTCGAAGGCCTCTGGTCCGCCATCGGGCGGATCATCGACACCTTCACACCCAACGAGTGCGCCAACTACTTCGCCGCAGCAGGCTATGATCCAGACTGATCGGCTACCGCTCTAGCCGCCAGACCGCAGCGCCTGGTCCGCGCCCAGCGCCGGGGCCGGGCTGGTCACCGGCGGGCGGGCGCCGTCGAAGCTGATCGGAAGGCCCATCAGCGGCAGCGTCATCCCCGGCGGAGGCTTCAGCATGCCAAGGGCTGCCACCTGCGTGTCCGTTTTCAGCACACTCATGTCGTTGATCGGCGCGCAGGGAACCCCGGCTGCCTCGAACCGCGCCTCCCAGAACGCGGAAGGCTGCGTCTGCATGATGTCGCTGACCAGGCCGATGATCTCCTCCTTGTTGCCCGCCCTCGCCGCGTTGGTGGCGTAGCGCGGATCGGCCGCCCACTCGGGATGGCCGAGTTCGGCGGCCATCTTGGCGAACAGGCGGTCGTTGGCGGCGGCCACCACCAACTCCCGGTCCGCCGTGGGCAGGGCCTGGAACACCACCACGCGCGGATTGCCGCTGCGGTCGCGCTGCGGGTGTTTGCCGCTTTCGGCATAGGCGGCCCAGTGGCCGCTCATCCAGCCCATCGCGGTTTCCAGCAGCGACGTGTCGACGATCCCGCCTTCGCCGGTGCGCTCGCGCCGCAGCAGCGCGGCGAGGATGCCCATGGCAGCCCACATGCCGGTGCCAAGATCCAGCACCTGCACCCCGATGCGGCTCGGCGCGCCCACGGGGTCGCCGTTCAGGGCGAACAGGCCGCTGAAGGCCTGCACCATCGGCTCGAACCCCGGCGACATGCGCCGCGGCCCCACCGCGCCCAGCGCCCAGAGCGAGCAGTAGAC
The DNA here is from genome assembly GCA_947458025.1 of Rhodospirillales bacterium. Lineage (GTDB taxonomy): Bacteria > Pseudomonadota > Alphaproteobacteria > Acetobacterales > Acetobacteraceae > CAMDGX01. The sequence goes on along the minus strand of CANHCJ010000368.1, from coordinate 3,591 downwards.
CAGGCGCCGGTTCGCCGCGGTCAACGCCTCGGCCCCCAGGCCCAGCTTCTCCAGCGCGCCGGGGCGGAGGTTCTGCAGCACCACGTCGCTTTGGCCGATGCGCTCGATCAGCCAGGCGAAGTCGTCCTCGTTGCGGAAATCGAGCGTCACGCTGCGCTTGTTCTGGTTCATGGCGTGGAAGGTGGTGGCCATGCCGCCATGGAAGGGCGGGCCCCAGCCGCGAGCGTTGTCGCCTTCCGGCCGTTCCACCTTCAGCACCTCGGCGCCCATCAGCGCCAGGATCTGCCCGGCATAGGGGCCCGCGAGGTTCTCCGCGATCTCGACGACCTTCACGCCCTGGAGCGGCAACATCATGGCACCAGCCCCGCCAGGCGCGTGGCGGCGGCGCGGTATTCGCGCTCCAGCCGATCGACCAGCTCGGCCACCGGCGGGATGTCGTCGATCGCGCCCACGCCCTGGCCGGCGCCCCAGATGTCCTTCCAGGCCTTCGGCTTCTCGCGCTTGTGGCCGGCGACGTAGGTTTTCCCGGCCTCCACCGCCGGCAGGTTCGCAGGGTCCAGCCCCGCGGCAACCATGCTCTTGGAAAGGTAGTTGCCGTGCACGCCGGAGAAGACATTGGTGTAGGTGACGTCGCGGCTGCCGCTGTCCACGATCATGCGTTTGTAGCCGTCCACCGCCTGCGCCTCCTGCGTGGCGATGAAGCGGGTGCCCATGTAGACCATGTCCGCCCCCATCGCCTGCGCCGCCAGAACGCTCGCGCCGTCGGTGATCGCGCCGGCAAGAACGATGGTGCCGTCGAAGAACTTGCGCACCTCCGGCAGCAGCGCGAAGGGCGAGGTGGCCCCGCCATGGCCGCCCGCGCCGGCACACACCAGGATCAGCCCGTCCACGCCCTGTTCCACCGCCTTTTCCGCGTGGCGAACATTCGTCACGTCGTGGAACACCAGCCCGCCATATTCGTGCGCGCCCTGCAGCACTTCCGACGGCGGGCGCAGCGAGGTGATGATCAGCGGCACGCGGAACTTCATGCAGGTCTCGAGGTCGCCGGCCAGCCGGTCGTTGCTGGCGTGGCAGATCAGGTTCACGCCATAGAGCCCGTGCGTGCCTTCCAGCCGCCCCTGCAACTCCTCCAGCCAGCGCGGCAGCTCCTCCTGCGGGCGGGCGTTCAGCGCCGGGAACGTGCCGAGCACGCCGGCGCGGCACTGCGCCTCCACCAGGTCCAGCGAGGAGACGATGAACATCGGCGAGCCGATCACCGGCAGGCGCAGGCGGCGGAACTGTTGCGGCAACGGCATGGCGGCGCTCCTCGTTGCAGCCAGCCTGCGGAAACACCCGGGCAGCGTCAACGTGGAGCGAGGGAACCGCCAGGGCGCCAAGAACGCCAGGCAGGGCGCCAAGGTGCTCTTGGCATCCTCGGCGCCGAATCTTCCTTCTTCACGCCCAAGGCGCCACACTCCCCTGAAAGGGAGAAACGCCAATGCACGTAGAGACCACCATCGAAGGCGCCGTGGCCACCGTGATGCTGAACCGGCCGGAGCGGATGAACGCGCTGACGCGGGAGATGCGCGAGGAGCTGATCGAGGCGTTCCAGTCCCTGCGCTTCAACAACGATGTCCGCGCCGTGATCCTTACCGGCGCCGGGCAGAATTTCTGCGCCGGGGCGGATATCGACAAGATGGCGGAGCAGGACCTGCGCGACCGGCGCGACCGGCTGCAGGGCCTCAGCCAGACCTACATGCGCATCCTGCACGCGCTGGAGAAGCCGGTGATCTGCGCCGTGCGCGGCCACGCCGTGGGCATCGGCATGTCGCTGGTGCTGGGCTGCGACATCGTGCTGGCCAGCGACAATGCCCGCTTCGGCCAGACCTTCCGCCGCATCGGCTATGCGCCGGATGGCGGCGGCATCTGGTTCCTCGCCCGGCGCCTGCCGATGAACATCGCCAAGGAGCTGGTGTTCACCGGCCGCGTGTTCGATGCCGCGGAGGGTCAGCGCCTCGGCCTGATCAACCATGTGATCCCCGATGCGGAACTGATGGACCGTGCCAAGGCCATGGCGGCGGAGATGGCGGAAGGCCCCACCTTCGCGCTGGGTCTCTCCAAGAAGCTGTTCCACGTCGCCAGTGGCCCGAGCCTGGAGGACTACCTGGAATACGAGGCCTTCGTGCAGCCGACGCTGGGCATGACGCACGATCACAAGGAGGGGGTGACGGCGTTCAAGGAGAAGCGGAAGCCGAAGTTCAAGGGGAGGTAAGCGGTTCTTTTTTGAAAAAAAGAACCAAAAAACTTTTCCACGTTTGATGCGGAGAGGCGGGTTTTTCCGCATCAAACGGGGAAAGTCTTTTTGCTTCTTTTTCTTCAGAAAAAGAAGATTCTTGCTAAACGCTCGCCAGCCACGCCCCATCCCGTGCCCGGTGCAACGCCAGCCGCCCCTCCGGCACGCCGATGCGAAAGCCGCAGCGCCCGCCGGCCAGGTCCGCGCGGTCGAGGTCGATCCGGTAGCGATTGGCCACCCCGTGCGCCACCACCGCGGGCCCGGCCCGCAGCTCCAGCTCCACCGGTTCGCCGGGCCGCGCGGCGTCGAAGGCCCAGCCTTCCAGCAGCCCGGCTTCGCGCCGTTCAACGTGGCAGCGAAGTGCGCCGGCGCTGGGTGCGCGGGCCACGCCGGCGCGGCGCGCCAGTGACCGGCGGACGGCCTCCACCCGGAACCCTTCCTCCAGGCGCGGGATCGCCAGCGGGGCAGGGGGCGGGGCGGTGGGGTCGATGTCCAGCAGGGCGTAGCTGTCGGAATTGTGGAACATCGCCCGGCTGTCCGCATCCAGGAAGGTCTCGCAGGGCGCGCCCTCGGCCAGCACCAGCGCTTGGTCGTCCAGTTCGATGTGGCAATACTGCATCCCGCCCGGGGGTGCGGCGCGCAGGATGCTGGCGCCGTTCACCAGCGCCGCCGCCGGCACCAGCAGCTCGCCCGCCAGCACAGCGTGCTGCGGCGAGAGGTACAGGTCGCGGCTGGGAACATCCGGCCCCAGCGCACCCCGCCGCAACAGCACCGGCCGCAGCTCGGGCGCCGCGGCCATCTCCTGCGCTGCCACCTCCCGCCGGCCGATCCAGCGGATCCGCCGCGCCAGGCCGCCGCGCGTGAGCACCATGTCGCCGATCCGCAGCCGCTCCACCGCCACCTCGCCCGTGGGCGTGGCGATGGCGGTGCCGTGCCGGAAGCAGGCCACCGACGAGAGCGGCGCCGGCTCGATGCGCAGCTCGGTGCCGCCGCCCGATGCCGGCGCCAGCGCCACGCGGCGGCCGGTGAGGTCGAAGCCGGCATCGAAGCGCAGCGTCAGCGCCGAGACCCCGTCGTTCACGCGCAGCCGGTTGCCGGCTTCCAGCGTGGCGCCCGCGCCGGCCGGGCCGATGCCGCGCAGCAGGATCGCATCGTCGGTGCCGAAGCCGGCCAGTTGCGCCAGTGGCCCCTGCGTGCCCTCCAGCACCAGCGTTCCGCCCCCCTCGCCGTAGCGGATCGGCCCGGTGCCTGCGGCCTCCGCCCGGCCCAGCGCCAGCACCGCGCCGTCGCGCAGCGTAACGCCGCCGGCGAAGCTGTTT
>CANHCJ010000367.1 GCA_947458025.1 Rhodospirillales bacterium | reverse complement strand
GTTGCCGGCGGCGGCGCCGGAGAGCCTGGGGCTGGTGCCGCAGCGGCTGGCGCTGGTGACGGAGGTGCTGGCGGCGGCGGTGGCGGAGGGGCGGATCAACGGGGCGGTGCTGGGGATCGCGCGGCAGGGGAAGCTCGGCTGGCAGCGGGCGGTGGGGTTCCGCGACAGCGAGCAGAAGGAGGCGCTGCGGGCGGATGCGATCTTCCCGCTGGGGGCGATGACGCGGCCGATCGCCTCGGTGGCGGCGATGGTGCTGGTGGAGCGGGGGCGGCTGAAGCTTTCCGACCCGGTGGCGGCGCATCTGCCGGGGTTCCGCGAGATGCGGGTGGCGGTGGAGCGGCGTGGCGCGGACGGGGCGGTGGAGGTGGTGCTGGAGCGGGCGCGGCGGCCGATCACGGTGCATGACCTGCTGCGGCACACGGCGGGGTTCGGCGACGGGGAGCCGGTGCTGGCGACGATGCCGGAGACCGGCGTGGGGCGGCTGTATGCCGAGGCCGGGGTGATGGCGCCGGACAAGCCGCTGGCCGAGGCGATGGAGGCGCTGGCGCGGTTGCCGCTGCTGCGCCAGCCCGGGGCGGCGTGGGAGGATTCGGTGGCGACCGACGTGCTGGCGCGGCTGGTGGAGGTGGTTTCCGGGGTGGGGTTCGACCGGTTCGTGGCGCGCGAGGTGACGGGGCCGTGGCGGATGGCCGATACCGGGCATGCCGTGCCGGCGAAGGAGCTGGCGCGGGTGGCGGGGCCGCGGGTGGATCCGCTGACCGGGGCGCTGCCGGCGCATCCCGACCCCGCGCAGGCGGTGGCGCGGCTGGGCGGCGGCACGGGGATGTGGGGGACGGCGGGGGACCTGCTGCGGTTCGGCCAGGCGATGCTTTCGGGCGGGGTGCTGGACGGGGCGCGGGTGCTGGGGGCGGGGACGGTGGCGCACATGACGGCGGACCATCTGGGCCGGATTCCGCAGGACACGCCGAGCGGGCAGTACCTGCTGGGGGAGGGGCGCGGGTTCGGGCTGGGGGTGGCGGTGCGGCTGGGCCAGGGGGTGAACGCGATGCCGGGCAGCGCCGGGGACTGGGACTGGGCGGGGGCGCAGGGGACGCAGTTCGTGGTGGATCCGGCGCGGGAGATGGTGGCGGTGCTGATGGTGAACCAGCGCAACCAGTTCGACCACATGTTCCGGCTGTTCCGGACGCTGGTCTATCAGACGGTTTCGCGGTGAGGCGGGCCGGCTAACCCGCCAGGGCCTCGGCGCGGTCGGCGGCGGCGGTGAGGGCGGCTTCGATGGCGGGGAGGGTGGCTTCCCAGGCTTCGCGGGGGACCTGGATGGGCGCGCCGACAACGAGGATGCCGCGGCCGAAGGGGAGCGGGAGGAGCATGCCGTCCCAGGTGGGCAGGCGGCGGGCGCGCGTGGTGCGGGCGGCGCAGGGCAGGACGGGGACGCCGGAGAGGGCGGCGAGCTGGGCGACGCCGGGGGCGGCGTGGCGGGCGGGGCCGCGCGGGCCATCCGGCGTGAGGACGACGTGGCTGCCCTGGGCGAGCACATCCAGGAGTTGCAGGACGCTGGCGGTGCCGCCCTTGCTGCGGCCGTCCCGCGCCGAGGAGCCGTGCACGACCTCCACGCCGAAGCGGCGCATGACCTCGCCGATCAGCCTGCCGTCGTTGTGGCGGGAGGCGAGCGCGTGGACGCGGGCGCCGGGGCGGCGGATGCGCAGCCACAGCGCGGGCATCAGCGGCAGGCATTCGTGCCAGAGGGCGGCGACGGCGGGGTGGCCGGCGGCGTGCGGGGCCAGGTACGCCTCCCCTTCCACGGTCCAGCGCGTGGTGCGCAGGGCGAAGGCGAGGTAGCGGCCGACCAGGCCGGCCAGCGCAGCCTGGACGCCGGGCCGCCGGAGGAACGACTTCAGCATGGGCCGGCGCCTAGCACGCGGCCGTGAGCGGCGGAAGGCGGCAGGAGGCTTGCGTTGCGGCGGCGATCCGGCTGATTAACGCATTGGCCCCTTTTCCCGGCGAGAAAGGGGGGGATCTGAGGAAGGACGCATCATGGCCGGACGGACGATCAGCGCGAGCTATGCCGGCGGGATCACGCTGCTGGCGGCAGACAACCCGGTAACGGTGACGACCACCGGGCGGGTGGAGAATGCCGACGCGGCGGCACTGATGACGACCGGAACGGCGGATTGGGTGATCGGCAATGCCGGCACCATCGCCGCCTCCGGCACCGCGGCGGCCAGCGTCGGCATCCAGATGAGCGGCACGGCGGGGTCGGCCGGCGGGACGGTGACGAACGAGGCGACGGGGGCGATCTCCGGCGGGCAGTTCGGCATCTACAGCAAGCAGGCGGCGACGCTGGTGAATGCCGGGACGGTCTCGGCGGCCGGGGCGACGACGGTGAGCACGACCGGGACCGTCACCAGCACGATCGCGACGTCGGTGGCGGTGCTGTTCGGCACCGGGCGGGTGGAGAATGCGGGCGGCATCTCCGGCACGAAATACGGCGTGTACCTGATCGGCGCGGGGACGGTGGCGAATACCGGCACGATCGCCGGGTCCGGCAATGCCGGCGTGGTGCTGAACGGGGGCGGGCTGCTTTCGAACACCGGGACGAAGGCCACGGTGACCGGCGGGCGGGTTGGGGCCTACCTGTTCGGCACCGGGACGGTGGCGAACAGCGGCAGCATCGGCGGCAGCGGCACCGGCGCCGATGGCGTGCTGATGGTGAAGGGCGGGACCTTCGACAACCAGGCCGGCGGGCAGGTGACCGGGGCGGGGATCGGCGTGCGCGCGACCGGCACGATCGCGACCGCGATGGGCAATGCCGGGGCGATCTCCGGCGGCAGCTACGGGGTGCTGGTGCTGTACAGCGCGCTGAACCTGACCAATGCGGCGACCGGGACGATCACGGCGGCAGCGACCAACATCGGCGCGGGGGTGGGCGCCGGGTCGGCCGGCAGCGTGGGCAATGCCGGCAGCATCAGCGGGCGCTTCGGCGTGCTGATGGTGGGGGCGGGCGCCACGGCGACGAACAGCGGCATCGTGCGCGCGACCGGCAAGACCAGCCTGGGCGAGAACCCGGAGGCGGTGGGCGCGGGCATCCAGCTGCGCAACGGCGGGACGATCACCAACCTGGCCGGGGGCACGATCAGCGGCTACTGGATCGGGACGCAGATCGGCAGCTTCAGCGGCAACAACCCCAATGGCGGGGCGGTGATGAACGCCGGCACGATCACGGCGAACGACCCCGGGGTTTCCGGCGCGGCGGTGTGGTTCAAGGGCAATGGCCTGATCTCCAACGCGGCCAGCGGCACGATCGCGGGCGGGCCGTTCGGGATCGTGAGCTACGACACGGTGACGGTGGCCAACCGGGGGCGGATCGCCGGCGACCAGTTCGCGGTGTTCACCTCTGCGCTGGGCACGGGCAACCGGATCATCGTTTATCCCGGCGCCACCTTCGGCGGCACGGTGCTGGGCGACAAGGCGGGCGCGGCGGCGCCGACCGGGGTGCTGCAGCTGGCCTCCGGCGCGGCGAGCGGGACGATCACGGGGTTCGGCACCAGCTTCCAGAGCTTCGGGCGGGTGCAGGTGGATGCCGGGGCGACCTGGTCGCTGGGCGGCACGGTGGCGGCCGGGCAGACGGTGGCGCTGGGGGGCGCGGGGGCGGCGCTGACGCTGACCAACCCCGGCTCCGTGGCCGGCGTGATCAGCGGGTTCGACCTGACCACGAAGCTGGTGCTGGGGGGCGTCGCGGACGTGACCGGCGCGCTGCTGGATTCCAACAACGTGCTGGCGGTGACGCGCAGCGGCGGGGCGCCGATCACGCTGCGCTTCGACCCGGCGGTGAACTTCCCGCCGGGGAGCTTCGGCTTCGCGTCCGGGGCGGGGGGGACGACGCTGTCGGCGCCGTGCTTCGCGCTGGGCACGCGGATTGCCACGCCGGGCGGGGAGGTGGCGGTGGAGGCGCTGGCGGCGGGGATGCCGGTGCTGCTGGCGCGCGGCGGCGTGGCGGAAGTGGCCTGGGTGGGGCATCGGCGGGTGGAGTGCCGGCGGCATCCGCGGCCGGAGGAGGTGTGGCCGGTGCGGGTGGCGGCGGGCGCCTTCGGGCGCGGCGTGCCGTGCCGCGACCTGCTGCTGAGCCCCGACCACGCGGTGTTTGCGGGCGGGGTGCTGATCCCGGTGCGGCACCTGGTGAACGGGCGGACGGTGCGGCAGGAGGCGGTGGACAGCGTTACCTATTTCCACGTGGAGCTGGCCGCGCATGACGTGCTGCTGGCCGAGGGGCTGGCCTGCGAGAGCTATCTGGATACCGGCAACCGGGCGGCCTTCGCCAATGGCGGGGGCGCGATGATGCTGCATGCGGATTTCGCGCGGCGGGCCTGGGCGGAGGGGGCCTGCGCGCCCCTGGTGGAGGCGGGGCCGGAGGTGGCTTCGGTGCGGGCGCGGCTGATGGCGCGGGCGGGCGCGCTGGGGCATCGGCGGGTGGAGTGCCGGCGGCATCCGCGGC
>CANHCJ010000366.1 GCA_947458025.1 Rhodospirillales bacterium | reverse complement strand
GGTCGGAATCGCTTTCGTTGTTGCCGGCCCAGGCCTGGAGGAAGGCGGTGTCCTCCAGCATGGAGTTGTTGCGGCCCCAGGCCAGGAAGCTGTCGGCCATGTGCACGCCGCCGGGGACGCGGGCGATGATCTCCTGCGCGAGGCGCACGACCTCGGGCAGGTCCTGGGCGACCCAGAGCGCCGGGTAGATGTAGTTCATGACCCGGCCGGGCTCGGCGGGCGAAAGCGGCGGGAGGGTCATGGTGTCTCGCTGTTTTGGCGATGGAGCGGCCAGAGCATCACAGCCGGGTTAACATCCCCTTTCGCGGGCCGGCCGGGTGCGGCGGCGGGCACACGCGGTTTTCACTTTGTGCAGCCGGCGCGGGGCCGACATGATCGTGCCGTCCGGGGAGGGAACGATGGCGCTGGCACTCGATGAAGACCATTGCGGCGTGGATACCGACCTCGTCTATCCCAACGTGCAGTCGTGCACGGCGCTGGTGATCGGGACGACCGGCGGGACGCTGGCGGGGATGCACCTGACGGTGGGCACCACGGCGGCGCAGCTGCGCGGGGCGGCCGCGGCGCTGAAGGACAGCCTGGTCGGGGCGCCCGAGAGCATGGTGTGCATCGGCAACCTCTCGGCCTTCAAGGTGCCGAGCGGCGGGCTGGTGTTTCCCGGCACGCTGCGACAGGCGCTGCGCGATGCGTTCGGGGCCACTTGCAACGTGGAGTATTTCGACAGCTCGGCGCTGTTCGCGGCCACCAATGGGGGGCTGGCGCATGGCGGCGTGGTGGTGCGCGCGTGGCGGGACGGGCAGTCGCACCGGCTGCGCTATGCGCTGGGCCCGCATACCAGCGCCACCAAGGGCGCCAAGGCGGTGATGAACGGGCCGTGGTTCAAGGTGAGCACCGTGCGCACCACCGCGCTGGCGGGCAAGCAGGGCGACACCTATGCGCTGGCGGCGATGACCGACGTGCCGGTGCTGGGCCTGGCGACGATGTAGCTCAGCCGGCCGCTTTCGCGCGCGCGATCGCGGCCTCGATCATGGCGCGGGCCTCGGCGGCGTCGCCCCAGCCGATGACCTTCACCCATTTGCCCGGCTCGAGGTCCTTGTAGTGCTCGAAGAAGTGCTGGATCTGCTCCAGCGTGATGGCCGGCAGGTGGCTGTAGCTGGTGACGCCGAGATAGCGCTTGGTGAGCTTGGGCGAGGGGACGGCGATGATCTTCTCGTCGCCGCCGGCTTCGTCGTCCATCTTGAGGACGCCGACGGGGCGGACGTTCAGGACCGCGCCGGGGACGATGGGGCGGGTGTTGGCGACCAGCACGTCGATCGGGTCGCCGTCCTCGCTGAGGGTGTGGGGGACGAAGCCGTAATTGCCGGGGTAGCGCATGGGGGTGTGCAGGAAGCGGTCGACGAAGAGGGTGCCGCTGGCCTTGTCCAGCTCGTACTTGATCGGCTCGCCGCCGATCGGGACCTCGACGATGACGTTCACGTCCTCGGGCGGGTTGTGGCCGATGGCGATGGCGTCGATGCGCATGGCGGGGCTCCGGTTGCGGGGCGCACCTAGCAGGTTGTGCTGCAGCGCAGCAACAGGGGCCGCATGGCGCGGCGGGCGAAGGCTGGGTAGTGTGGCGCCCCGAACGGAGTCGGGAATGCCGCGTTGATCACCGCGCCACGTCATCTCTTGCAGATCGAGGGCATGCACCCGCCCCAGATCGAGACCATGCTGGACCTCGCGGAGAGCTATGTGCTGCTCAACCGCCAGGGCAAGACGCAGCGCGACCTGCTGCGCGGGCGCACGCTGATCAACCTGTTCTTCGAGGACAGCACGCGCACGCGGACCAGCTTCGAGCTGGCGGGCAAGCGGCTGGGGGCGGATGTGATCAACATGTCGGTCGCCTCCTCCAGCGTGAACAAGGGCGAGACGCTGCTGGATACGGCGGCGACGCTGAACGCGATGAACTGCGACCTGCTGGTGGTGCGGCATGGGCAATCGGGCGCGCCGAACCTGCTGGCGCAGAAGGTGGATGCGGCGGTGATCAATGCCGGGGACGGCACGCATGAGCATCCGACCCAGGCGCTGCTGGATGCGCTGACGATCAGGCGGCGCAAGGGGCGGCTGGAGGGGCTGACGGTGGCGATCTGCGGCGACGTGCAGCACAGCCGCGTGGCGCGCAGCAACATCCACCTGCTGTGCGCGATGGGCAGCCGGGTGCGGGTGGTGGGGCCGCCGACGCTGATCCCCAATCAGGCGGCACGGCTGGGCGTGGAGGTGTTCCACGACATGAAGACGGGGCTGCAAGGCGCTGATGTTGTGATGATGCTGCGGTTGCAGCGCGAGCGCATGTCGGGCGCCGGCAGCCTGGTGCCGAGCCCGCGCGAGTATTTCCGCTTCTGGGGGCTGGATGCCGAGAAGCTTGCCTGGGCGAAGGACGATGCGATCGTGATGCATCCGGGGCCGATGAACCGTGGCGTGGAGATCGACAGCGCGGTGGCCGACGACCCGGTGCGCAGCGTGATCAAGGAGCAGGTGGAGATGGGCGTGGCCGTGCGCATGGCGGTGCTCGACATCCTCTCGCGGGCCACGCGCAATGACTGACACGCTGATCCAGAATGCCCGGCTGATCGACCCGGCTTCGGGGCTGGACCAGGTCGGCGCCCTGCTGGTGCGCGACGGGCGGATCGCCGATCTCGGCCCGGCGCTGGGGCGGCCGGACGGGGCCGTGGTGGTGGATGCCGGGGGCGCGGTGCTGTGCCCCGGGCTGGTGGACATGCGGGCGGAGCTGGGTGAGCCCGGCGGGGAGTTCCGCGAGACCATCGCCGCCGCCGCGCAGGCCGCGGCGGCGGGCGGGATCACCACGCTGGCGGTGCTGCCCAACACCGACCCGCCGATCGACGATGCGGCGCTGGTGCGGCTGCTGCGGGCGCGCGGGGAGGAGACCGGGAGCCTGGCCATCCTGCCCTATGCCGCCATCTCCAAGGGCTGCCGGGGCGAGGAGCTGGCCGAGCTGGGGCTGCTGCGCGAGGCGGGCGCGGTGGCCTTCACCGACGGGACGCGGGCGATCGCCTCCGCGCGGCTTATGCGGCTGGCGCTGGCCTATGCCGGGCAGTGGGGGGCGCGCGTGGTGCAGCACCCGGAGGAGCCGAGCCTGGCGGGCTCCGGCTGTGCCACGCAGGGGGAGCTGGCCACGCGGCTCGGCCTGCCCGCCATTCCGCCGGCGGCCGAGGCGCTCATGGTGTGGCGCGACATAAGGCTGGTGCGGATGACGGGCGGGGCGGTGCATTTCGGCCATGTCTCGACCGCCGAGGCGCTGGACCTGATCCGGGCCGCCAAGGCCGATGGGCTGGATGTCACCTGCGACACGGCGCCGCCCTATTTCGACCTGAACGAGACGGCGATCGGCGATTTCCGCACCTATGCCAAGCTTTCCCCGCCGCTGCGGGCGGAATCGGACCGGCTGGCGGTGGCTGCCGCGCTGGCGGATGGCACGATCGACGCCATCGCCAGCGACCACCAGCCGCGCGATGCCGACGACAAGCGCCTGCCCTTCGCCCAGGCGGCGCCGGGCGGGACGGGGCTGGCCACGCTGCTCGCGGTGACACTGGCCCAGGTGCACAATGGCAGCCTGCCGCTGGTGAAGGCGCTGGGCCTGCTGACCGTGGCGCCGGCCCGGCTGCTGGGGGCGGAGGCGGGCACGCTGGCCAGGGGCTCGCCGGCCGATCTGTGCTTGTTCGACCTGGAGCGCAGCTGGCGCGTGGAGGCGGGCGCGCTGCCCGGCAAGGCACAGAACACGCCGTTCGACGGGCGCGCGCTGGAAGGCCGCGTGCTGGGCACCTGGAAGGCGGGGAGGCGCGTGTTCGGATGACGGATCTGCTCCCCTGGGCGATGGCGCTGGCCGCCGCCTACCTGCTGGGTTCCATCCCGTTCGGGCTGGTGCTGACGCGCATCGCGGGGACCGGGGATATCCGCAAGATCGGCTCCGGCAGCATCGGCGCCACCAACGTGCTGCGCACCGGGCGGAAGGCGCTGGCGGCGGCCACGCTGCTGCTGGATGCCGGCAAGGGCGCGGTGGCGGTGTGGCTCGGCTGGCACCTGGCCGGGCCCAATGCGGGCTATGCCGCGGGCGTGGTGGCGGTGGCGGCGCACATGTTTCCGGTGTGGCTGGGCTTCAAGGGCGGCAAGGGGGTGGCGACCGGGGTCGGCGTGCTGCTGGCGGCGAACTGGGTGCTGGCGCTGATCTGCGGGGCGATCTGGCTGACCGTGGCCTTCACCGTGCGCATCTCCTCGGCCAGCGCGCTGGCGGCCTCCGCCGCCGCGCCGGTGGTGGCGGCGATCCTGCAGGTGCCGTTCCCGCTGCTGATCGCCACCACGGTGGTCGCCGCGCTGATCTGGCAGCGGCACAAGGACAACATCGCGCGGCTGGCCGCCGGCACCGAGCCGCGCATCGGGCAGAAGTGACCGACCCGCTCGACCGGCTCCGCCTCGCCCGCACCGAGGGCGTCGGGCCGGTTGCCTGGCGCCGGCTGATGCGGCGCTATGCCAGTGCG
>CANHCJ010000365.1 GCA_947458025.1 Rhodospirillales bacterium | reverse complement strand
GGCTGCTTCCTGGCCGGGGAGAACATCGACTACCGCGCCATCCTGGTGCTGCCCGCCCTGCCCGCCCTGCTCGCCGTGCCGGCCACGCGCCATGCCGGCTGGCTGGCCGCCGCGCTGATGTGGGAGCCGCTGGCCCGCCGCATCGTCGCCCGCCTCGCGCCCGCCGAGGCGGACCAGCCCTCCCTGGCCTTCCTCGTGCTGTGGGCCGTCCACAACCTCGCCTGGTGGTGGCTGGCCGCGGTGCTGCTGACCGCGGTGGCGCTGCTGCTGCGCGATGCACCGGGGCTGGCGCTGCTGCGGCCGTGGGCTACAGGGCGTCGGGATAGGCGCTGAGCCAGTCGGCATAGTGGGCGTAGGCGGCCTCGGGCCCGTAGGCCGGCTGCCAGCCGGTGGCCTGGATGCGCGCGATGTCCATCCGCCCGCGCGGGCGGAACTCGGTGAAGCGCACGTTCACCTCGGCCGGGTCGGCGGAGCGGCGCCAGCGGAAGCCGGGATGGCGCGCGGCCAGCGTGTCGGCCCAGCGTGTCATCACCTCGCCCCACATCTCGCCGGAGCAGATGTTGAACACGCGCTGCGGCGGCGCCTTCATGTCCAGCAGGTGCAGCAGGCCGCGGGCGACATCGGGGCCATAGACCCAGGCCTGCACGGGCAGCACCGGGGGCAGCACGGCTTCCTTGCCATCGACGGCGAGGCGGGCGAGGTAGTGGTGCGGGCCGATCATGTCGCGCAGGCCGGTGTCGCGTTCCCACGGGCCGAACACGCTGCCGATGCGCGCCGCGATCACGTCGAGCCCCCAGAGATCGCCCAGCCGCAGGCCGCTGCGCTCCACGGCATACTTGGTCACGCCATAGACGCCGCTGGGGATGGTGGGCGTATCGGTCTCGTTCAGCAGCGCATGGGCGAAGAAGGCGTCGCCGTAGGAGGAGGCGGAGCTGGGCGCGATGATGCGCTTCACGCCGGCGGCGCGGGCGGCGCGCAGCTGGGCGATGAAGCCGAGCAGGTTCACCTCGATCACCAGCTCCGGCACCTCCGCCTCGCGGGCGGGGCCGGAGGTGATGGCGGCGAAGGGGAACAGGCGGTCCACCCCGTGGCGCTTCATCACCTCGGCGAAGCCGGCGGGGTCGGCGGTGATGGCGCGGATGTCGGCGCGGATCGCCTCCACCCGGCCCGGCAGCCTGGCGAAGGCACGCTGGGCGGGGGCGGGAATGTCGTCCAGCGCGGCCACCACCACGTGCTCGCCACGTTCCAGCAGGGCATGCACCAGGTTGAGCCCGACGAAGCCCGTGCCGCCCGTCACCATCACCGCCATGTCGCGCCCTCCGCTGCCGCGGCATCGGAGGACGGTGCGGCTTGCGCGTCAACCTGTCGGGATCGCATCATCGTGGCATCTGCGAAGGGAAACGCCGCAATGACCGATCTCGCCAAGGTGAAGGAAAAACTGTTCTGCGCGCTGCTGTCCGATGTGATGGATGCGCTGGGCACCTGGGGCCAGGCGATGCCGCCGCGCATCCGGCCGCTGGACGACAGCCTGGTGATGGTCGGGCGGGCGCGCACGGCGCTGTTCGTGGACCAGTACCACGTGAAGGAGGGGGAGAACCCCTATGAGCTGGAGATCCAGCTGATCGACAGCCTCCAGCCCGGGGAGATCCCGTGCTTCTCCTGCGGCGCCACCGGGCGGATCGCGCCGTGGGGCGAGCTGCTCAGCACCGCATCGAAGGCGCGCGGGGCGGCCGGCGCGCTGATGGACGGGCTGACGCGCGACATCCGGGCCACGCGGGCGATGGGCTTTCCGGTGTTTGCCGGCGGGATCGGGCCGCTGGACAGCAAGGGGCGCGGCAAGATCGTGGCGCTCGACGTGCCGGTGGAGATCGCGGGCGTGAAGGTGATGACCGGGGACCTCGTGTTCGGCGATGCCGACGGCGTGGTGGTGGTGCCGCAGGCGATCGAGAAGAAGGTGATCAAGGCGGCGTTCGAGAAGCTGAAGGGCGAGAACTCCACGCTGGCCGATCTTCAGGCGGGCATGAAGCTCGGTGATGTCTTTGCCAAGTACGGAGTCCTGTGATGATCGTTGATTGCCACGTCAACATCTTCGAGGACCGGCACCTGACGCCGCTGATGCGCGAGCAGACCAAGTTCGCGCGGCCGGGATCGATCGGGTACAAGGCGGATGCCGACACGCTCTACGCGGCCATGAAGGGCGTGGACAAGGCGATCATCTTCTCGCTGCGCTATGGCGATTCCACCGGCGTGGATGGCGACGACGAGGTGACCGCGGCGGCGGTGGCGAAGTATCCGGACAAGTTCGTGGGCTTCGCCGCACTCGACCCGCGGCGGCCGGATGCGATGGAGCTGCTGGAGCACGCGATCCACGACCTGAAGCTGAAGGGCGTGAAGTTCGGGCCGATCTACAACGGGGTTTCATTGCAGGACCCCAGGCTCGACCCGTTCTTCCGCTTCCTGGTGAAGAACAATCTGCCGCTGACGATGCACATGGGCACCACCTATGCCCGCAACGCGCCGGCGGAGTATGGGCGGCCGATCCATGTGGAGGACGTGGCGCTGCGCTATCCCGACCTGAAGATGGTGATGGCCCATATGGGCCACCCCTGGTACGAGGAATGCGTGGTCATCTCCCGCAAGCAGCCGAATGTGTACTGCGAGGTCTCCGCCCTGCACTACCGGCCGTGGCAGTTCTACAACATCCTGATGGCGGCGCAGGAATACACCATCCACGACCGCAACAAGATCTTCTGGGGCACCGACTTCCCCTATGCCGGGGTGGAGGAATCGCTGGAAGGGCTGCGCGGCATCAACCACCTGGTGGAGGGGACCAACCTGCCGCGCATCGCCCAGGTGACGATCGATTCGATCATCCACAGCAACCCCTTCGAGCATTGGTGGCACGGGGGGCTGGCGGTGTGAGGCCGCGGCCTCATCCGAACCGGCGCGCGGCGAGATCGGGCACCAGGGCGGGGTCGTCCGGCCACAGGGTCGGGCGGCGGCGGAAGGGGTAGTCGGTCTCGAAGTTGGAGAGGCCGGGGGTGGCGACGGTGACGCAGTCGCCGGTGGCGGCGAAGGACAGGCGGAAGTGCGAGCTTGACTTGGCGACGACGAGATCCTGCGCGGCGGGGTCGACGCCGGCGCTGAGGAACTGCGCCGGGTCCTGCGACCAGCCGGGGCGGGTGGTGGCGATGACGGTGATGCGGCCGGTGCGCAGGGCGGCGGTGGGGCCGACATCGGCGGATTCGCCGGCGAGGTAGGGGCCGCGCTGGACGAAGCGGCCGTCGCCGAGGTGGAGGACCTCGAACTCGGCGGTGAAGGGCTGTTCGGTGGTGTTCCAGTGGCCGCCGATGGACAGGTGCAGCCGGGCGCCGGGGCCGGCGCGGTGGGCGGCGGCGGCGGCGGCGGGGTCGGTGACCGGGATGGCGGCCTTCAGCTTCGGCCAGGTCCGGGCCACCTCGCGCAGGATGACGGTGCCGTCGCCGGGGGTGCCGGCCAGGACGCTGTCGCCGGCATCGCCCAGGATGAGGGGGCGGCCGGGGGTACGGGCGGCGATGGCCTCGGCCAGCGGGGGCAGGTCGGAGCGGAAGGCCTCGCGCAGGTCCCAGGTGGCGCGGGCGAGGGCTTCGGCGGCGCGGCTGGCGGCCTCGGGGCTGGCATCGGCGACGACGACGACGCAGTGGCCGGAGGGCGCGGCATCGAGCGGGGGCTGGGTGTTGTAGAGCGAGATGTCCAGGAGCGCGGGGTCGGCGGCGGCGAGGCGTTCGCGCAGGTCGTGCAGGGGGCGCAGGGGTGAGGTGGCGGTGGCGCCGCGGCCGGCCCAGCGCATGGGGACCCAGGCGGCGGCGATGACGGGGCGGATCTCGCCGCGCAGGGTGCGGAGGAGGAGCTCGCAGGCGCGGTCGCCGGCCTGGTCGTAGTCCGTGTGCGGGTTGTGCTTGCAGGCGATGGCGATGGTGGCGGCTTCCAGCAGGCGGGGGGTGATGTTGCCGTGCAGGTCGAAGCTGGCGGCGATGGGGGTGGTGGGGAGGGCCTGGCGGAGGGCGGCGATGAGGTCGCCTTCGCAATCGTCGATCGATTGGCTGGCGATGGCGCCGTGGAGGTCGAGGAAGATGCCGTCGGGCTGTTCGGCGCGGGCGGCGGCGAGGATTTCGGTGCGGAAGGCTTCGTAGATGCCATCCTGGATGAGGCCGCCCGGGGGGGCGACGGCGGAGAGGACGGGGATGGGGGTGGCGCCCATGGCGCGCAGGCGACGGATGCCGCCGCCGAGGCCGGAGGCGGAGGTTTCGGCCTTCTGGAGCAGGGCGTCGCCGCGCATGACGACGAAGCTTTCGGCGGTGGTGAGGAGGGGGGAGAAGGAGTGCGCCTCGTGGAAGATGGAGGCGACGAGGATGCGGGGCATGGCGGCGTGGCTCCGTGGCTCCGTGGGGCTTGGGGCGAGGGTTCCCGCGGAGGGGTGGGTTGGCAAGGTGTGTTTTTTGTTCCGTTAATGGTATATTTTAGGCGTGGGTGGGCGCCCTGCTCTTGAGGGTGTG
>CANHCJ010000364.1 GCA_947458025.1 Rhodospirillales bacterium | reverse complement strand
GTGCATCGCGCAGCCGTTCCTTCAGCGCGGCGCGGCCCGTGGGCGAAAGCCTGGCATGCGTCACCACCGCCTCCTGCGCCAGGCCGGCGACGATCTGCGCCGCGCGGCTGTCCAGCATGGCGCCGCGGGCCTGGCGGTCGAGGGTGAGCTCGATGGCGTGGCGCTGCACCAGCGCCTTGCCGCCGCGCAGCCCGCAGGCGGCGCGGCCGGCCAGCTCCGCCATGCGCGATTTCCACGGTTTCGCGCCGACAAGGCGGATGAACGCCGCGGCGGTGGCGGGCTGGGGCGGCAGCAGGAAGTGCTCCGGCACGAGAGGCATCTGATCCTCGGTCGCTTGCGGACGGACGGGCAGTACAGTCCGTTAACGTCCGGCGCGCGCGTTTGGATCAGTTGCGCGGCAGCCTCGCCTGCGTCGGCGCATCCGGGTTCTGGGCGCGGTGGCGCAGCGTGTGGTCGGCCAGCACGCAGGCCAGCATCGCCTCCCCCACCGGCACGGCGCGGATGCCCACGCAGGGGTCGTGGCGGCCCTTGGTGACCACCTCCACCTCCTGGCCCTGCTGGTCCACGCTGCGGCGCGGGGCGAGGATGGAACTGGTGGGCTTCACCGCGAAGCGGGCGACGATGGGCTGGCTGGTGGAGATGCCGCCCAGGATGCCGCCGGCATGGTTGGAGCCGAACTGGACCAGGCCATCTTCCATCGTCATCTCGTCGGCATTGTCCTCGCCGGAGAGGGCGGCGGCTTCGAAGCCGTCGCCGATCTCGACGCCCTTCACGGCGTTGATGCTCATCAGCGCGGCGGCGATGTCGGCATCGAGCTTGCCGTAGATGGGGGCGCCCAGGCCGGGCGGCACGCCTTCGGCGACCAGCTCGATCACCGCGCCGCAGGAGGAGCCGGACTTGCGGATGGCGGAGAGATAGGCCTCCCACTCCTGCGCGGCCACGGGATCGGGGCAGAAGAACGGGTTCTCGTTCACCTGCGCCCAGTCCCAGCGGCTGCGGTCGATGCGGTGCGGGCCCATCTGCACCAGGGCACCGCGCACCGTCACGCCATCGAGCACCTTGCGCGCCACGCCGCCGGCGGCCACGCGCATCGCGGTTTCGCGCGCGCTGCTGCGCCCGCCGCCGCGGTAGTCGCGGATGCCGTATTTCAGCGCGTAGGTGAGGTCGGCATGGCCGGGGCGGAAGCGCGTGGCGATCTCGCCGTAGTCCTTGGAGCGCTGGTCCACGTTCTCGATCAGGAAGGCGATCGGGGTGCCGGTGGTCTGGCCCTCGAACACGCCGGACAGGATGCGGACCTGGTCCGGCTCCTGGCGCTGGGTGGTGAATTTCGACTGGCCGGGCCGGCGGCGGTCCAGCCAGGGCTGGATGTCGTCTTCCGAGAGGGGGATGCCGGGCGGGCAGCCATCGACCACGCCGCCGATGGCGGGGCCGTGGCTTTCGCCCCAGGTGGTGACGCGGAAGAGGTGGCCGAAGCTGTTGTGGGACATTCAGAGGGAACCAAGGAAGGAAGAATCTTCTTTTTCTGAAGAAAAAGAAGCAAAAAGACTTTCCGACTTCAGAAAGGTCGGAAAAGTTTTTTGGTTCTTTTTTTCAAAAAAGAACATCCTTCCCTTACTCATGCGCCACCGAGATATCGGGCGCATCCGGGTTCTTCATGCCCACGGAATGGTAGCCGCTGTCCACGTGGTGCACCTCCCCGGTCACGCCGCGCGCGAGGTCGCTGAGCAGGTAGAGCCCGGCCCCGCCGACATCCTCGATCGTCGTGTTGCGGCGCAGGGGCGAGTTGTACTGGTTCCACCGCAGGATGTAGCGGAAATCGCCGATGCCGCTGGCCGCCAGGGTGCGGATCGGCCCGGCGGAGATGGCGTTGACGCGGATGCCGTTCGGCCCGAGATCGGCGGCGAGGTAGCGCACGCTGGCCTCCAGCGCCGCCTTGGCCACGCCCATCACGTTGTAGTGCGGGATCACCCGCTCCGCGCCCAGGTAGCTCAGCGTGAGCATGGAGCCGCCGTCGTTCATGATGGCGGCGGCGCGCTGGGCCACGGCGGAGAAGGAGAAGCAGGAGATGTCCATCGCCTGCAGGAACACGCTGCGCGGGGTATCGACATAGCGGCCCCGCAGGAAGTTCTTGTCGGCATAGCCGATGGCATGCACCAGGAAATCGAGCTTGCCCCAGCGCGCCTGCACCGCGGCGAAGGCGGCATCCATGCTGGCGTCGTCGCTGACGTCGCAGGGCAGGACAATGTCGCTGCCGAGGCTTTCGGCCAGCGGCTTCACGCGCTTGCCCAGCGCCTCGCCCTGGTAGGTGAAGGCGAGTTCGGCACCCTGGGCGGCGCAGGCGGCGGAGATGCCCCAGGCGAGCGACATGTTGTTGGCCACGCCCATGATCAGCCCGCGCTTGCCTGCAAGCAGCGTTCCCTTCGGCGGCGGCGGTGCGGCTTCGGTCTCTGGCATGGGAATCCTGCTTTCGGCCTGGGTTTCCTGACCTGTGGTGACACAGGGCGCATGGCAGGAGCAAGAGGCGGGCGCTTGGCGAAAGCCGGTCGCGGAGTCATGTCTTGGCGATCGAAGGAGCACCCGCGATGCCAGATGCCGCCCTCAGTGAGCCGTTCGCCCAGTTCGCCACCTGGATGGAGGAGGCGCAGGCCAGCGAGCCCAACGACCCCAACGCCATGACGCTGGCCACCGCCACGCCGGATGGCCGCCCCTCCGCCCGCACCGTGCTGCTGAAGGGCTGGGACGAGGGCGGCTTCGTGTTCTACACCAACCTGCAGAGCCGCAAGGGCGGGGAGCTGCTGGCCAACCGCCAGGCCTGCCTGCTGTTCCACTGGAAGAGCCGCCGCCGCCAGATCCGCATCGAGGGCCCGGTGGTGGACGCGACCCGGGCGGAGGCCGACGCCTACTTCAACTCCCGCCCGCGTATCTCCCGCCTCGGCGCCCATGCCTCCGACCAGTCCCGCCCGCTGGCCGACCGCGCGGTGCTGGAGGCGCGGCTGGCCGAGGCGGAGCGCCAGTTCCCGGGCGAGGATATTCCGCGCCCCGAGCACTGGTCCGGTTTCCGCATCGTGCCGCAGGTGATCGAGTTCTGGCAGGACATGCCGTTCCGCCTGCACGACCGCACCGTGTACACCCGCGCCGGCGACGGCTGGTCGGTGCAGAAGCTGTTCCCCTGATCCCCCGGGCCGCGGAGCGGCGGTGATGCTTCCGCCCGGACAGGCTGACACCGCCGCCCTGCTGCGGCGCCTTGCCGGCGCGGCGCCGGTGGAGACGCATATCTCCGCCGTGTTCCTGGGCGCGGACACGGTGTGGAAGCTGCGCCGCGCGGTGCGGCTGGCCTTCGTGGACTTCACCACCCTGGCCGAACGCGAGCGCACCGCGCGGCGCGAGCTGGCGCTGAACGCCGACAATGCCCCCGGCCTCTACCGGGACGTGGTGCCGGTGACCCGCGCCGGCGACGGCACGCTCGCCCTGGGCGGCGGCGGGGAGGTGGTGGACTGGGTGGTGCGCATGGCCCGCGTGCCGGCGGGCGATTTCCTCGATGAGGTCGCCGCCCGCGGCGCGCTCGACGCCCCGTTGCTGGACGCGCTGGCCGATGCGGTTGCCGCGCTGCACGCGCGCAACCAGGTGGTGTCGCGCGACCAGCACGCATCGCTCACCGAGGTGGCCGAGGGCAATGCCCGCGCCGCGCGCGATGCCGGGCTCGACGCCGCCGAGGTGGCGACATGGCGGGCCGGCATGCAGGCGCTGCTGGACCGCCAGGCCGGGGCGCTGCGCGAACGTGGCGCCACCGGCTTCGTGCGGCGCTGCCATGGCGACCTGCATTTGGGCAACATGTGCCTCTGGCACGGCGCGCCGGTGGCCTTCGATGCGCTGGAGTTCGACGAGGCGCTGGCCACCACCGATATCGGCTACGACCTCGCCTTCCTGCTGATGGACCTCGACCTGCGCGTGGGGCGCGCCGCCGCCAACCGGGTGATGAACCGCTACCTGGCGCGCACCGGCGACTGGGCACTGGTGCCGCTGCTGCCGGCCTGGCTTTCCATGCGCGCCATGGTGCGCGCCCATGTGGAGGCTGCCCGCGCCCGGCCCGCCGAGTCGCGCCGCTACCTCGACCGCGCGCTGGCCTGCCTCGCCCCGCCGCCGGCCCGGGTGCTGGCGATCGGCGGGCTGCCGGGCGCCGGCAAGTCCACCGTGGCGCGCGCCCTGGCCCCCGATCTCGGCGCCGCGCCCGGCGCGGTGATCCTGCGCAGCGACGAGATCCGCAAGCGCCGCTTCGGCCTCGCACCCGAACAGAAGCTCGGCCCCGGGGGGTATGCGCCCGCCGTCAGCGAGGCGGTGTTCGCCGAGATCATCGCGGCGGCACACGCGATTGCCGCCGGCGGGCATGCGGTGATCGCGGATGCCACCTGGATGGACCCGGCCCATCGCGCCCGGCTGCAAGCCGCCGTCGCCGGCCTGGCGTTCCGCGGCATCTGGCTCGACGTGCCGCTGCCCGAACTGGAACGCCGCGTGGCCGCGCGCACCGGCGATGCCTCC